>JAZNZH010000030.1:0-8348 GCA_045594845.1 Faecousia sp. | reverse complement strand
GCCCTTTAAGGTGACAGTTTCCATCTCGCCTGGAGCGACCTTCCGTTTCTTTTTGGAAAGAAGAACAGTGTCACCATCTGCGACATTGATCTTTATGTTTTGATAAACGTTGCTGACACGGAAATAGACAGTCACGTCCTTTTTGGCGGTGATGACTTGGGGGACAGTGTAACGGATCTTGCCATCGGTGCGAATGGGGATATGAAGGGCACCTGCTTGCGATCCGCACAAATATTCTGCCGCAGCATTTCCTGCGATTTCTGCTTCCTGAGATACAAAATCCACCAGATCGTGAACGTGTAAAACATTTCCGCAGGCAAAAACACCCGGTATGGAGGTTTGCCTGTCCTGGTCTACCACTGCACCGCTGGTGGTGTTGCACAGAGCTACACCTGCGGTTTTGGAAAGCTCATTTTCGGGAATCAGACCTACCGAAAGAAGTAACGTATCGCAGGGAATATATTCCCGGGTCTCCGCGATGGGCTTTTTGTTCTCGTCTACCTGTGCGATCGTTACGCCTTCGACTCTGTCCTTTCCGTGGATCTCCACCACCGTATGACTGAGCTTCAGGGGAATGTCGAAATCATGCAGACACTGTTCAATATTTCGGGCGAGTCCGCCGGAATAGGGCATGAGCTCACACACGGCATGGACCTTTGCGCCTTCCAGGGTCATTCTTCTAGCCATGATCAGCCCAATATCACCGCTGCCCAGAATGACAACGTTCCTGCCGGGCAGATATCCCTTCATATTGATCAGCTTTTGGGCAGTGCCTGCGCTGTAAATACCTGCAGGACGGCTGCCTGCAATATTGAGCGCACCCTTTGAACGCTCGCGGCAACCCATCGCCAGAATCACGGCCTTGGCCTGAAGCTGAAATACGCCGTCTTCTTGGTTAGTGGCGGTGATGACCTTATCTGCCGATAAGTCTAAAACCATTGTGTTCTGCTTGACTTCAATCCCCAGTTCGCGGATCTTGCTTTCATATTTCCAGGCGTATTCAGGCCCTGTCAGTTCTTCGCCGAATTTGTGAAGGCCAAAGCCGTTGTGGATGCATTGCTGCAAAATGCCACCCAGGTGTTCGTCCCGTTCCAGGATCAGAATGTCCCGGATTCCGCTTTCGTAAGCGGCGATGGCAGCACTCATACCGGCAGGGCCACCGCCGATGATGACTAAGTCTCTCATACTTCCTGACCTCCTTTCGTCTTGCCCACAGTGAGCACTGAAGCACCGCCGGATTTGGTCACAGACTCGTAAGGAATCCCAAGCTCCCTTGCCAAAAGCTCAATGATGGAAGGGCTGCAGAAGCCCCCCTGGCAGCGACCCATTTGTGCACGGGTCCGGCGCTTGATGCCGTCCAGGTCACGGGCTTGGGGGTTGCGGCGGATGGCATCCAAAATCTCGCCTTCGGTAACACCCTCACACCGGCAAACGATCTTGCCGTATGCAGGATTTTCCCGGATCATCTTGTTTTTCTCCTCCAGGGAAGCCTCACGGAAAGCGTGCATAGGAGGCCGGGTGGGGATATATTCTGTTTTTAGGGTCAGAACCAAACCCTGCTTTGCCAGCATTTCGGTGATATATTCTGCAATGGCAGGGGAGGCAGAAAGACCGGGGGATTCGATACCGGCTGCGTTGATAAAGCCCTGTTCCGGTGAAGTAATAATGAAATCGCCGGTACTACCCACAGCGCGCAGGCCACAGAAGGAGGTAATGGCCTTGCCCAAAGGGACAGTGGGCAGGCTTTCCCGGGATTTGCTGATAATTTCAGCAAATCCATCTTCGGAAGTGTTTTTGTTTTCTTTGCTCTGGATGTCAACGGAGGTGGGCCCCAACAGCAGATTCCCGTCTACCGTCGGGGTAATCAGAATGCCCTTGCCCATTTTAGAGGGGACTCTGAAAATGGTGTGAGATACAAGACTGCCGCATTCTTTATCAAGCAAAATGTATTCGCCTTTTCTGGGATGCACATTGAAAGAGTCATCGCCTGCCAGCTTTGCGATCTCGTCTGAATAAAGACCGGCGCAGTTGATCACAAAACGGCCCTGTACCTGGTCGTTATCCGATGCGATCAGATAGCCATCTTTGGTTTTGGTAATGTTGCGAACCGCAAAGTTACATTTTAGGTGGGTGCCGTTATCCATGGCGTTTCCAATGGAAGCAACCGTCAGCTCGTAGGGGCAGACGATAGCGCCTGTGGGGGCACATAATGCACAGATGGCCTTGCCGGAAATATTGGGCTCCAGCTGTTGCAGCTGTTCTTTACCAATTACCTGTAACTGCGCAACACCATTGGACTTTCCACGTTCCAGTAGAGAGTCAATCATTTTTCGGTCATCCTCGTCAAAACCCACGACCAATGAGCCATTTTGCCGGTACTTAACACCTAGATCTTGACAAAGGTTTTTCATCATTTGTGCGCCCTGCACATTCAGTTGCGCTTTTAAACTACCCGGCGCAGCATCAAAACCCGCATGCACGATAGCCGAGTTGGCCTTTGTGGAACCCATGGCAACGTCATTCTCTTTTTCCAAAATACAGACCTTCAGATCGTACTTTGCCAGGGCATGTGCGGTTAGCCCGCCTACAACGCCTGCACCGATAATCACAACATCATACATGTCCCATTCTCCTTATTGACAAACTTTTAATAACCGTAATATAATAAAACGGTCAAAAACGATTGTCAATTAGTGGCTAATAAACAGATAAACAATCAAAAACGATCAAAAGAAAGGCTTATTATGATAAAGGAAGAACGGTACGATCAAATTCTGGCTATCATTGAAAGAGAGCGTTATGTTTCTGCCGCAAGGCTCAGTCAAATGTTGTATGTGAGTCTGCCCACCATCAGAAGGGATCTGGCTGAGCTGGCCCGGAGAAATCAGATCATTCGAAGCCATGGAGGTGCAAAGCTGATCCAGTCAGAGCATATTGTGGCACCGCTGGATTTCCGAAAAACGGTCAATGCCGCACAGAAGCGGGCGCTTTGCCGCTGCGCTGCAAGCATGGTCAAAGATCACGATATTATTTTTATCGATGCTTCCACTACCACGCTACAGATGGCAGATTTTCTGAGCGATAAAAAAGGGATCACCGTAATCACAAACGGAATACCGCTTGCAACGTTGCTTGTACAAAAAGGCATTAAAACCTATTGTACCGGCGGCGAGATATTTGAAAATTCCCTGGCGCATTTTGGGAGCTTCGCTGAGGAGTTTATTCAGAAATTTAATATTGACACGTTGTTTTTCTCATGCCACGGAGTGAATGAGAAGGGCATGCTTACTGACCCGTCTCTACCTGAAACGCAGATTCGCAAGGTGGCGATCCATCAATCAGAGACAACAGTATTCTTATGCGATGAAACAAAATTCTCCTTGTCCACGCCGTATAATCTGGTACCAATCCAAACAATCGATCACATCATTACGAATTCCAACATTGTGAAAAAGTATTTTCAACCCAAAGATGCTGGAAAGATCACAATTGTGTAACGGAACAAAAAGTGCTTTGAGGCATAATACATAACAAATCTAAGTGAAAAGTGTAAAAATTTGATTTTATGGCAATAGCCTCCCAATGGGGAATGAATGTATTTACGAAAAGGAGACGCACCCAACCAAATGTATTTCGGTTTGGTTTCTGTTTTCTTTGGGGGAGATGAGGTATGACATACAAGGTTGGAGTTGTCCTAATTGGGATAACTCCACTTTTTGTTTCCTGCGGTAGGTCTGGAGGCCGCTCCTGCGATCTTTGAACCATCTGCGCAACGGCATCCCGACTGCCCGCAGCCACGGTACCGGCACCAATACATGGCTCTGACAGCATAGCGAGAATCCAAAAGAAAAACGGAAGAAATTGTGAATTGCGCCCCGTTTGTTGGATGAGTATAATACCTGCACTAGAAAAAGAGGGCGTTTCGCTCTAATAAAGTATGGGCGGTTGTTCCACAGCACTGGTTCAACCCATTTGCTCTACCTGTAATGCAGATGCGTCTGAGAAAACCTGGAGGCACTCGCAACAGTTTACCGGTTCATAAGTAAGGCGAGGCTGCCAGAACTGTAAAATGTGATTTTATATTTTGAAATGTGGTTATTTTGTGTCTGCAAATGGCGGATTTTTGGCATAACAAATGAAGAGACTTTCGTGCATAATAACTATATAATTATTGACTCGGCGGAGGTTGTTATGGCAAGAATGCGAAAAAAACGCTATAGTAAGATGACCCTGAGGGAAAGTTTTTCGCTTGGCAGCATGACACTACCTTGTATAGTGTTTTATTTATTGTTCTCTTACCTTCCCATGTTTGGTGTCATTCTGGCATTTAAGAATTACAAAGTTCCCAAGGGTATCTTGGGCAGCGATTGGGCGAAGCCCTGGTACAAGAATTTTGAATTCTTCTTAACATCTCAGGATGCTTTTAGAGTTACACGAAACACCCTGCTGCTGAATTTCTTGTTTATTGCAACAACTGTAGTTTGCGCTGTGGCGTTTGCTCTTTTAATGTTCGAAGTGAAAAAGCGTAGACATGTAAAATTATATCAGACTGTATCCATTCTTCCCAGCTTCCTTTCCATGGTTGCAGTAAGCTACATTGTGTACGCAATCCTTGATACGAACAGAGGTGTTTTGAATCAGATTATTGTTGCTTTTGGTGGGGAAAAGATTTCCTGGTACACAGAAGCAAAGTACTGGCCTGTAATCTTGACCATCGTGAAACTGTGGCACAGTGTCGGCCTTAGTTCGATTATGTACTATGCTTCCCTTATGGGCATTGATGATTCGTTGTTTGAAGCGGCGGATCTCGATGGAGCAACAAAGTGGCAAAAAATATGGAATATTTCCATTCCGCACCTTGTTCCTTTGATTATTATTCTAGTGATCTTGGATATCGGTAAGATCTTTAGAGCAGACTTTGGCTTGTTTTATAATGTGACAAGAAATGTTGGTAATTTGTATCCGACGACCGATGTTATTGATACATATGTGTACCGAGCCTTGATGGACAACGGTAATATTACACTATCCAGTGCAGCCAGTGTAATTCAATCAGTGGTTTGTACCATCACGTTGGTAATTACCAATTTTGTTGTTAAGAAGATCGACCCGGATAAGGCTCTTTTCTAATCGCGACGGGGACTGACGGGAGGAAATATGAAAAAGCAACGAGAAAGAACCAATATTTTTATACACGCCTTCTTTATTCTGTTTGGCCTTGCGTGTGTAGTTCCGTTCATGATGGTAATCTCGGCTTCCTTTAGTAGCGAAGCGGATCTGTCAAAGTACGGTTTCCGGCCATTCCCGGTCGAAGTTGACTTTACAGCCTATGCCTACCTATTTGAGAATCCGCGTACAGTAATCAATGCCTATGCGGTAACTATCTTTATTACGGTTGTAGGTACTTTCGTAGGTGTGCTGATGATGTCCATGGCAGGCTACGCTCTTTCAAGAGATAGTTTCAGATGGAAAAAAATAGTTACTTGGTTTTTCTTCCTTCCGACATTGTTTAGTGGCGGATTGGTTGCACAGTACATCATCAACACGCAGGTTTTAGGACTTACGGATAGTCTCTGGGCATTGATCTTACCCAGCCTTGCTAATGTGTTCCATATCATTATGTTCCGCACATTCTTCAAGGATTTGCCTGAAGGATTGTTCGATGCCGCTAAACTCGACGGAGCCGGTGAGTGGAGAATTTATTCGTCCATCGCATTGCGGTTATCTACTCCGGTTGTTGCTACAATCGCATTTCTGAACGCTATGGCGAAATGGAACGAGTGGCATAATGCTATGCTGTACATAAGAACGGATACAAAATATCCGCTGCAGTATCTGCTTCAGCGCATGATGATGAGCATTGATGCGTTGCTGCGAGCAATGGAAAAAGTTCCCGCACAGTTTTCTGCAGCAGACCTTCCCGGTGAAAACCTTCGTATGGCACTGCTCGTCGTGTGTATTGGACCGATGATGCTTGTGTTCCCATTCTTCCAGAAGTATTTCACCAAGGGAATGACTGTTGGCGGTATCAAAGGTTGATTGTGGTAATATAATAACCACTTCAATATATAAATTAAGGAGGAAAAAAAGAATGAAAAAACTCATTGCACTGTTGCTGGCTTTAGTACTGGTTGTTTCCTGCTTCGCTGGTTGCGATAACAACGCACCTGTTGATGATGACAACAACACTCCTTCCGGCAACGAAACTCCCGCACCCGACGGCTCCGAAGAGGCTCCTGCTGTGAGCGAAGATCCCTTTGACGGCACCCATGATATCGTTGAGGTTACATGGTGCATCAACGGCGATCCTCAGGAAGGTGACGAGGCTGTCCTTGCAGAAGTAAACAAGCTGCTGGAGGAGAGATATAATCTGCACCTGAATCTTGAGCCCATCCCTGGTGGCGAATACAACGACAAGATGCGTCTGAAGATCACTTCCAACGAGAATTGGGATCTGTGTTTCACCGCTAACTGGTCCAACAACTTCTACACTAACGTTGACATGGGCGCATTCCTGGCCCTCAACGAGCTGCTGGAAGGCGAAGTCGGCAAGGAACTGATGGCTGTCTATCCCGAGGGCCTGTACAATGTTGCAACTGTTAACGGTAATGTTTATGCTCTGCCCAACTATCAGATGATTTACAACCAGAGCGGCCTGTTCATTCAGAAGGACCTGATGGACAAGTATGGTCTGAATATTGAAAACGGCAGCACTATCAACGATGTGAATGATCCTGAGATCAAGGCATTTATGGAAGCCGTCCGTGACAACGAGGAAGGCATGTATGTTCTGGCCGAGACTGGCACTTACACCAGCGCAGTCAACTACGGCACTCCTGCCAGCACCTTCGGTAAGGTTGCTTCCGTCGATTTTGATGACAACGACTACCGGGTCTTCATGCTGCAGGAAAGCGAAGCTTACGTGAACCACAGAAAGGCTCTGAACGAGCTCTACAAGCAGGGCTTCTTCAGAGAAGATGTCGCAACTGTTGTTGACAACTCTGCTGATATGAAGGCTAACCGCTATGCTATGTACATCACTTCCGGCAAGCCCGGCGGCGATGTGGAATACTCCGTAAAGCAGGGCGAAGAGTATGTCATGCTGTACCTGAGCGACGGTCCTATGCTGACCTCCACTGCAGGTATTCCTACCATGACTGCTATCAACTACAATTCCAAGAATCCCGAAGCTGCTCTGAAGCTGTACACTGTTATGTGGACCGATCCCGAAATCTTCAACACTCTGCTGTTCGGTATCGAAGGCGTCAACTACAATAAGGTCGCCGAGAACCGCGTTGAGCTGATTCCTGAATCTGGTTACGATCGCTCTGGCTTCGGCTGGATGCTGGGCAACCAGTTCAATGCATGGCTGCTGCCCGGTCAGGATGACAGCGTTTGGGAAGAGACCGAGAAGATCAATCGTTCCGCAACCGTTTGTAATCTGGCTGGCTTCGTGCTGAATTCTGAGCCCATTGCAACTGAGCTGGCTCAGATCGATGCTGTTGTTGCTGAGTATGATAAGATGTATCTGTACTGCGACGATGTGGAAGCATGGGCCCAGGAGTATGCTGAGAAGCTGAGAGCTGCTGGTGCACAGACCGTTATTGAGGAAGTGCAGGCACAGATTGATGCATGGTGTGCTGCTAACGGCAAATAATCGTTAAATTCACTGGTCAGGCAGATTGGTACAACCAGTCTGCCTGACATCTATATAATGGAAAACGCTGCCATTTGCTTACAGGGATATTTTGTGTTATGCTTTCCTAAATAAGTTTCTCATAGAGGAGGAAGATACTATGTATAATGTGGTCATCGCCGATGATGAAAAAATTATCCAGGAAGGCTTAGTAGAGAGTATCGCATGGGAGCAACTCGGGTTTCAGGTCGTAGCTTGCTTTAGTGACGGTCGTGACGTGATCGAATATATGGATACAATGCCTGTGGACGTTGTCATTACAGATATTGTAATGAATCATACGGATGGAATTGAGATCGCAAAGTATATAAAAACTGAGGGACTGCCGTGCAAGGTGGTTTTTATCAGCGGCTTCAGCGATTTTGAACTTGCACGTCAGGCGGTCAAATACGGCGTTATGGAGTACATCTTAAAGCCAATCCAATTGGATGAGGTTACTTCCGTGATGTCGAAAATCAAAAGTGAGTTGGATGAAAACAAACTCGATGAAGCTTTTCGGTTGCAGCAGGATGAATATAGACTGAGACTTCAGATGATTTTGAAAGATCAGTTTTTCAACAATCTATTCCTTGGCGCTATGGATGACAAAAAGGAGATTTCCGATAAGATTTCCTTTTTGCTTCCGGAATGCGATGTTGAACATTCGGCTTGT
>JAZNZH010000029.1:0-13248 GCA_045594845.1 Faecousia sp. | reverse complement strand
CATTATGTTTGTTATCACAGCAGAAATTGATTAGATTTCTATGGCGGATCGCAACACCTTTGGGGGTCCCAGTAGAACCAGACGTATATATGTAATAGCACAGGTCTTCACTGGTCATAGCAACAGCGGGGTTATCAGTCTGGCTGTTATTAAGATAATCCTCAATTTCATTCTCTGTGATAAACAGCTTGGCATTGCTATCTTTCAGAATATAGTCAATTCTATCCAGAGGATAATCCGGGTCTACAGGCAGGTATGCTGCACCAGCCTTTAAGATACCAAGGATTGCAGAAATCAGATGACTCTTTCGAGACAAGGCAAAGGCCACAATATCCCCAGAATGTACGCCCTTTACAATTAATGAATGGGCGATGCGATTTGCGTTATCGTTCAGTTCGGCATAAGTCAGAGTCTTATCGCAGGCAATCACAGCAACCTTATCAGGTGTTTTAACTGCCTGCTCTTCAAATAGCTGATGGACGCACTTATCCCTGGGATAGTCCATTGCAGTGTCATTGAAGTCAAACAGAACCTTTTGCTTTTCTTCCGAGGGCAGAAGCTCCAACTCGTAAAGCTTTTTGGTGTCGTTTTCGATTGCATCCTGCAGCAAAGCCATTATATGACTATGCAGTGCATCAATTTCCTGCACCGTAAACTTATCTGTCTGATAGTCGTAGTGGATGCGGAAAACACCTTCGCGATCCCGGTCGTCAATGTGGATCTGCAGACTCTCGTTCTGCATACCGCAGTGATACCAAGTGGTCTCACAATCACCACCGGTGATGGTAGCATTCTGATAGCTGAGCATTACATCGTACAGCTTTTCTGAGAAGTTATACTCCTTGCGGATTGCAGACAGCACATCGCCATAATTAAACTTTTGGTGCCGGAAGGCAGAGAAAATAGTCTTGCCCATAGTCGCCAGGTTTTCTGCAAAGGAATTGCCGTTTTCCAACTCAATGAGCATAGGGACGGTGTTGACAAACATACCTATCGTCCGCTTTTCCCGGACACCACTTCTGTTGAGAACTGCTGTGCCGAGATAGAACTTCTCTGTGTTCATATTGGTGCGGTTCATATAGATGGCAAGGGCAGTCATAAAGAGGGCGTATGCGGAGGATTTACTCTGGGTCGCATAGTCCTTGATCTGCTGGGTTTTGCTAGCGTCCAGCACAAAGGTCTTGCGGGTGGCACTATAAGAAGTGGCCTGCTTCTCGGACAGGTATGTCACCTCATCGCACTTCTTGAATTGCTCCAGGAAGAACGTGCGGTCATTTTCGTACCGCTGGCTTTCCAAATATTCCTTTTCGCTTTCCACATACTCGCAGTAGGAGCTGGCAGAGGGTTCTTCGCCGTTCATAATTGTATTGAACTGGGTGCCGATCAAAGCAATGGTCCAGGCATCACCGACAATGTGATGGAATTTGACCAAAAGACCATACTGATCCGGCAGGATCACCACTTGAATGTTACACAGATCACCGTAGAAATCAAAGGGAGTTTCAGCTGACTTTTGGGCATAGGCATCCAACTCCGCTTTGGATGCAAAGTGGAGCACTTCGATATTCTTCTCGGTATAGGGGATAACTTGCTGACTGGGCTGGCCATCTTCGTCACTGATATGGATGCGCAGCGCATCGTTCAGCTGGAACACCCGGTTAACACCGGCAACCAGTTCTGTCTCCGGTTTCGTTCCGGGCAGGAGCATACAACCGCAGATCACGTTGATCGACCCGCCGGCAAATCGCTCCATATCGTATATTAACTTTTGTGGTTTGGTCAGGTTCATTTGGATTCCTCCCGAAAGAAATGGGCACTGGAAACTGCAATATAGCAGTTGTTGGTATATGTAGTATGAATCGCACTGTATGCGCCGGTAGTGTCAATGGTGGGTAGGCTTTGCGCAATGCCTTCGCCCGTCATTTTCAAATAACTTTCCTTCATCGCCCACATCCGCGTAAAGTAGACTGTGGGATCTGCCGACTGTTTCAGGAGAAGAAGTTCCTCAGCAGAACAACAGCGATTTGCAATGTCTTGAGAAAAGGGGCGTATATCTTGTATGTCAACACCCACAGGCTTATCAGAAACCGCACAGACACAGCCCCGGGGACAATGGCTAATATTGAAGTGGATATCCGGATGATCCGGCAGGTATGGTTTGCCTTTATCTGTGTAAACAATTGCTGGATCGGAAAGATTAAATTCCTGATATAACGCATGGATCAGCAGAAGATAGGAGGCAACGGATAACTTCTTGTCAATCTCCCGGCGATAACGCAAAACCTTGGTTTTGCGTTCCTCCGGAAGATACTGTATACACCATTCCAAGGTTTCATTATTCAGTTGATCTAAATCAAAAAACGCATAGAGCTTGTACATAGCGAAACCTTTTCTGGATAAAGTATTGTGAGTGTGGAGAGGGTACACTTTCCCTTATATTACACTATAATCGAATTATAGCAGAAATCCCATAATTTGCAAGGAGTTTTGCGATGTTGCGCGCGCTGGCAACAAATTAAATCTAATTATATCATAAATTTTCGAGTTAGTGAAGTATCACTAATATAGAAATTCCAGGTGGTTTATCATACTAGTGATAAATCATCCGGAGGTTTTATTTATGGATACAAGAGAAGCTATCGCCAATCGAATCCGTCAGCTGTGCAAGGAGAGAGGTCTGACCCCGAATGGAATCAGCAATCTTTCGGCTGTTCCGCAGGCAACCGTTAAGAGCATTCTCAATGGAGAGAGTCAAAACCCCGGCACCGTAACGATCAAGAAACTCTGCGATGGTTTTGAGATTACCTTGGGAGAATTCTTCTCCACTCCTGAGTTCGATGCATTAGAGCAGGAGATTAAGTGACAGGCAAGATCGTGTTTGCCTCATATATTGTCAAAAAAGGAAGGCTATGTAGTCCGCATGGATTACATAGCCTTTTGCATTTGTTGTATACCAATTGCAATAATCGTATAGATGCTGTAAAATAAAGATGATTACGCATACATTGTTTTTTATCTGGGTTTGATGACCCTGAGATTTAATATCTTTCACAGTGATGATTAAAATAAAGTTCAAGAAGGTGATTGAGTTGTTTTACTATTACGCAACAATACAGGATGAAACAATAAACTTTGAGCGGGAAGCAACAACAGAGGAATACAACAATCTGGAACCACATATTTCGAAAATATCTAAGATGCTTGTGGACAAACAACGAATTGATATTGTTTTTAATGCACATAAAAAGGTCGTTGAAGAATTTGCGAAACTCACAAGCGAACAGAATGCGCCACATGACTCGAGCGATTTAATTTTTTCGCTGACATATTACCTTGCGGCATTTAAGAAGTACCTAGATAATTGGGAAACACATCTTAAGCGGACATATGGTAATGATTCTAAGGAAATTAAGTTATTCAAGGATGCGCAAAGTCACGAATACGATAATCACATAGAATATCGTATTTTTTACCGCCTTCGTAACTTTGATCAGCACTGTGGTAACCTGGTATCGCGAATTACGGGTCAGGTTCTTCCGGACGACACACGTCAATATTTGGTTCTGGCAGATAGAGATCGCTTGTTAAGAGAGTTCAAAGAATGGAAGCAAGAGGAAATTACATATCTCAAATCATGCGAACAACATTTCAATATACGTCCTCTAATTGATGTTTTTCAGAATTGCATTACTGAAATTCACGAGAAAACAATGCAAATTCATTTCAACGAAGGATTTTGCCGTTCTTGCGCCACCATAATCGCAGCGGCAAAGGAATTTGAAAATGAGGATAACGCTTATTTTATTGGCTTTGAATCCGAAATTGATTGGAAGAACTTGGACATAGAAGGAAAATCCCTTGATTTTACTTATCTAAATGTGCCCGCATGTAAAAAGTTGTTGGAGCTCTATTTCTTGAAAAATCGAAGATCAGTAAAGATTCTATATTATGGCGCGCAGTTAAAACAGCGGATTGGTCACTTCGCCTATGAAATCGATCGGGAAAAAGCACATGAAGTAGCTTTTATACAGCCACCATTTGTTGATATGTGCGGGCAAAGGATGATCCGAGTATGTTCCCAAGCATTTCTTGACAAAGATGAAGTATACTGCGTTTTAGCTGACCACCGTTTCCCAAGAAAACAACAGGATGAAATCAGTGACACATGGGGGTTCTTGCTAGATTCCTTTGTAAAAATCTAATCTTGCGATTAAGGAGGTGTCAGAACTAGAAGATGTATGAAAAACATATCATTGAAGAGTTTTTTGTGGATGGCCAAAGATATAGGGCCTGCACACCAAAAACAATGCGTAAATGTTTCAGCATGTGGAGACAAAGTCTAACCCGCGATGAGATAAAGGCTTTTCGAAGATATAGAAAGAAGATAGGTCTCAAGAACAACATTAATGCTAAATTACGAAGTGGGGTAGTGCCACGAGACGCTGAGCTTATATCCGAAGCATTACAAAGAACTGCGATTACGGAGCCTACAGTAGTTTACCGGACGTTAGCAAAAACAGAAAACATCAATATGTCTAAACTACAAGAGGGTAGTGTCTTTGTATGTCCTGATTTCAAAGGGGCACATGTAGGGAAAAAGATATCAAAGAGGAATAAACTTGGACATATTATGCTCATTTTAATGCCGCCCAACACACCTGCTGCGTATATCAACAATGTAACATGTTGTTTTGCTTACGAAAGAGAACTCTTGATTGATAAAGGTCAGCGCTTTAGATTATTAGAGAAGCGCAAATTTTGGGGTAAAGAAGGATATATTGTTGAAGTGGAACATATTCAATCTCAGGTGCAAGATAATATTTGAAAGAAGTGGTGATAATGTATTGCATATATTCAGGCAAAGAGATTACTCCCGAAGAAGCAACTGTAGAACATATTATCCCGCTATCTTTGGGAGGAAATAATCAATTTACTATCTATGTTGAAAAGAAAATTAATTCAGATGTAGGCAGCAAAATTGACGGAAAATTCTCGCAGGACTTTTTGATTGGGTTAAGTCAACTGCCTTATGATAATAGGGGACATTCCAAAAAGACGCAAGAGGTAAGACTGCGCGGTGTTATGGATGATAGGCATCCGGTGACGTGGACATTAAGTAAACAAGGCGGACAGATATTTGACCATATAACGAAGCAAATAGTTCAAAAAAATGCAACTATAAAAGTGACTTCTAAAATTGACCTTACAATTCGGCTCAGATTTGTATGCAAGGTTGCTTTAGCCACTGGGTTTTATCTTTTTGGAGATGATTTTGTCAAATGTGCCGATTGTGATTCATTAAGAACCGGAATGCTTTGCGATGATTTAAAAAACCAAGAATTGGATTTGCGCTTCCATGATTACCTGCATAAGCCGGAGGAGAAGGATGCGGTTCAACAAGAAACGACGGAAATGTTATTGAATCATTTAGGAACATCAGCAGTTTTGTTTTCATTTGCAAAGGGGCGCTGTATTGTTTTTGTTGCTATTAATGGTAAATATATTGGGATGGTGAACTTTGCGGCTGATATAGATAAATTACCTATTGATAACGATTTGTTTAGACTTGGAATTGTATTGTCTTGTGAAGGGAAAAAACTCTCAAAGAAATCTTATTGGCGTAGTATATTCGATATGAGCGTGGAAAAGGGAATTGTTGATTCTGATACTGCCGAAAGAATTAAGAGCGAAAATGCAAGTGATTTTCAAGAGAATGCTATATAGTGCTGTATAATCATATTGTATATCTGCTGCAGTGCAATAAGATGTAATTTTGATCGGCAAATTGATTCGCTTTAATCAAAAATCAATCCCCGCCTTTGTACTGCTTAGTACGAAGGCGGGGTGTTGTTATAGTCTTTGTTGCAATGGCTTTTTCTTGGTAACTTCATTTTGTGATTTACACCATTTTTACACCACGGTGGCATTGAGCCTTATGAAAGTGTATGAAGCTTTGTAAACTGTACAGTTTGAAAAACCATTGCGATATGGGGATTTATGAGAACTTATGGGAGAACATTAAACTATGAAATATGGGCACCGGGTTCCGATACCTAATTTCATATGTTCATTTCCTTTCTGTTTTGCCCTTCCAGCAGGTCCGCCAAAGTGATGCCTTCGAAAAATTCATCGATCATCTTATCCAGCTTTTCCCACATAGGCTTTGTCTGGCAGCAGGTGGATCGGGAGCAGGCTGCCGGCCCCTGACTGGTGCAGGAGACTGCTGCAAGGCTGCCCTCAGTAAGCTTTAAAATGCTGCCCACGGTGTATTCCGCCGGGGTGCGGTTCAGTCGGTAGCCGCCGCCTTTGCCATGTACTGCGTCCACAAAACCGGCTTTGGAAAGCACGGTCATAATGGACTCCAGATACTTTTGGCTGATCCCCTCGGATTCAGCGATCTCTTTCAGCGGGATATAGTCCTTGCCACCGTGGAGGGCAAAATGGACCATCACCCGCAGGGCGTAGCGCCCTTTCGTGGAAACAATCATAGCTTAATGGCAGTGGGCGCAGTTCTCGCAATCAGGGAACTGCTTGGGGTCATAGGCAATGCCGTTCTTATCGTAGTAGTCCTTCACTGCGGACTTGATAGCCTCCTCAGCCAGCACAGAGCAGTGCAGCTTGTGTGCAGGCAGACCGTCCAACGCTTCGGCAACGGCCTTGTTGGTCAGTTCCAGGGCGTCAGACAGAGGCTTGCCCTTGATCATCTCGGTAGCCATAGAGCTGCTGGCAATGGCGCTGCCGCAGCCGAAGGTCTCAAACTTCACATCCACAATAATATCGTTTTCGATCTTCAGGTATATCTTCATAATATCGCCACACTTGGCGTTGCCCACGGTACCAACACCGCTGGCGTCTTCGATCACGCCCACATTCCGGGGGTGCATAAAATGGTCCATTACAACTTCAGAATAAAGTGCCATAATAATCTCTCCTTACAAAATGTATTCCCGCTCACCGTTCTGCAGGTCTCTCCAGACGGGGCTCATATTCCGCAACAACTGCACCACCTCAGGCACTGCCTCAAGGATGTAGTCGATCTCTTGTTCCGTATTGTAGTGGCTCAAGCTCAGACGCAGAGAGCCGTGGGCCACATCGTGGACCCGGCCAATGGCCAGCAGCACGTGGCTGGGATCCAGGCTGCCGGAGGTACAGGCAGAGCCGGAGGATGCGCTGATGCCTTTGGCATCCAAGTACAGCAGAAGGCTCTCGCCTTCGATGCCCTCAAAGCAGAAGCTGACATTATTGGGCAGGCGGTTCACCCTGTCGCCGTTCAGAGCGCTGTGGGGAATCTGCTCCAGGCCTGCGATCAATTTGTCCCGCAGGGCGGTAACTTTTGCGGTATTTTCTTCCAGGTTTGCCACAGCGTCTTCCAGCGCCGCAGCCATACCGCAGATGGCAGGCAGATTCTCTGTGCCGGCACGGCGGGACCGCTCCTGGGCGCCGCCTTCGATCAGATTGCGCAGAGGGATGGTCTTGCGGCAGTACAGCGCGCCCACGCCCTTAGGACCGTGGAACTTATGGCCGGAAAGGCTGAGCATATCGATGTTCTGGGCTTTTACATCGATAGCTAAGTGCCCCACTGCCTGCACGGCATCGGTGTGGAACACTACACCTGCAGCGGCGCAGACTGCGCCGATCTCGCTGATCGGCAGCACAGAACCGATCTCATTATTGGCATACATCACAGTCACCAGGCAGGTGTCCTCACGGATAGCATCCTTTACCTGCTGGGCGGTGATATTGTGGCCATTGGAAACATCCAAAAGGGTAATTTCGAAGCCTTCTTTTTCCAATTTGTTCAGGGTGTGCAGCACGGCATGATGCTCAAAGGCAGTGGAAATAATATGCTTTTTGTCTTTCTTGGCACCGTAGAATGCTGCGGAGAGGATCGCCTGGTTATCCGCCTCACTGCCGCCGGAGGTGAAATAGATCTCACGGGGCTCGCAGCCCAGAGCTTTTGCCACCCGGGCACGGGCATCTTCCAATGCTTCCTTGGCTTCCTGGCCTACAGTGTGCAGGCTGGAAGGGTTGCCATATATAGTCTCAAAACAGGGCATCATCGCGTCTAACGCGTGAGCGCTGATCTTGGTAGTTGCCGCATTATCTGCATAAACTTTCATTGCAGTTTCCTCCTTTTTTATTTACCTATTTCTTTCATAGGTAATATACCATTATTTACCTATAATGTCAATGGGTAAAAGCAGAAATTCCGTGATTTCCCGCGGCTTCATTATTGTACCTCTGTTCGCGATTTTTCCTTGGGTTATGATATCCACGCTAAGGAAATATTAAAGGCGGAAAAGGAAATGGAGGGCGGAAAAATGAGAAAAATTTCAATCAGGATCTCCGCGATCCTGCTATGTTTTTTTGCGCTGGCCCAGACTGCCGACGCTACCAAATTACTTGTTCCCGGAGGACAGATCATCGGTCTGGAACTGCAAACCGATGCGGTGACGGTGGTAGCCTTTGATGACACATTGGGCAAGGCTGCAAAAAATGCCGGCCTGCAGGTAGGCGACCGGATCTTAAAAATAAATAATGTGGAGATCACCAGCCCCGAGGATGTGCATCAGGCTGTGAAACATGCCGGCAGCTCTGTGCAGCTGCAGGTACTCCGGGAGCAGGATATAAAGCTCCTCTCCCTCACCCCCACCGTCACCGACGATGGGCCTCGGCTGGGTGTGTTCCTGAAACAAGGGATCTCCGGCATCGGTACAGTCACCTTTTACGATCCTCAGGATAAAAGCTTTGGCGCGCTGGGTCACGGAGTCTGCATGCAGGGAAAAGAGCCTATTGCCTTCCGCAGGGGTGTTGCCTATGACGCATCTATTGTATCTGTGAAAAAAGGGAAAAGCGGAAATCCCGGGCAACTGATGGGTGCTATTCAAAGCCAGCAAGCCCAAGGTGTCATCTCCAAAAACACGTCCCAGGGTGTATTCGGCACTTTGACACTTCCGGTGAACGGTACACTCATTCCTGCTGCTGAAGCCGACGAAGTGCATACCGGCAGTGCCGTGATCCGTAGTACCGTGGACGGCAACACGCCCCGGGAATATTCTGTGGAAATTCTAAAAATCTATGCCGCAGAGAGAAAGGTTGGCCGAAATATGCTGCTGAAGATCACCGACCCGGCGCTGATCGACGCCACCGGCGGCATTGTGCAAGGCATGTCCGGCTCGCCGATTATACAGGACGGAAAACTGGTAGGCGCGGTCACCCACGTCCTCGTCAACGACCCCACCACCGGATATGGCATCTTCATCGAAAACATGTTAGATGCCGCAGCATAAAAAGGGGGGGGTGAAAATCACCCCCTTTAGTTTCGTTTGACTTCTCCCGGCAAAAGGCCAGTGTAGGTTTTAAAAACTTTTGTAAAATATGAAAGGTTTTCAAAACCACACAGAACTGCCGCTTCTTTCACCGCACACCCGGAAGAGAGCAGCTGCTTTGCCCTGTCGCAGCGCAGAAGATTTAGGTATCGTGTCACCGTATAACCTGTATGGGCCTTGAACAGCCGCAAAAAATAGTACTTACTGAATCCGGCGCTGGCAGCAATCTGCTCTAACATCAGCTTTTGACCCAGGCGCTGCTTCATAAACTCCACCGCGATCCATACACTTTCCCGTGCACTGTCCTGTTTTTCGCCCGTCGGCTTCGGCTCACTGTAGTTCCTGCAGAGGAAAAGCAAAAGCTGTTGTACCGCACATTGGATCCCCGCATCCCGAAAGGCATCCCGGTTGTCAAACTCTTGTACCACCTGTTCAAATAACGTTCGTGCAGTATCGTTTTGAATCAACGAAACAAACTGCAATTCAGACATATCTGCGATATTGGCAATGCAGAAATCGTTGTCAACGATCAAACAAAAATACCGGGCAACATCTGTGGTAGTCACAGTGTGAATCGCGTAGGAGTTGATAACCGCCACATCTCCCTGCTGCACCGCAAATGTTTTTCCGTCACAGATGACACTGCCGCACCCTTCGATAAAGTACAATAGCTCCAAATTCAGGTGCAGGTTTGGAATACATTCCTTGCTTTGATAAGCAATCGTATCCTTGTGAAAAATAAACGGAAGATCCTTCTGGCCAAGAAAATGTGCTTCATATTCTGTTTTACCCAAAGAAGGCAATATATTGTTATTCATTCGCAACATCCTTTATCGCGTTTCTGATCCTTATTATATATAATTAGTATAGTTTTTTCAAGAAAAACGAAAAGCAGGAGTGAACTAGCAATGATAAAATTGATGCCCGCCGTAAAGCACATTGAAACCTACAGCAATTTTTTCTTTGGACAAGGGATCTGCTATGAAGAAACCAACATCGACAGCAGACTGCTGTCCGCCCTGAAAAGACTTCCGTATGACAAAGCCGGTGCCAAGTTGGATATTTGTATTGCCGGTCACACGGGGGAGGGGTACGAGCTTTCCATCAACGAAAACGATATCCGCATCAAAGCAGACGGCCCTGCCGGTGCGTTTTACGCAGTGCAAACCTTGCGGCAAATTTTCAAAAGCTCGGAAATTCCCTGCCTTTATATAAAGGATTATCCGGATTTTGAATACCGCGGCTTTTATCACGATATGACCCGCGGCAAGATCGCTACCGTAGAAACCATCAAGAAGCTGATCGATCAAATGGCTTACTATAAGCTCAATTCTCTTCAACTTTACGTGGAGCATACCTTTGAATTTGAAGAATACAAGCAATTAAAGGATGCCACCGGTTGTTTGACGAAGGAAGAACTTTTAGAAATCGGTGCGTACTGCAAGGAAAACTTTATTGACTTTATTCCGTCCCTGTCCACATTTGGCCATCTGTTCGAACTGCTTGAGCAACCGCAGTATAAGCATTTGCGTGTACTGAAGGATTACGAAGCATGCCCCAATTTCTGGCGCGACAGAATGAACCACCACACCCTCGACCCGGAAAATCCCCAAAGCATTGCCCTTGTTGAAAGCCTCATTGACCAGTACATATCCTGTTTTGACAGCGAGTGGTTTAATATTTGCTGTGATGAGACCTTCGACCTGCACAGCTATGACGCGCAGGGCGTAGATTCCGGAAAGCTCTATGTGGAATTTGTAAAGAAGATCATTGCCCATGTACAAAAGCATGGCAAAAAGGTGATGATGTGGGCGGATATTCTGCTGAAGTACCCCCATACCATCGATCAAATCCCCAATGGCACCTGTTTCCTGAATTGGAATTATAAAACAGATCCTCCGGAAGAAAACATTATCCGCATTGCCAAAACAGGCAAAGCGCAGATTGTATGTCCCGGCACTTCTTCCTGGAGCAGACTTTGCGAACATGTGGATCAGGAAGAGCAGAATATCTGCCGCATGGCAGAATATGGTTATCAGCATGGTGCGGTGGGTGTCTTAAACACCAACTGGGGCGACTGGGGCAATCCCTGCAGTCTGGAGTTGGCGATGTACGGCCTTGTGCTGGGAGCAGAAAAGTCCTGGTCGGTCAACACATCGGTAGACAATGAATTTTACAACCGGGTCAACGCCTTGTTGTATGAAAACGAGAACGGCATTCTGTATCTGAAGGAAGTAAGCAGGCTGCACACGCTGGTCAACTGGAACGATTTTTGCAGAGCCTATTTTTATCACCGCTACGGACATGAAAGTGATAAAAAGGAATTTCAGCCAGACCTGACCGCAGTGCAAAAGGCGTATGCCGAATTATCACAAAAGCTGTCCGGCGAGCAATGGGTCAACGACAAATACCGACAGGAAATGCTGTTGGCAGCAGAGGGTATCTGTGTGATTGCGGAGCTGTTGTCAAAGCTATTGGGTCAGCCCGTGGAAAGACTGACCGATACCCGGAAATGGCTGCACAAATACTCCGAAAAATGGCTGCAAAAGAACCAGCCAAACGAACTTTACAGGATCCGGGAAATGTTCGAATACTGCGAGGATGTTTGAACGATGCGTTTCTGTCATTTGCAAAGAAACAAAACCGACGGTCCGGCAAATATCAGAATTTGTCGAAAGTGAGAGAAAATTTAAAAGCGACCGGTTTCGACATTTCATCTATGTCAACTTAGGGATCGCGGTAGAGGTGTGTCAAAACCTGCCTTTTGCCTGTAAAAACGCATAAAATCTGCAGAAAAACACAAAATTCTTTTGTCCCCTGCTTGACATCAGCGTGTCCGGCTCGCCGATTATACAGGACGGAAAACTCATCGGCGCGGTAACCCATGTTCTCGTCAATGACCCTACCACCGGCTACGGCATTTTTATAGAAAACATGCTGGATGCTGCGGCATAAAGATCATCAAGTCCTTGCCACAAGGTTACCCTTGGCAGGGACTTGACAATTTTTCCTAAACATAGTATAATCATTATCGAACAAAAGTTCTAATAAACAGAGGGGTAAGATATGTTAGAGGATTTTATTAACGCAATTAAAAGTAAGAACAAGCAGTCGATCAGAAGCAAGAATTGGAAAAACTGGATTGCTCAAATTGGTGACATCAAGTTATGTGAGAATTGTCGCAAAATGCACGGTAAAATATTTCCTATTGGAGAGTTTGTACCACCTATGCACTTATTTTGCCGCTGTGTGGTCACACCGTTGCAGGCAGTTGCTTCCGGTTACGCGACGCAGGATGGAACTGCTGGGGCAGACTACTGGTTGAAGTATTACAAGAAATTGCCCAATTGTTATATCACAAAAACAGACGCAAGAAAGCAAGGATGGATTTCAAAGAAAGGCAATCTTGCAGAGGTACTACCAGGTAAGGTTATTGGTGGAGACCGATATTATAATGATGACGGGTGCTTGCCTATGCAAGCTGGGAGAATCTGGTTCGAAGCCGACATTGATTACACCAGTGGATATCGCAGTTTCGGGAGAATTTTATATTCTAATGACGGCTTGATTTTTGTTACATATGACCATTATAATACATTTGTAGAAGTTGTTTAGGAGGGTAGTTATGAATATCAATAGCGCAAAACAGTTTGAGTTGGATTTTTCCAACTGTTCAACGCTGGGTGAAGTTTACGATGTTATTAAATACGAGTTGGATTTACCGGAATGGTTTGGCGGAAATATGAGTGCATTTTGGGATGCCCTCACAGGTATCATCGAGGTTCCGGCAGTAATCATTTTTCACAAACAAGTTCGAAATAAGGATTTGTCGCCTTTTGTTGAAAAGTTGATTGAAATTGCACATCGAGCAGAGCGTGAGGAGTATTTGGAACTTGCGGTCATCGAGAAAGAATAACCG
>JAZNZH010000028.1:0-18349 GCA_045594845.1 Faecousia sp. | reverse complement strand
CCGACTTAAAGAATCTTGCTTTGGCTGGGGTTCCCTTTTTCGCATTTACCTCTTTGCTTTATTTCCAAACATTGGAAATATAGAGTTGTCATCATACACTAGAAGAATAAACCATTTACCATCACATTTCAATTCGCAATTTGAACAATATTGTTCCTTGCTTTCAAAGACCCGTTGCCAAAATGAAAGAGAAACAAAAAAACCATATTGACGAAAAGTAAAAAAGTGGTATAATTTTATATCATACAATAATTGAAATGAGGTGCCACTTTTTGAAAATCTGCAAGATCAAAGCTCCTTTTTTTGAAATCGGTCCCAAGTCCTATCTCTACGGTCAGGATGTGATCGACCTGGCTATTGCCGCCGATGCTGCATCCGAAAAGTACGATGTGGACATCATCTTCACCACTCCCGTGGTGGAAATCGCAAGAGTGAAGGCCGCAACCAAGCGCATTCACGTTTTTGCTCCTCATATGGATCCCATCGAGCCCGGTCGTGGCCTGGCAGACATTCTGCCGGAATCTCTGGTGGCTGCTGGCGCCGAAGGCGTTATGCTGAACCATGTGGAGAAGCCCCTGACCTTCGATGTTCTGGAAAAGACCATCGCACGCGCCAATGAGGTTGGCCTGACCACCATCGTCTGTGCCGATTCCATGGCAGATGCTACCAAGATCGCAGGCCTGCATCCCGATATCATCGTGGCAGAGCCTTCCGAACTGATTGGCACTGGTGTCAGTGTTGGCCCCGAGTACGTGGCTGCCGCTACCGATTGTGTCAAGAAGGTGGACGAGAATATTCTGGTCCTGACTGCTGCCGGTATTGCTAACGGCGAGGATGTGTACAACACCATTATCGCCGGCGCCGATGCCACCGGTTCTTCTTCCGGTGTTGCCAAGGCTGCTGACCGCGCTGCTATGGTGGATGAGATGATCGCAGCAGTCCGCCGTGCCTGGGATGAACGGGCATAATAATTCGTTTCCAAATTAATATTTATATAAATTTAGGAGGAACATACTATGGAATTCAAAATGATTCAGAAAGAGATCGAGCTGCAGTCCCGCGGTTGGATCCCCACCTTCCATGACATCTCTATCGATGTTCATAAGATCGTTGAGGAGTCCGGCATCAAGAACGGTACTGTTTCCGTCGTTTCTCACCACACCACCTGCTCCGTTATGATCCAGGAGTGCTCTCATGACTTCGACTCCTTCGACCTGGAGTTCCTGCAGCACGACCTGCTGGACATCATGCGTGGCTTTATCCCCGACTTCGTTGATGAGGGTGATTACCGTCATCCCGGCCCCATTCATGCTCAGTTCGGCCGTTACGTTGACGAGCCCGGCAACTTCACTTCCATGAACACGGATGGTCACCTGCGTTCCGTCTTCTTCGGCAGAAGCGAGACCCTGACCATCAAGGATGGCAAGCTGGATCTGGGTGAGTTCGCTCACATCTACTTCATCGACTGGGACCACGTCCGTGCACGTCCGCGTCAGGTTAACCTGACTCTGTTCGGTACTACTGAGGACATCGGCGATCGCAAGTACAACGACGGCAAGGTCGTTGACACCAAGCGTAAGTTCCTGCCCGAGGAGAAGACCTACATGGAGCAGTACGACGAGTGGAAGAAGCGCTAATTTAGCAATAAATTTTAAGGAGAATATACAATGAAGGATTTTATCGTAGATCCCGCAACCAAGTTTGACTTCGAGCCTGCTGCATTTGTTCCCTTCAAGGACAAGGCAGTTTGCGAGCGTGTTCGTAACATGAGCGGCAAGGAGCTGGAGCAGCGCGAGGAGTGGTGGCATCCTGAGTTCACCGTTAAGGTCATGATGAACCCCCATCCCGTTCTGATCGCAACTCTGTTCTCCCGCCTGAAGGCTGCTTCCGAGGCTGGTAAGACCTTTACCATGATCCTGGGTAACCCCGAACCCGATACTTACATCCCTCTGGCACAGCTGATCAACTACTTCCAGGTTGACTGCTCCAAGGTTCACCTGTTCGCAGAGGACGAGTGGGCTGACCAGGACGGCAACATTGCCCCCATCACCTATGAGGCTGGCTTTGCTCATTCCATGATCAAGTACTTCTACTATCAGATTGATGAGAAGCTGCGTATGCCCATGGAAAATGTGCATTTCCCCACCAACGCTAACATTGGTGACTACTCCAAGATCATCAACGACATTTCTGAGGGTGGCGCTGATATCGCTTCCACCTCTCCCGGCTGGGCTGGCCACATGGCATTCGTGGATCCCATCCCCGAGTTCATCGGCAGCGGTGACATCGAAGAGTGCCTGAACCAGCCTGCTCAGATCGTGGAGCTGCACCCCATGACCATTATGCAGAACTCTCTGAACGGTACCTTTGGCCAGTCCGGCGACATCGCAAATGTTCCTCCCAAGGCTGCAACCATCGGCCCCATCGACGTGATGCGTGCTAAGGAGCGTATCGAGGTCCACGCACTGGCTACCTGCGGTACTTTCTCTTCCTGGCAGAGAATGATTTCCCGTCTGTGCACTCACGGACCCATCACTCCCTACCTGCCTTCCACTATGCTGCAGACCAAGAAGACTCAGGTCTACATCAGCGAGGAACTGGCAGCTCCCTTCCAGTGCTGGGAGAAGGTCGGCTACTAATTCATTAGTAGCGATTCTACCGTTAATTATGGGGCTGTCCGCAAGGACAGCCCCTATCCCCAACAGTTAGGAGGCGTACCAATGTATATCGGTATCGACCTTGGCAGTACCAATATGAAGGCTGCCATTTATGACGGTGATATGAAGTTGGTTGACCGGCAGAGTACGCCGGTATCCTACATACGAGATAACGGTTTTGTTGAGTTTTCCACAGAAGACTATTTCCAGAGTTTGATTGACTTAGTGCGGAAAATGGTCAAGGAAAACAATATCAAAGAAATCCGTCAGATCGCATTTACCGGTCAGGCGGAATCCCTTGTTTGCGTGGATGCAAACGGAAATGCTTTGATGAATGCCATTTCCTGGATGGATGAACGTTCCACCGCAGAATGCGAGGAGCTGGCTCAGAAATTCGATAATGCCGTTTGTGAACGCATTACCGGTCAGCAGGCTGTGCTACCTACCTGGCCAGCTACTAAGATTCTCTGGCTCAAGAGAAATCGTCCGGAAATTTTTAAAAAGACTGCGACCTTTATGTTGCTTAAGGACTATATCGTTTACAAACTCACAGGTGTGAAGTTGGCCGATATGTCCATTGCAACCTTTAGCTTTTATTTTGATATCTACGACAAGTGCTACTGGCAGGATATGCTGGATGCTATCGGCATTACCGAGGAAAAACTTCCTCCCTTGGCTGAGCCTTGCACAGTTGCCGGGCCGCTGACTGCGGAGGTGACTGACGCACTTTGTCTTACCAATAATACCATGGTCAACATCGGTACCTTGGATCATTTTGCCGGTATGATCGGCACCGGTAACGTTACCGTTGGAGGTATGACACTTTCTACCGGTACGGTGATGGCATTGACTGCAATGTGTGAGGAGCCCGCTCCCCGTGATTCCGGTATTGCAATGCACTACGGTTTCCTGCCGGACACCCATGTGATGCTTCCTGTAGCAGAAAGCGGCGGCGTAAGTCTGGAGTGGTTCCGTAGAACCTGTATGGGCACTACCGGTTACGACGAAATGAACTGTGTTTTTGCAGACCGGCAACCCAACAGCTTGCTGTTCTTGCCATACTTGGTAGGCACCAATGCGCCAGAGTTTGATACGGATGCTTCCGGTGTATTCTTCGGCCTGCGTCAGGAACATGACATCTTTGATATGGCAAAAGCTGTAATGGAAGGCGTATCCTTTATGCTGCGCAAGAACTGTGAAGCCATTGCGACGAAAGGCACTGAACTGCGCCACATTATCGCCACCGGCGGCGGTGCGAAGAGTCCTATTTGGTGTCAGTTACAGGCGGACATTACCGGGTTGCCGGTTGTGATTCCGACGGAGAAGGAAGCAGCTTGTCTGGGTGCAGCAATGATTGCTGCGGTTAGTGATGGTAAGTTTGCAGACTACTGCGCAGCAGCAAATGCCTGTGTTTCTATGTCCTACCGTTACGAGCCCAACCCTACGGAGTTCTTAGACAGAAAATACCGGCAGTTCTGTGCCCTTTACCAGGCCACTCTGGACATTACTAGAATGTGAGGGTAGGGATATGAGAACATACACTATCACCAAAGTGAATGGTGCTCCCGATTGGGGCAAAATCCCGGTTCTCAACATTGACCATCAACTTTGGAACACCAAAACGGACATTACCGCCGGTGCTCAGCTCTGCTGGGATGAAAATGCGATCTATGTCCGTATGTTTGCAAAAGAGACTGAGATTCGCCGGGAACTTACCGGTGTGCTGGATTCTGTATGTGATGACAGCTGCCTGGAGTTCTTTTTGCAGCCCACTGAGGTTACAACCTATTTGAATGTAGAGATGAACCCCAATTGTGCGGTGTTCTTCGGCTTCGGTACCTGCCTTGAGGATATCATCCGAATGATTCCGGAGGATTGGGATCCCTTCCAACCCCAGGCTGAAGTAGGAGAAGATCATTGGAGTATCACTTATACGATGCCCATCTCAATGATTCAGCGATTTTATCCCACATTCCAGCCTAAGACCGGCCTTCGGATGAAAGGTAATTTCTACAAATGTGGTGATTCCACATCTAATCCCCATTTTATGTCGTGGAACAAAGTGGAATGTAAAGAGCCTGCATTCCATGTCTCCCAATACTTCGGCGAACTTATTTTAGGATAAAATACATAGGAGGAAACAGATATGTACGAAAATATTAAACTGGTTGCCTTCGATCTGGACGGCACCCTGACCCAGCACAAGAGTAAGCTCTCTCCTGAGCATACCGCTGTGCTGGAAGCCCTGGCAAAGAAGTATAAGCTTCTGATGGTTGGCGCAGGTATGTGTATGCGTATCTTCAACCAGATGAATCAGTTCCCCATCGATGTGCTGGGTAACTACGGTCTGCAGTATGCAGAGTACAATCCCGACACCAAGGAACTGGAAATCAAGGAGAACAACACTCTGCCTTGCGATCGTGAATCTGTTGACAAGCGCGTGACTATGCTGCGCGAAAAGTACGGATTCACCGATTATGTGGGTGAAAATGTGGAATATCACGCCTCTGGCTGTGTTACTTTCCCTGTTCTCGGTACAAAGGCTGACCTGGCTGACAAGCTGGCTTTTGATCCCGACCGTTCCAAGCGCCGCGCCATTTACGAAGATGTAAAGGCAACCTTCCCCGAGTACACTGTGTTCGTTGGCGGTTCCTCTTCTTTCGATATGGCTCCCGCACCCTTCAACAAGTACTACGCTCTGGCAAAGTATTGCGATGAGCGCGGCATTAAGCATGAAGATGTGGTCTTTGTAGGCGATGACTACGGCCCCGGCGGCAATGATGAGTCTGTCTACCTGTCCGATATGAACTTCATCACCGTGGATAATTATCTGGATTTCCCCGAGCTGATGAAACCCCTGCTGTAATATAAATTTTAGGAGGAACATAAATATGAATATGCCTGTTGTGCCTCAGGATATCGAGGCTTATCTGGACAAAGATCTGGTTTGCGATTGCGGCCACACCCACAGAGCTGACATTAAGCGTGTTATCGTCAGCGAAGGCGCTAACAAGGAACTGCCCAATGTTGTCCGTCAGCTGGGCGGCAGCAACGTCGTTCTGGTCAGCGATGAAATTACATACAAGATCGCCGGTGAGAACTGTGCCAACATCCTGAAAGATGGTGGCCTGGAGACCAATGTGATCGTGCTCAAGCACTTGGGCTTTGATGAGGCAACTCTGGGTGAGATGCTGATTAATACCCCCAATAACTGCGACATTATGGTTGGTGTTGGTACTGGCCTGATCAACGATATTGTTAAGTACTTCAGCTACAAGACCGGCAGACCCTACATCATTGTTGCTACCGCCGGCTCTATGGACGGCTATGTTTCCAACATTTCCGCTTTCCATGAAAACGGCTTCAAGGTTACTTACAATGCCCATACTCCTTCCGCACTGATCGGTGATGTGGACGTTCTAAAGAATGCTCCTGCACGCATGATCGCTGCCGGTCTGGGCGACCTGCTGGGTAAGTACACTTGCCTGTGCGACTGGCGTATTGCCAAGATCGTCATCAACGAGCATTACTGCGATAATGTTGTGAACCTGATGGCTCACAGCCTGGAAAAGACCATGGCTGTTGCTGACAAGGCAAAGGACAGAGATCCCGAAGTTATCGGCAACATTATGGAGGGTCTGGTTCTGGCCGGTGTTTCTATGGGCCTGTACGCTAATTCCCGTCCTGCATCCGGTTGCGAACACCATATGTCTCACTTCTGGGAGCTGATCCTGGGTCAGCGTGGCATCCGTCCCGCTCCTCACGGCATCCAGGTGGGCGTAGCAACTGTTTTGATGCTCAAGGCAGCAGAACTCATCCGCAACCATAAGCCCGATTTTGCTGCCGCTAAGGCCGCTGCAAAGGCATATGATCCCGCTGCTTGGGAGAACACCATGCGCGAGATCTATGGCGAAGCCGCTGACGGCGTTATCGAGATGGAAAAGAAGGCCAACAAGAATGGCACCGAAGGCCGTCTGGTTCGTTTGGAGACCATTGAGAAGAACTGGGATGCTATCTGTGAGCAGCTGAAGAACCTGCCCAGCGCTGAGTATGTTAAGGAGCTGCTGGAGGGTCTGGGCGTGCCTGCTGATCCCACCCTGATCGATGTTGATCACGATACCCTGAAGAATACCATGATGTACTGTAAGGAAGTCCGTCCCAGATACACCCTGTTCCAGCTGATGTGGGACCTGGATATTCTGGATAAGGTTTCTGATGACGTGATGGCAGCATTCAATCTGTAATTATTAAATCTAAGAGGAGGAACCATGTTGGAAGTAATCAAAGAATTTATGACAGGCTTGCATAATTTGACTGGTCTGTCCATGGCTCTTCGCCTGATTTTTTCCGCTGTGATTGGCTGTGCCATCGGCCTGGAACGTGGCAGACATGGCCGCGCAGCAGGTATGAGAACCCATATGGTGGTTTGCCTGGGTGCATGTATCTGTGCAGTTCTTGGTATGTATGTGGCTGACAATACTACGATGAATGTGGACCCCATGCGTGTGGGTGCGCAGGTCATCTCTGGTGTCGGTTTCCTAGGTGCAGGTACTATCCTGGTGCGCCGCAGTTCTCAGATCGTTGGTCTGACTACCGCAGCCGGCTTGTGGGCAACCGCAACTATCGGCCTGGTGGTCGGTGCCGGTTATTTCGAAGCTGCCATTGTCGCCTCGGTTTTGCTGCTGTTTGCAAACCTTGTTCTGCCGCTTACTGAGCGCAAGAAGGTAGACGGAAGACCCCATATCTATATGGAGATCGATAAGTCTGAAAATGTACAGGAAGTGGTGACGCTCCTGCAGCATCAGTACGAGATGGCACATTACGAGATCGTTCCCGCACACAGCGGTCTGCAGAATACATTGGGTATTGATGCAGAACTTTCTGTGGACAGAGCTACCTGCGATACGATCTGTAGGGCTCTGCTGGATTCCGGTCTGGTAACCTTTGCGGTTGTTGTGTTCTAAAAAATATCCCCGGGTTCCTGATGGAACCCGGGGTGTTTTTATTTCTTAGTAGTTTTCTGCGTGGATTTCGAAATAGCTCTGGGGATGTGCGCAGGTGGGGCACAGTTCGGGAGCATTGGTGCCAACTGCAATGTGACCGCAGTTGCGGCACTCCCAGACCTTTACTTCGCTTTTAGCAAAGACTTCGGCTAGCTCAACATTCTTCAGCAGTGCGCGGTAACGCTCCTCATGATGCTTTTCCACAGCAGCAACAAGACGGAACTTTGCGGCCAGTTCGGGGAAGCCTTCTTCTTCAGCGGTTTTTGCGAAGCCGTCATACATGTCGGTCCATTCGTAGTTTTCTCCGGCAGCTGCAGCAGCCAGATTTTCGGCGGTGCTGCCGATGCCTTCCAGCTCCTTAAACCACAGTTTTGCGTGCTCTTTTTCGTTCTCAGCAGTCTTAAGGAACAGAGCGGAGATCTGCTCAAAGCCATCCTTTTTCGCCTTGGATGCAAAGTAGGTGTACTTGTTTCTTGCCTCAGACTCACCGGCGAAAGCAGCCATCAGATTCTTCTCGGTTTGGGTACCTGCATATTTGCTCATTGGATTACCTCCTATAAAATAGCGGAAATATTCCGCAGGATTACAAAATGATTATACACTACAAAAGTATCTTTTGTACAGTCTTTTTTGAAATTTAACTGTATTGTAATTTTAGGGAATTGTGTTAAAATATAAAAAACAGGGGAGGGTCGCAATGAACAGGTTTAAGTTAAATTCTGAATATAAGCCCACCGGCGACCAGCCGGAAGCAATCGCACAACTGACAATGGGCGTGGAAAACGGTCTGCGGGAGCAAGTGCTACTGGGTGTTACCGGCTCCGGTAAAACGTTTACAATGGCAAATATCATTGCCAATGTGAATCGGCCTACATTGGTGCTGGCGCACAATAAGACCCTTGCCGCTCAGCTGTGTAGTGAGTTCCGGGAATTCTTCCCGGACAATGCGGTTGAATACTTTGTTTCCTATTATGATTACTATCAACCTGAGGCCTATATTGCTCATACCGACACCTATATCGAAAAGGATTCCTCGATAAATGAGGAAATTGACCGCTTGCGTCACAGCGCAACATCTGCATTGTTTGAACGCCGGGATGTTATTGTGGTATCTTCGGTCAGCTGTCTTTACGGACTGGGTGACCCCATTGACTATCGCAGTATGGTTGTTTCTCTTCGGGCAGGTCAGACCTATCCTATGGATGAAGTTCTGCGGAAATTGGCTGAGATCCGCTATGAGCGCAACGATATGGACTTTTCCCGTAATAAGTTCCGTGTTCGTGGTGATACACTGGAAGTGTATCCAGCTTATTGGTCGGGCAGAGCAATCCGGGTGGAGTTCTTCGGCGATGAGGTAGACCGCATTTCCGAGATCAACGCGGTTAACGGTATTCCTGAGCGATTTGTTGACCATGTAGCTATTTATCCCGCCAGCCACTATGTGGCATCCCGGGAGAAAATGGAACGGGCGATGGCTGAGATTCGCAAAGAGTGCGATGCGCAGGTGGAATTGTTCCACAGTCAGAACAAATTGCTGGAAGCCCAAAGAATTGCGCAACGTACGGCCTATGATCTCGAAATGCTGACTGAAATCGGTTTTTGTAACGGCATTGAGAATTATTCCCGGGTGATTCAGGGTAGGGAACCCGGAACGCCACCTACTACTTTGTTGGATTATTTTCCTGATGATTTTCTTTTGTTAGTGGATGAAAGTCACGTAACATTGCCTCAATGCAAGTCTATGTATCGGGGTGACCGTAGCCGAAAAGACGCGCTGGTGAATTACGGTTTTAGATTACCGTCTGCCTATGATAACCGACCTTTAACATTTGAAGAGTTTGACTCAAAAGTAAATCAGGCCATCTACGTTTCTGCTACGCCGGCAGAGTATGAATTGACCCGCTCCGGCCAGACAGTGGAGCAAGTGATCCGTCCAACGGGGCTTTTAGACCCTGTTGTGGAGGTCAGACCCATTGATGGACAGATTGATGACCTGATAGGGGAGATTAATGCCAGAAGCGCCCGAAATGAGCGAGTGCTGGTCACTACCCTGACTAAGAAGATGGCGGAAGATTTGACCGCATATCTGCTGAAGACTGGTATCAAGGTTCGCTATATGCATTCGGAGATTGGTACTATGGAGCGAATGGAGATCATCCGGGATCTGCGTATGGCAAAATTCGATGTTCTTGTAGGTATCAACCTGCTGCGTGAAGGCTTGGATTTGCCGGAAGTAAGCCTGGTGGCGATTTTAGATGCAGACAAGGAAGGCTTCCTGCGGTCTGAGACCAGTCTGATTCAGACAATTGGCCGTGCCGCAAGAAATGCCGACGGAAAAGTGATTATGTATGCCGACCGTGTAACACCGTCTATGGATGCGGCGATCCGGGAGACGGAGCGCCGACGCGCTATACAGAACGAGTATAACGAGAAAAACGGTATCGTACCGAAAACCATCATCAAATCTGTTCGGGATCTTATTGAGATTTCTTCTCCCACACCGGAGAGAAAGGGCCGCAGCGGCCTGAAGATGACCAAGGTGGAAAAGGAAAAAGAAATTGCCCGTTTGGAAAAGCAGATGAAGGAAGCTGCAAGGATGATGGAGTTCGAATACGCAGCGCTTTTGCGGGATCAGATCATCGAATTGCGCGGCAATGGAATATGAGAAAAACCCAGTCGTTAAGACTGGGTTTTCTTGCTTTTCAGCATGCTGAAAAACCGGAATACTGTGGAGACCAGCAGGATACCGATAGCTAACGCACCGGCAATGGCGATGGTTTCCTTGCCTTTGGATGCAAAGCCGGCCATATCGCCCTGTACGGCGCAGTAGGTGGTAAAGTATACACCGGCACCGGGAAGAAGCGGAAAACACGAAACCACAAGATAGGAAATGGCAGGATACTTGCGGATACGCGCCATAATTTCGGAGTAGACTGCCGCTACGATTGCAGCAATGAAACTGGCTGTAGTCGGTGTAAGACCAAACTGTGCGGCAAGGCAATATGTGCCCCAGGTAATGACACCGCCTAATATACAGAATAGCCCACCGGGAAAATGAATGTTGTAGATAATTGTAAATCCAAGACAACCGATCAGAGAGCCCAGTAATTGCAACCAAACAGTGTTGTCCGGGATACTGTCTGTGGTGGGCATTGCAATGATTTTGGAGGTTAGGAACCAGGCGGAACCTGCACCTAATGCGATAGCAACAGCAATCATAAGAACTTGTACAATCCGGTTGATACCGGAGTTAGTATCACCGAAAATGATGTCGCGCATTGCGTTTGTAAACAGAAGACCGGGCACAAGAATCATAAGTGTTCCAACAATCATTGGAGTACAATTGACGGTTGGCACAAGACTTCCCAAGAAAAAAGCCAGGAATGCCATACCAAACGCGGAGACTGTGGTGGTAAAGAATTGGTTGATATGCCATTTGTCTGCAAAATAAGCCAAAAGTCCCAGCAAAACACCACACAGACCGGCGCAGATAGCTTCTGTCAGCCCGCCACCAAAGAATACAGCAAATCCGCATGCACCAAGGAAGTGTCCCAAGAGCATTACTGGAAAGCGGTGATAAACTCTGGATTTATCTGTTTCAGCCAACCAATTAATTGCCATTTCTGGAGCAGGTACTTCAGCGCAGATCCGGCGGCTGAGATTACTGTAGCGTTCTACAGCATCCAGATCGTTGCCGTGCTGACCGATGCGGCGCATACGGGTCAATGCTTGTCCGTCTGTAGTTTTCAGGCTGATGGTAAGGCAGTTCGGAATGGCAAAAGTCTCTGCTTCCAGGCCGTATGCCGCCAGTATTCTGTTAACACTTTCTTCAATGCGAAAGGTCTCGGCACCGGCCATTGCCAGACGGTAGCCTAATTTGGAGACAAGATCCAGCAAAATATTGTAGTCCATATGATAACCTCGCTCAATGGTATATTCACAGTATACCACGCTGTCGCGAAAAAGCAACAAAAAGCCACCGATCAGTTGATCGGTGGCTGAGATTTATTTGCGAACAAACAGGACACCCAGGGTGCCGGGGCCACAGTGGCAGGATACAGTGCAACCTGCATCGGTGTAATAAATGGTTTCGAAATCACCGTATTCCTTCACAGCTTCCAGAACGCCGTTGTAGGCTTCATCCGAAACAGGGGTCTTAGTCACAAACAGTGTGCCCTTATCCAGGTCGTCCCGGTTGGCCAGACGGTCTTTCACATAGCTGACAATGCTCTTGTTGAAATTACCGCGGTACTTCTTAACGGCAGACATCTTACCGTCTCTGACCTCAATGCAGGGCTTCAGGTTCAGCAGGTTAGCGCCCAGTGCTGCAACAGAGGAACAACGGCCACCTTTGACCATATATGTCAGCTGATCCAGCAGGAAACTGGCTTCAACTTTACCGGTGAACTCCACAAGCTGTGCTTTGAGATCCTGCAGGTCCTCGCAGGTCTTTGCCAGTTCAACGGCTTTCAGCACCACCAGACCCTGGCCGGTAGAGAGATTCATAGAGTCAATGACAACCACATTGGGATAATCTTCGGCAGCCAAGCATGCATTCTGATAGCAGCAAGAGAAATTGGAGCCGATATTAATGTACACTACACCGTCGTACTCAGCTGTGTACTTAGCAAATACATCCTCATAGTCGCCAACATTCAGCGCGGAGGTGGAGCACAGGTCACCGCCGGCAGCAACATGCGCAAAAATATCAGCAGGTGTAATATCCACACCGTCACGGTAAGACTGGCCGTCTTTGTTGACTACCAGAGGTACAGTGGTGATATTAAACTGATCTTTGATCTCCTGAGACAGATCACAAGTGCTGTCGGAAAGAACCTTAATATTCATAAATTGTTTTCCTTTCTGTATCGATAGCAGTCTTGAACTTTTTATAAGTTATGATAAAATAATACCATAAATGTATTGCGGTGTCAATTATTACATCGATAGGAGGTGCGCTATGGAACTGAAGTTTACCGTTACAGGTATGACGTGTGCGGCTTGCTCCGCAAGAGTAGAAAAAGTAGTGGGACAGATACCAGGTGTGGACAAAGCGGAAGTAAACCTTCTGGCAGGCAGTTTGGTGATTCATACTCGGGATAACAGTGTTACGGATGCTGTGGTTCAGGCAATTCGAAATGCTGGATATGATGCATATATAGGATTTGAAGCGGAAAAGAAAACATCCCAAACTGACCCATTGAGGAAAATGCGTTTTCGCATTATTACATCGGCGGCATTTTTGCTGGTGTTAATGTATTTTACTATGGGTCATATGGTGCATCTGCCGGTACCGCACTGGTATCATAATGCGCTGATAGCAGTATTGTTGCAGCTGGCCCTGACGTTGCCTGTCATTATTATTAACAGAGCGTACTACACGAATGGGTTGAAGGCCTTGTGGCATCGCGCTCCTAATATGGATTCCCTGATTGCGGTTGGTTCCGGTGCGGCGTTGCTGTACGGACTGGTTGCGGTTGGACGTATCTGGTATGCGACAGTGCACAGTCAGTGGGATGTGGTTGACCATTACAGAAATAATCTCTATTTTGAATCCGCGGCGATGATTGTAACGTTGATTACCCTGGGTAAGTATTTGGAGACCAGAGCAAAGGGAAAAACCGGCGATGCGGTAAAGCAGCTGATGGACCTGAGTCCGAAGCATGCAACAGTCCGACGGGATGGAGAAGAGATCAATTTACCTGTGGAAGATGTTCTGGTTGGGGATGTTCTGATCCTGCGCAGCGGTGCTGCGATTGCTGTGGATGGAAAGGTGTTGTCCGGCCATGCTTATGTTGACCAAAGCGCCCTGACCGGTGAAAGTGTTCCTGTTGAAAAGACTGAGGGGGATGCAGTTTCTGCCGGTACTGTCTGTATCCAAGGTTACATGGAAGTGATGGCAGAAAAGACCGGTGAAAATACGACCCTTGCCCAGGTGATTCGGCTAGTTGAGGAGGCGGGTGGCTCCAAGGCGCCTATTGCCCGCCTTGCGGACAAGATCGCAGGTGTTTTTGTGCCTGTGGTGATGGCAATCGCGCTGGTTACTTTTGCTGCCTGGTATATTTTTGGCGGTGAGTTTGAATTTGCGCTGAATTGCGCAATCTCCGTGCTTGTGATTTCCTGTCCCTGCGCCTTGGGTCTTGCAACGCCGGTGGCGATTATGGTGGGAACAGGCCGTGGAGCGAAAATGGGTGTTCTTTTTAAGAATGCAGAGACTCTTGAGAATCTTCACAGGATCGACACAGTTGTGCTGGATAAGACCGGCACATTAACTGTGGGCAAACCGATACTTACAGATGTGATTCCGGATGGTGTGGACGAAAAGACACTGATGTTGATTGCGGCATCTCTGGAAGTCCAATCGGAGCATCCTTTTGCAGCTGCAGTGCTTGATTATTACGGTGATGGAAAACTGCTCAGCATTTCAGATTTTGAGACATTACCCGGTCTAGGCATCAGTGGCCGAATCGGTATGGTCGAATATTATGGCGGCAACCGGAAACTGATGGAGCAGATTAACGTACAGGTACCGGATTTCTCAGCACTTTCACAGATGGGTAAAACACCTCTCTATTTTGCGGATGACAGCGGTAAATATTTAGGAGCGGTTTTAGCTGCGGATGTACTCAGGGATGATTCTGCGGATGCGGTAAAACAGCTGCAGAAAATGCATCTTGATGTAGTAATGCTTACCGGTGATAATCGTGCAACCGCCCTTGCGGTGGCACAGAAGGCCGGAATTGGTCAGGTTATCTCTGATGTGCTGCCCAATGAAAAAGCAGGTGTGGTCACCACCCTTAAGGAAGAGGGACGCAAGGTGCTGATGGTTGGTGATGGAATCAATGATGCCCCAGCGCTGGTCAGTGCAGATGTTGGCATGTCGATCCACGGCGGCACGGATATTGCGATGGAATCTGCCGGTGTAGTGCTGATGCACAGTTCTCTGCAGGGTGTGGCCAATGCCATTGCACTGAGCAAGGCGACCATACGGAATATCCGGGGAAATCTGTTCTGGGCATTCTTCTATAATTGCTTGGGAATACCCATTGCAGCTGGTGTGCTGTATCCCTATGTTTTACTCAGTCCGATGATCGGTGCTGCGGCTATGAGCCTTAGTTCCGTTTTTGTGGTTACAAATGCGCTGAGACTGCGTTTCTTTAAGGAAAACGTCGCACAGGATATGAAACAGGAGGAAAAGAATATGGAAACAATTATCTATGTTAACGGTATGATGTGCCCCCATTGTCAGGCAAGGGTGGAGTCCGTTTGTAAGGAAATCCCCGGTGTTGTGGATGCGAAGGTAGATCTGCAAAAGAAACTTGTGGCAGTCACTGGCGAAGCATCTTTGGAAGCATTGAAAAACGCAATTACTGCTGCCGGTTATGAGGTGGCAGGTCAATAGTCCTGAATATTGGACTTATTGCGAGATAGAATACAGTCAGAAACAACCGAAAGGGTGACGATTATGTATTCTGTCCGCAATGTAAATGGTCATTATCAGGTGTTTGATGCTATGGGTAAGTTCCTGTTCTCCGCAGATACGGAGAGGGAAGTCAGAGAGGAATTGAGGGAGTATGCGCAATATCCGGCTTGATGTCTGTTACGACGGTTCCCGGTACCGGGGGTGGCAAAGATTATCCGGTACAGATAATACGATTCAGCAGAAGCTGGAAACCGCTCTGTCCAGAATTCTGGGAGAGGAGATCGAGGTTAGTGGCAGTGGCCGTACTGATGCCGGCACCCACGCCAGAGGTCAGGTGGTCAGCTTTCACACCGAAAGTGATATGCCCTGTGAAGAATTGCTTAGTCAGTTGCGCAGGTATTTACCTGAAGATATCGGCATATATTCCTGTAAGAATGCATCTCCCAGATTTCATGCCCGGCTGAATGCCAAAACAAAGACTTATTGCTACCGGGTTTGGAACAGTCAAGCGCCTTGTGTATTTGAACGCAAGTATGTTTATGCTTTTGATACACCGGTGGATTTGATCAAAATGCAGGAAGCCGCAAAACTGTTTTTAGGCAAACACGATTTTTCTGCATTTTGTGCAAAGAAGACCAAGAAATCCACAGTTCGATATATAGAATCGTTTGAAATCTGTCGAGTGGGCGAGGAGATTCGGTTTACGGTAACCGGCAACGGTTTTCTGCACCATATGGTTCGCATTCTGGTCAGCACCTTGCTTGAGGTTGGCACCGGCGTGCGGAGCGCAGAGTCTGTGACGGAACTGTTTGGTGCCAAGAGAGAAATGGCCGGTCCGCTGATTCCTGCTTGCGGTCTGTGCCTGATGGAGGTAACTTATTGAATATTCAAGTTTTCGGTAAGAGTAAATGCTTTGATACTAAAAAGGCGGAGCGGTATTTTAAGGAACGCCGCATTAAGTATCAGTACATTGACATTGTAAAATATGGGTTTTCTCCTAAGGAGTTTGATGCGGTAATCCGAGGTGTCGGTGGCATTGACAACCTGATCGACTGGGAGAAAAACCATCCGGATATTACATTAATGCAGTATATGGAAGACAAGATGGCAAAGGAAGACAAGGTCTATGATGACCCGAACCTTGCCAAAACACCGGTGGTGCGTAACGGAAAGTTCGTCACCGTTGGTTATTGCCCGGATATTTGGGCGACCTGGGAATAATACAAAAGCTGTTTGCTAAGGAAAACACCTGTAGCAGACAGCTTTTTTGTTGTTTGTGCTGTTTTTTCTTGCATTCTTTGGTTGTTGGTGGTATATTAGGAGGGTATAATGAGCGGGCTATTGGAATGTTTAAACCGACTTGTATGGGGCTTGCCCACACTGGTGTTGATTTTGGGCGTGGGACTGTATATAACAATCCGAACCCGTGGGGTGCAGATTTTATTCTTTCCCAAAGCGTTTGCACAGTTTGTCCGTAGTTTTCGCGGAAAAAGTGAAAATGGATCCGTTTCGTCCTATCAAGCCCTGTGCACAGCCCTTGCGGCCACAGTCGGTACCGGCAACCTTGCCGGTGTTGCAGGCGCAATCGCATTAGGCGGACCCGGTGCTATATTCTGGATGTGGATTTGCGCATTTTTAGGAATGGCAATCAAGTTTGCTGAGGCTGCTTTGGCCGTACACTACCGCACCCAAAATGAAGACGGTGAGTATACTGGCGGCCCTATGTATATGATCCGCCGCGCAATGCCTGAAAAGTTTCATTGGCTGGCTGGGGTCTACTGCTTCTTCGGTGTAGTTGCATCCTTTGGCGTGGGTAATGCTACGCAGATCAACACGGTTCTATGCGGTACGCACAGCATCCTGGGCGCTTACGGAATCTCCCATTCGTTTGTACTTGATTGCTTGATAGGTTTGGTGCTCGCACTTTTGATTGGCACAATTCTGTTGGGTGGCGCAAAGGGAATTGGAAAGGTTGCAGAAATGCTGGTGCCATTTGCGGCGCTGCTATATATTCTCTTGTGCCTGGGTGTTCTGATTCTGCGCGCTGAATATATCAGTGCAGCATTTGCTTCGATTTTGCAGGGCGCATTCTCCCCACGGGCTGTGACCGGAGGAACGGTTGGTTCTGCATTCATCGCGCTGCGGGTCGGTGCCAGCAGAGGTACATTTACCAATGAAGCAGGAATGGGTACCGCATCTATTGCCCACAGCAGTGCCAAAACTGATCATCCGGTAAACCAGGGGTTGATGGGGATCATTGAGGTTTTCCTCGATACAATAGTGATCTGTACAATGACCGCATTGGTGATTCTTTGTAGCGGGATTCCTATTGTTTATGGTGAGGATATCGGCGTTTCTCTGACGCTGATGGCATTTTCGGATGTCTATGGTAGTTGGTCTAATATTCTCATCACGCTTGCCCTTTGCGCATTTGCTATTGCTACAGTAATTGGCTGGGGCTTATATGGATTGCGATGTGCGCAATATCTCTTTGGAGATCACGCATGGAGAAAATTCGTCTTCATCCAGTCTGTGACTGTGGTTATCGGTGCAGTGATGAATACCGGAACGGTTTGGATGTTGTCGGAAATCGTAAATGCCTTAATGGCAGTTCCCAATTTGATAGCGCTGATCTACCTGACTCCCAAGTTGATAGCGCTGATTCATGACTATAAATTTGAGCGCGGCAAAAGATCTGCCGCTGGAGGTACATATGAAAATTTCAATCAATGCAAATCGCTGTGAGCCGTCTCCTATGCGGAAATTTCACCCCCTTGCGGTGAAAGCGGTACAAAGTGGAAAGAAAATTTACCACCTCAACATTGGTCAGCCCGATCTGCCCACACCTCCCGAATTTTTTGAGGCAGTTCGCAGCTTCGACAACTCTGTTCTGGAGTATGAAGCATCTCCCGGTATGCCCAAATTGATCGAGGCGATCCAGAAATACTATAAGGATCTTGGCGTTGATCTGGATCCCGGCGATATTCTCATTACCAGCGGCGGCAGCGAAGCATTGCTGATGACCTGTCTGAGCATTCTGGATCCCTACACGGAAGTGATCATTCCTGAGCCTTATTACCCCAACTATACCACCTTTGTGCATGCGGCCGGCGGCGTCATTCGTGCACTGCATACAGGTCCTGAGAATGGATATCGGTATGCGGAAAGAGAGCGCATCGAGCGTCTGATCACAAAAAATACCAGAGCAATTATGATCACCAACCCCGGCAATCCCACCGGCGTTGCTTTGACGGAAGATGAAATGC
>JAZNZH010000027.1:0-2508 GCA_045594845.1 Faecousia sp. | reverse complement strand
CGATTGCAGCGCCGAATTGCTGGGCCACCACGCTCTGCAGCTCGATCTGCAGGCCGTTACCGGGCGTCACTTCCACATACACATCGCTGGATTCCATGGTTCCGGCGGATGCTCTTCTCACAATTTCCATGATCGGTCCCTCTTTTCATGATTGTACTATAACAATTTCCTATATTGTATAACAACATTTAGCAGAATGCAATTGTTTTCCCGAAAAATTCTTTGCAATCAGAGAAAGAATATGTATAATGATTTTATAGTCATTTTTTGAAGGGAGCGTCCCATGGAAGTGCAGCTGCTTGACCGATTGACCGGTCACAAACTGAATAGATGGCAGCGGCTTTTAGAGTCCGCCGGGCTGACTGTGGATACGCTCCCGGAGTGGACCGTGCTGGTCTGGGAGAGCGATGAGCTGATCGCTACCGGCTCCCGGCAGGGAAATCTTCTGAAATATTTGGCGGTGGCAGAATCCCATCAGGGAGAGGATCTGACGGCGAAGGTGCTGACCGAACTGCGGCAGGATTCCTTCCGGGCAGGGATCCGGCATTTATTTCTCTACACCAAGCCCCAAAACAAGTATCTGCTTTCTTCTCTCTTTTTCTACCCGGTGGCGCAAACATCATCGGTGCTGCTCATGGAGGACCGGCCAAACGGCATCCGGGAATTTTTGGCCGGGTATCCGGCTGAGGAATCGGCCGGCGTTGTGGGTGCGGCCGTGATGAATTGCAACCCCTTTACCCTTGGTCATCGGTATTTGATCGAGCAGGCTGCCGGGCAGTGTGACCGGCTGTATGTATTCGTGCTCTCTGAAGAACAACCTCCTTTCCCCGCCGCAGACCGGCTGGAGCTGGTGCGCCGGGGCACCCGGGACATTCCCAATGTGACCGTACTGCCCACCGGCCCGTATCTGCTGAGCGCTGCCACCTTTCCCACCTATTTTTTGAAAGACCGGGAGCGCTCCGGCAGCATCCAATGCGCTTTGGACACGGAGATCTTCACCCGCTACTACGCGCCCCATTTTCACATTACCCGGCGATTCGTGGGCACAGAGCCCCTCTCCCCCATGACCGCCATGTATAACGAAGCGCTGAAGGAAGCACTTCCTCAAAAGGGCATTGAGCTGATCGAGCTGCCCCGGCTGGAAAGCGGCGGGATACCCATCAGTGCCAGCGCTGTGCGTGCTTTGCTGGGCACCGGGAAGCCGGAAGCGCTGTACCCCCTCGTACCCGAAACCACATTTGCCTATCTGCAGCAGCAGAATATGATCTGATAAGGAGGCCGCTTTATGCCGGAACGCAAACCTACTCATATTTTAAGCTCCTACTATGCTCCCCGAGGCCATCAGCGCATGTATGCGCTGGGTATGCAAATTGCGCAAATGTACTTAAACCCCAACGACCGGCTGATCGGCTTTATTGGCGACGCAGGTTCCGGCAAGAGTGCCCTGATCCGGGGTATGTTCCCCGGCCTGGAGCTGACCAACGACGACAACGGCGTGTATGTGCGTCCGCTGCCCATTTTGGAGCAGGACAGCGGTTTTTCCTTCTTCTCTCCCCATACCTACCACCTGGATGTGCGTTTTGAAAACGGCTTCACCCAGATGGCAGAGTTGGCAGAGGCCATCACCCAGGCTCTGCGAAACGGCAAGCGGGTGATCGTGGAGCACTTTGATCTGGTGTATCCCCTGCTGGGTGCCAACGCCAATCTGCTCATCGGCGTGGGTGAGCAGGTGCTCATCGCCCGTCCCAACCTCTTCGGCCCGGAGCCGGAGGAGATCCGCAAGGTGGTCTACGAGTCCCTGCGCTACCGGCTTATGGCCCACACCGCTGAGGATATTTGCGAAATGTGCCTGGAAGACGATTTTGACCGGCTGCGCTGCGGCCATGACGATGTGAAGCACGGCTTTGCTCTGTACTTCCCGGACACCAAGCCTAAGGTAGACCTGTGGGAGCTGGAGCAGAAGGTGCAGGACATCATCGCCCAGGACCTGCCGGTGACTTATGTGGACGAGCATCATATCAGCGTGGGCGGCAATATTCTGCAGTGCAACGGCCCCCGCATCCATGTGGCGCACACCGGGCAGATCGAGAATTTCAAGCTCATGCACCACTACATTTATGACCGCTTCAAGCGGCGCTATGTGCTGGCAGGCTGCGTGGGCGAGCATTCCGCTGAGCTTCTGAAATCCTTGGATAAGCGCAGCCAGCGCCCCGGCTGGGATTAAACGATGGAAGTTTCTCTGCAGGATCTTTTGGACGCCCGGGAAAACCGGGTCCGTCGGCAGGAGGAGCTGCTTTCCAGGCATGAAGGCGTGCTCATCTGCTTTACCATGAATATTGCCGGGCCGGTAAAACATTCGCCCCTGATCGAAGCGGGTTTTCGGCTGGGTCAGAAACAACTGAAGCGCTGCTTTGTTCCGGTATATGCGGAAGAGCATCTTGCGCCCACCGGCTGCGAATATTACTGTATCACAGCAGGCGACCCGGAAGCGATCAAGCGGCAGACCGC
>JAZNZH010000026.1:0-8460 GCA_045594845.1 Faecousia sp. | reverse complement strand
CGTTTCCAGCTTGTCCTTGTGGATGTCTTTGTATTGCGCCTCCAAAGGAATGTTGGAAGTGATGTACACAGTAAGGTAGCAGGCAATTCGGTCGTGATACCGAGCTGGTAGCATTAAGGGATAGATATCCAGGTAATTCAGCATTGCTGAGATAGGTATCTCAGAATGGAACTCCTCGAACACAGGCACCGACTGTCCCTTGTAGGCGTCAAACTGGACATTGCCATTAGCGGGATAATTGGTGATGCGGCAGATCTCCTCCGGAGGGTGATTTTCATAGATGCTCCGGGTCTTGCCAGTGCCACTGTCGCCGTAGAGATAGTAGACCTTGATAAACCGGTTTTCAGTTAAATACTTTTCAAACCGGATATCCTGCCGGAGCTTATCGATGTGCTCCAGATGGAAAGCAAAGCTGGGATCAATAGCAAGGATTTCCTGATTACTCATGCCATCCTTAACACATTGCAAAAGCTTTGCGTACTTGGGGCTTTTCTCTGAGGCCTCGTCAGGCAGTTCACCGAACTCCTTGAAAGTACCATCTACACTGGTTTCGGATTTGCGGGTATCCGCCCACTTGCCTTCCTTTTGGATGTAGGCCCGATTATCCTCGGCTGTTCCGTTGGCCTTGTCAATATGGGCCGTAGGAAACCGCTTCTTGACAGTGCCGAACCGCATAGGCGAGGGTGAGTAGAGGAAAACGTGCGTGTGATATGTCCCGGATTCACCGATCTCGTCCGCCATGCATACATAGTCCGGATTGAACTTCTGCGCGCGGTCGATGATCTCATCGTGGGTCATACCGTGGTCCAGGGGATTATTGATGGTCAACAGCCACTTGCGTGACTGGATTTGATTTTCATGCATAGCATTTTCTCCTTTTTTGCTACCGCTACATCGCTCGCATAGGTAATACTAACCTATGCGAGCGGAGACACTCCCACGTTACGGCGGGGGATATTTTTCTTTAGGGAAAAATATTTACCCCCAGCCGCCCCGCGGGATCGTCCTCAGACGAACAGGTGGATTACTCCACGGGGAAAATGCCGCTGGCTTTTGCGGAGAACTGGAGCTTGCCCTGAGACTCATAGCCGGTGACGACCAGGTCAGTAAACTCCACATCCACAAAGCCTTCCGGCTGCTCCATTTGCTGAGGTCCGTCGATGCGCACACTCAGCTTCTCCAGACGATGCTCAGCCAGGCACACCACATAGCGGTAGCCGGTCACGGTCTCAGTCCGTTTACCGTCCTTATATTCGTAGGCGGGCATCACGTCGACCAGCAGCATTTTACGACCCAAGCTGGCAGGGTCGATCCGAAGGTCTCGGATATTTAACATAGAACCACATCCTAAAACAGAAGTACTGCCACTGGCCGGTAGCAGCCTTAGTAGTCATGAGCTCCTTGACTGAGTCTATGTTAACATGCCTTTTGATCTCCGATGCTTCACATGTGAAGCATTTGAAAAATATTTTTTAAGGTCCCTAAGTTAGAAGATTTCAGCGGCGTTTTTCCTCTCTAGCAGCATTAAAGAGCTGTGGTAAGCCAGCATTTTTCAGCTTGGTATCTGTTTCCTCAATCGAATTTCTGTTAGCAATACATTCCCACCAGATTCTGCGTTCCGGAAAAGCGGCGTTGTATAATTCCTTGGATTCCTTTTCTCCAAGTTCTAAGGCAAAGCAAATCTTGATGACCGCCTCTTCAGTTGTGCGGTAATTTCCGCCACGGTGGTCCTTGTTGACGATCATGCGACCAATTGTTGATCTGGATAATCCAGTTTCATCGGCGAGCATTTCTTGCGTCTTTCTTCTTTTCTCTAAATAAGAACTAAGTAGACGTCCAAAAGTATTATTCGTGTTGGGGCTTTGCTTTGGTGTCTTAACACTCAAAGCGATTCCCTCAGAATGTTATTTCGTGATAGAACCTTGCGGGCCGGAGGTGGTCCGTGCGGTTTGTATGCGGACTGCTTGGTGGATATTTGAATTCAGGTCAAATACCATAAGCAACCACCTCCTTCGTGAAATTGCGTCAATGTGAATAGTCGTACTATCCACCTCCGACGCGCAAAGCCCTTTACATTCTAGCTGTCATATAGATACAAAAAGAGTACAGTCAAAAATGGCTGTACTCTTACTGTATGATGCTTGCGCATCTCATGTATGGAATTATTACAGTCTCTGCAATGTCATTTAGGCATAGCAATACCGTGGTGAAACTTGGAGACTGTGTTTTGCCAACGCAAAACTAAGATACTGTAGTAGTCGTTGCAGTTTAGCGCAAGCTTTCTCGCAATCAATAAATCATCCCTACATGAATGGGCATAGTTATCCCATAGTGGGTAGAAGGCAGGGAAACGGTTAGAGAATCTTGCTTGTACAAACAAAGGAAACTCTATATCCACCCGAAAGGGCATACTACCCCCAGGAGGACTCGGCGGCGTTAACGATCATTTCGACCGGGTAGATTGGGCTTTCTCCCGCAAATAGTGCGGAAGGGGTTACCGTCATCTACCAACGCGGCAACCATAAGCATCAGCAAGTTAACGATCATTTCGACCGGATAGATTTGCCTATTTCTGCAAATAGTGCAGAAAGCAGTTGCCGTCGTCTATCAACAGGGCAACCTTCGAGCTAGCATCCTGTGTCTTGCCAACGCAAGACTAATAAACATGTAGTGAAGAAGTTTTTGTGCCTCAAAAAGGGCATAGCATCCCTAGGGAGGTCAGAGGACGTTGACGATCTTTTCGACCGGGCAGATTGACTCTCTCCTGTGGGTAGTACAGAAGGCGGCTGACAACACCTGCCGGATTGGCAACCAAAGTTCGGAAACTGTGGCGGTCTCATACTATAAACACTTCCGATTTGACTAAGCAAATCCAGAAACACTTCACACCCATATCCCTGTGGCTCCAGATCACACACCAACCGCTTAAATGGTGCTGGCAGACATAAGAGCGAACAAAGAGAATTCCTCACAGTGCCTTGATCCCCCGCACAACCCGCAGCAGACCAAGACCTATGTAATCTTTGTTACTTACATTTTACTATATTTACCACTAAAACACAAGTAAACAAATTATAAACATTACTGTGCATATCAAAAGGCTGAGAATGATAAAATTCCCAGCCTTTTATTGCTTAATAAAACTCCTTCATGTCATCTAATCGCAAAAGCATAGGTTTATTACCAGTTGCAGCTCCGGTATCGATGCAAATCCAGCTTTTTGTCGTAATTGCTTTTCCACGATATTGTTCGCCAAAGAACTCTGTTGGAGTATGGCCAAATATAACTACAGCATCGTCAAAATACTGTGTATCTATGGTAGGTCGTGCCCAAAGGAGATCATCAAGTGTGTAACAATCTAGTGGCCTACTGGGATGGTAATTCTCCAACCCCGCATGAACTAGGATATATTTATTGCTACCAACGTCGACTATATCGTAAAGCGGCGCATCTCTTAGATAATCCAGAATTCCGTCCATAACATCAGGCTCTTCTTTCAGAATCTTACGCAATCCCGCTAGAGTCGGTGTCGCTCCATTGGAGAGCCATGCGTTGAGTAAATTCATCTTCTCAACATCGATTTTGGATAGGCTTTCATCTGTTACGGATTCGAATAGGAAATCGCAGGAGAGCAGCATTGCTTCGTGATTGCCGAGAATCAACTGGACATTCGGCTGTTCTGCCATCCAGCGCAACAGTTCTGCGCCGTGCTCTCCTCTGTCGATTACATCTCCGAGAACAAACAGATAATCATCTTCACTAAAAACCGCATCGTTCAAAAGATCAAGAAACAGATTTAACGGATAACCATGCAGATCTGATGTTACATATACCATATCTATGCCTTTATTGTGCCTCTATGTAGTCAATTACATCTCCTACTGTTTTAAACGTACCGATAACACGATCAGGAATCTCAACACCAAATTCGTCCTCAACCTCGCACACAAGGTTGACTAAATCAAAGGAGTTCATACCTAAATCAGCCAACAGAACAGATTCTCTTGTGATCTCGATGTTATCATCACCGGTCTGGTTATACACCAGCGTTGCAAGTCTTTCCAGCATATCATTAACCTCCGTAATTTCTTTTAATTTTCTTAGTTGTTGTCTTGGGGAACTCCGTATCCCGGATGATGACTTTGCCAATATTCTTTACAATCGGCAGCCTTTGGTTGATTGCCTGAATGTCCGTATGAATGCGATCCTTCGCATCAGCAACCTCTTCATCCAGGAATACCTCAGCAACAATCACATCATCCTTACCATAGGCAACCACTTCCTTGACATAAGGAATGGTATAAACTTGGGCTTCAATGTTTTCAGCGGGAATGTTTTCTCCATTGCCGAGTATGATGAGATTTTTAATTCTTCCGGTAATGTGTAACGCACCATGCTCATCAATGCGACCCAAGTCGCCAGTGCGGAACCAACCGTTATCAAAGACCTTTGCGTTTTCTTCCTCGTTATGGTAGTACCCAACCATAACATTCTCGCCTTTAACAAGTACTTCTCCTTCTTTGGAAATCTTTACTTGATTGCAGCATAGCGGTAAGCCAACACTGCCAACAACATTGAACTCGTTTCGGTTCACGGACACAATAGGACCGCACTCTGTAATGCCGTAACCATTTAAAACTGTGATGCCGAAAGACTTAAACGCACCAATATACTTAGGCTCAATTGGTGCACCACCGGAAACAATTAAATCCAAATTGCCACCAAATGCAGAGATAACAGACTTAAAAAACACTTTGCGCAAATCAATTTTACACTTCAGTAGTGTGTCACTAATTGCGATCAGCGTGCGCAGGGCTTTTTCTTTTCCTTGTTTCTTAGCGTTTGCCCAGATGTTTTTATAAAGGGTTTCGATAATCAGAGGAACTGCAAACAGATGCTGTGGCTTGCAATTTTGGAAGTCAGCAGCAAGTCGCTTCAGACTTCTGTTAATAAAAATTGGCTGACCATAGAACATAACAGCAAAGACACTAGCAACCAGACCAAAAGTATGATGTAATGGCAAAACAAGCAGAGATGGACCGGTCAATAAGACATTGCAGCAAGCACCGTACATACAGGAACAGAAATTGCCGTGGGTCAACATGACACCCTTGCTTTTTCCGGTAGTACCGGAAGTGTAGACGATAGATGCCAAATCATCCTGTTCAACGTTTATATTCAGATAATCCGTATAGCCAGCTGCAATCAATTCCTTACCCTGTTCCACAAGAGAAGGAATGTCCTTCATATTGATGTAAGTGATCTCCGGCAGCTTTGTTTGCAAGCAATCAATAACATCAGTATAGGTGTCAGAATACACCATAACCTTACTTTCGCTATCTAGCAAGAGTTCAGCAATGCTATCTGCATCTAGTTCCTTGTCAATCGGCACAATAACGCCCTTACCGCAAGTAACAGCGAAATGTGTTAAGATCCACTTGTAACTATTTTCACCATAGACTGCGATATGTACATCGCCTAGATTAGCGTGAGATAAAAATGTACCTAATGCGTTGACAGTTTCTTCAAATTCTGCAAAACTTAACGAAACGGGTTGCTTCCGGTTCTGATAGGAGAATGCTGTCTTCTTCCCATATTCGTTTACGCAGAATTCTAGAAGATCCCTTGTTGTAAAAACGGGAGTATGGCTATATAATGCGTAGTTTTTTGTTTTACTTTTGGTATACATATCTTAGCTTCTCTCTGCATTCGCATTATTAGGACTGCAGGAATGCTCTCCGTCATCATTTTCCTCAGAACATACAATTGCATTGAATGTTCCTAATAGAATTAACAAGAAATTTCTCATCAGCCGTTTTGTACTAGCGAGAAACACAAGTCCTATACCTGCAAAGCATAATGCCCAAAGAACTTTATCTGCGCAAGGCACACAAGGAAACCTCATCTCCAATATGGCGGAGATTCTTACAGGGTCCGCATTAGTGAGTGTTGAGAGGAGAGAGAAAATGCCCAACAACAAAAAACAAACGGTGAAATTTCTGGACATTGCATATAGGGCCCGTAGTTTCTCAACTTTCCGATCTTTTCCATGCACTGATACAAAATATTGACACATAGTAAACACATATCCATTAACAAACCAATCTTCAAAAAGTTCCTGGTTAATTTTAGGATAATGCTTTTTTAGAAAAAGTTCAGCAGAATTTCTATACTGCTTGAGCGTAATAGGATTTTTAAAAACCGTACCATTTGCATCAAAATTAAAACCCTTATCCACTTTTCCGGTGAGCACCTTATGATTCATTTTCCTATATATCTTAAAAAGTCTGTCATCCGCATAGGAGGAAGCTTGCTGTAAAAGAAGTCCCAAAATGTAGATCATTAGGGCTATTGCTATTCCTTTGGGTACGGACACATCAGTCCAGATGTAGGCACTAAAAGTTCGACTAATCGCACAACAACCACAAAGGAAACTTGCACCGGAAAGTAGAACATTGAAGAAATCATATAAACCTAATTGTTCTGAAAAACTTGTGGCATCAAATGTAATATTCTTCATTGTACTCACCTCAAATACCCAATCTTTTTAAAATACCAACAATACTTGCGCAGATAGTCAATACCAATATCTGACCACTCGAAACCAAGTTGTCTTAGATACTGAACCGTGAAGTTGTTCTCAATACGAATGTTGCTATCATAGTTGAGCTGGTCGTTTTCGTCCATATCGTTGATAAAGGTTTCAAAGATATGCTCCATGCCTGTCTGCTTAGCTGTTTGTCGTAATGCTTCAGTAAACTCAGCACCACTAACTGTTTTGAGTTTAAAACAAAGCTCGTTGAATATAGCAAGGAGCTTATCCATATACAATACTTTTATTGTGTTAATATGGAATACTGTCTGTTCCGTGCTGAAATGGCGCGCAATCGTCATAACTGCATTTGCCGCTTCGTCAATAGGTGTAAACTCAGCGTAAATGTCCATCAAGTAATCCGGAACAACTCCAAGCTCTAACATACTTTTCAAACGTTGTAAAGCTGCATTGCTCTCATGATTGATTTGGAAATGCCCATCACTCAATCGGTTGGATAAGTTGCCCATACGCATAATATTGGCCTGCAAACCGTCTGCCATAGCATCCAGTACAGCTTTTTCTGCTTCAAACTTGCTACGAGCATACACATTATCAAGCGGCTGCCCTATATACAGACTACTCTCATAAAAATGTAAGGTTGCCTCGCTTACATATCCGGTGAATTCTTCGGTATTGCTATTTCCCGAAACACTCAACGTAGACGCATGGATCAGCTTAGCATTTGCTTCCATGCAGAAATCAATTAAGTGCTTGGTAGTTTCCACATTGGCTTCGTAGAAATACTTGTAGGAACCATAATGTTTAACACTGGCAGCACAGTTGATGACGGCATCTACTTTGCCAAGCAATTCATCGTATTCTGTATCAGTTAAGCCCAGTTTGTCCTTTTGCAAATCAGCACAGATGACTTCAATACGATTCATGTTGGCATATTTATCGCCAAAGTAGAAACCAAGCAGATCCTGCAAACGCTTTTTGCTGTCATCGTTGCCTTTGCCACGAACAAGACAGTATGCTATGCCATTATCGCTGTCGAGGTAATCGGCAAGGATATGGATTCCCAAGTAACCTGTTGCACCAGCAAGAAGAATATTGCCAACTTCACATTTTTTAGGTGCGGTGATATATTCCGGCTTATTCTTCTCCAAAATGGCGTTCACCGCAGAGAAGTCAACGTCAGCAAAAGAAATCTCCTGCTTATCACCATTCTCAATGCATTCGCAAAGTGCTTTTACAGTTGGATAGTCAAAGACATTTTGCAGGTTGAAGTAAATGCCCTCATTATGTGCTTTTGACACATACTCAATGGCTTTTAAACTGTCACCACCCAAGTCGAAGAAATCGTCAGTAATACCGACAGGGGTAGTACCAAGCACCAATTCAGTAAGTTTACAGAGTTCTTTCTGCATCTGTGTTTCAGGTGCAACATATTCGGCATCGTTTACAATATTTTCAAGGTCAATTTTAGGCAAGGCTTTTCTGTTAACTTTACCGCTTGAGGTTAATGGCATTTCTTCCAAATGGGTAAAGATGTGAGGAAGCATGTACTTTGGGAGTTTTTTGCCAATATGGTTACGAATCTCCTTTGCTTCTACCTCTTCACCAGTATAGAACGCGCAGATTAGCTGACGTCCCTCGCTGTTTTTGCGCACAACAACCACAGCCTGGGAAATACCGTCAACGTCATCAATGGCATTTTCGATTTCGCCCAGTTCGATACGCAGTCCACGGATTTTTACCTGGAAGTCATTTCTGCCGACATATACAATGTTGCCGTCCTCTCGCCAATAAGCAAGGTCGCCAGATTTATATAACTTGCCCTCACCAAAAGGATTATCAATAAACTTCTCTGCGGTCAGTTCAGGTCTGTTCAGATAACCAACGCCAACACCGTCACCGGCAAT
>JAZNZH010000025.1:0-39040 GCA_045594845.1 Faecousia sp. | reverse complement strand
ATCGAGAACTGTGCAGTGCCCGGCGCTGTTACCGGTACTGTGGGCATTTCCGGCGGTTTCATCGGCCGTGTCAATGCTCTGAACACCACCATTACCAACAGCACCTTCACCGGTACTGTGAACGGCGGCACTAAGCTGGGCGGCTTCGTCGGCCAGACCAACACCGCAGGTTACACTACCACCATTCAGAACTCCACCTTCGACGGTACCGTTACTGCTACCAACGCAAGCGAATCTGTGGTTGCCGGCTTTGTTGCGCATATCAACAACGGTAATGTTCAGGTTCTGGATTGTACCGCTAAGGGCACTCTGGTTGCTCCCGGTCCCTATGCCGCAGGCGCAATCGCAAATATCCCCAATACTGCAGGCATCACTGTGAAGGTGGACGGCTTCGTCGCTACCACTGATGTGCAGTGCGGCTCCTCCAATGCTGCCGGTGTCATCGGCCGTATCATGGGTGTCAACCCGGATGTGACCGTGCAGAACACTCTGGCAAAGGCTACCTTTACCACAGATACCTGGTGTACATCTCAGACCATTGCCCACGCACAAGGTAATGCGGTCACTGCATCCAATAACTTTTTCGTGCAGACCGCCAATTCCGCAGCTGCAGGTGTGGAGTCCTCCGGCGGTAGCTTGACCGAAGCTCCTGTAAAAGTTACGGAAACAGTCTGGAACAATCTGCAGGCACTGTACGGTATGGGTATCCATCCCGATTTTGACGGCTTCAGCAACAATAACTATGTAATCAACGACAAGGAAGATCTGTACGGCTTTGCTGTCTACAATGATGTGAAGGGCTTTGCCGGCAAGACGGCAGAATTGGGCAAGGATATTACCGTCAATGATGGCAATGCCACCCAGTGGAGCACCCAGGCACCTAAGTACAACTGGATCCCCACCGGTACCTTTGCCGGCACCTTCGATGGCCAGGGTTATACCATCAGCGGCCTGTACTGCGGCCTCAATAGTGGCAATGGCCTGGGTATTTTCCGCGAGGTCACCGGTACGGTTACCAATCTCCGTCTGGAAAACGCCTACCTTGGCAACAAGAGTGAGGTCAATTACGGCTATAACGGCGGTATCGTTGCGATTCTGAACGGCGGCACGGTTTCCAGAGTGTATTCCAATGCTATCGTGGAGACGGTGGATTCCTACGCAGGCGGCTTGATCGGCTACACTGCCGGCGCTTCTGCCACCGTTACCGAGTGTGAGTTTGACGGCAAGCTCATTGCCCGCTGCTCTTTGCACAGCGGTTGTGACAAGAGCACCAACCACCGGGAACATGCCCGCTATGTTGGCGGCATCATTGGTGGCCTGTTGGCAACTACCAATCATATTACTGACTGTGTGGTTTCCGGTTCTGTCTATAATGAAGACAGAGGCGCAGCCAGAATCGGCGGTATCGCAGGTGGTGCGCCGGAAGCAGGCAAGAGCGTTACCATCCGGAACTGCTTTACTCTGGTGAAATTCCATACCATGGGTCATACCGGCAATAACAGCCATTTCAATATGATTGTGGACAGCCGCGGTGAGAGTAGTGTTGTCACCAGACCTACCAACGCCAGCACCCTGTGTAAGGAAAATTATATGCTCAGCGCAAAAGCCTATCAGGCTGACGGTGTTACCACGATTAACAGCAACACTGTTGTGAATGCGTCTAACAGCTCCGGAGCTACCAATCTTCGGTATACCCGGGAGGCAATGGCGCAGAAGATCCGCGACGAAGTGGTAGCGGGCACCTGCTCCCTGGATTTTTCCAAGGTTTGGGTCTATCAAGCCAATGATCTGCCTGTGCTGCGCTGGGGAACCACCATCCGCACAGCAATGCCTTATCATCTGACAGTGGACGGTGAGCAGATTTTCTGTCTGGGAATCAGCGGTCTGCCTCTTGATTCCTATAAGGATGCAAAACTGACAGAAACACTTCTGGAGGGTCAGACAACCAGCAGTGGCACACAACTCTACTCCCTGGCTTATGTGTATCCCGCAGCTGTGGACTTTAAGGATATCGACTACGCCGGCGGCGCCTATATTACCAAGTATAATAAAGCCAAACTGGCGGATTATGAGTGGTATATCAATGAACTTAAGGGTTACGGTTTCCAGGTCGTAGCAAGTAACATCATCAATACCGATGATGCTTACTACACGGCACTGACTCTGGGTGAGCATAGTTACTCTGTTACGTTCTTTGCCAATACCGGTGAGCTGTATGTGACTGTGTCCAATGAGATGAACTTCTCTCCCTATATGGACAAGGATTACTATGTAACTGCAGATGACAATGACCCCAATAAAACCACCTACAATGATATTACTGTCACAATGGTGGAACTGACAAACGGCGGTCTGTGCCAGATCATCCGTCTGAAGAACGGTCATTATATCGTCATCGACGGCGGTACAAAGTCTTCTTTCAAAATGAACGCAGACGGCACTGTGGCAACGGATGAAAACGGCGAAGCAATCTCTTATGATGACCGCAGAGAGCTGGCCGCCGCACTGGGCGCGACTACGGACAGATACAGTGCCGGTGAAAAGAATAATCCCCAGATCATTGTGGATGCGTGGATCTTTACCCACGATCATGCCGACCATATCGGCTGGCTCCAGGGCGGCGTTTACGGCGCAATGCAGGTGGACGTGTACATTAAGGGTTTCTACTACAACTTCACCGACGATTTCAGCGTTGAAACAGATGTGAAGATAAGCACGGATGCCAACGGCGAGCCAGTCTATACCCCCGGCTACGCCAACCAGTTCTATGCCTACGAAGATTCCAAGGGCACCAATGGCGCCAACCGCTACAGTAAGGCCCTGTTGGATAACAGCAACTTCTGGGTAGAATGGTCTGCCAACCACAAACTGGCCAATAATGTCAATACTCCCTCCTGGGGTCAGAAGGGTATTCCCATCTACCGCCTTCAGGCAGGTCAGAAGTACTACTTTGACGGTGTAACGATGGAAGTGCCTTACACCCAGGATCAGGTTCAGCCCAGTGATTATGCGATGGATATTAACGCCTCCTGCGCTTGGCTGCTGTTCACCGACGACCACGGCAACACCTATCTGGAAGCCGGTGATACCGAGGAACACAACCAGGATGAAGTGATCGAACTGTATGACGACTACTATGATGGCGGCACCGGTCCCAACTACGCTCTCTTTGGCGCAGATCTGGTCAATGCCTTCCACCACGGTCTGAATATGCAGATCAAGGGAGATGACGACTACACCCGTCAGAATATTCTCTTTGGTATTCAGAACTCCAACGGTAATCCTGCTACCGCCAATACTGCTACCAATGCAAATGACGGCAGAACCAAGTTCATCTTCTATACCAGAGGCTACCTCAATTCGCTGTTCGGCTATATCAGCGACAAGACGAACTGGAACTCCAGGATGCACCGCGGCAACCACTACCTGACTGCCTATGTCTATCCCAGCCTGATCACCAGCAGCCTCAATTCTGCAAAGGCCTATCCCAACCTGAAGTCGCCCATTGCGTTCGCTGCTTATGGCGAAAAGAAGGACGAAAAGGGTATTTCCTGGCAGGGAACTACCGTAGTTTCCTTCAGTGCTTCCGGCATTAGCTGGGATAAGCAGCAGACCTCCAGCATTTATCCCTAACCTATAAAAAGATCCCGGCCGCAGATGCGGTCGGGATCTTTTTTGTGGGAATCATCAATAAACAATTGCTTGCAAAAGGAAAGTATGTTATAATAGAAAAAGTTACGAAATAAACCATGCGACTGTAAAAAAGAGGTACTTTTTTATGAAGAAATTATCCCGTAAAATCCTTGCACTTTTGCTGATGCTTTTAATGTTGGCAACTTGCCTGCTGACAGGTTGCGGCAAGAAGGAAGACAAAGAAACCACCCCGGAAGCATCCCGGGTCAAGGAAGTGTTTTATGGAGAAAACGGCGAGATTCCCTGCCTGGAACTGACTGACGCTTCTTATGCTGTTTCCGATGTGGTGGAATGGGACTTTATTGAACTGGGTTTCGATGCGGCAGCGGGTTGGCCTTATGGTCAAGCCAGTGAGACCGTAGTGCAGGAGGAGGCCCCTATCGTAAACTGGTATTACGGTGACGGCACCTATCTGACCCGTTACGACAAACCTGACTTCGATGCCTATACGGTGTTGGTGGAGGAAATGTTGAATGCGGGTTATCAGGTCTATTCCACCGGCAGCATCAGTAACGGTGATGTCCAATATACGTTGCTGACCTATAAGGATTTCGTATACGATGTGATCTACTGCCTTACCGGTAATTATCTGATAGTCACGGCCGGTGAATCTCGGCCTTTGTCTCCCTACCTGTTGGAGGATAACCCCAGCACCCAGAGCGAGGCCGTTGAAGGCAAGGAGACCACACTGAATATGCTTTCCTGGCAGGAAAGCGGCGGTGACAACTACATTATCCAGCTTAAAAACGGTAATTTCATTCTGTTTGACGGCGGTGCCCACCATATGTTCAAGCAGGCGCTGGACTTTATGAAGGCCAATACTCCCGCAGGTCAGACCCCTGTGGTGGAAGCCTGGTTTATTACCCACGGCCACTATGACCATGTGGGCTGGACCCGTGCTTACCTCTACGAACCTGAGGAGAACGGGGGCATCTTCGGTGATACCGATATCAACGACCGAGTCCGCGTCAACGGTATTTACTACAATATGCCCAAAGAATACATTTTGGAGAATACCATCTATAGCTGGCGCAGTGACGGTATGCGCAACAAGACTGAAAATGTATGGGCCTATCGCGTCCATGAAGCAGCCAAGAAAATGCTCACTGCCGACGGACTGGAAACCCCTGTCTACCGCCCCCAGACCGGTCAGACCTTCTACTTTAAGGATCTGACTGTGGAAGTGCCTTATACTCAGGAGCATATTACATTTGCAGAGTATCAGATGGACATCAACGCAGCATCCACCTGGTATGTGGTGCGCGCGGAGGGTCGCGCTTTCCTGGACGGCGGCGACACCGAAAATGTGAATCTGGAACACGTGAAAAATATGTACACTTCCGACTATGTAGGCTGTAAGCCGGATATTATGTCCGCATTCCATCACGGTCACAATATCTACGATCAGTATATTGACTGGTTCTATGCCCCCATCGTCTTCTATACCAGCAAGACCATGTTCAGCTGGGCTGCAGAGTATACCCAGGCCAATAAGATCATGCTGTCCCGTCCCAGTGTCAGCTATTATTGCTACGGTGACGGCGCTTATCAGTATAACTTTGCGACAGGTGAGGTGAAACAGATTGGATGAAACGAGTAAGCAAACCCGTTTTTCTAATATTGGCGCTGGCGATGCTGCTGGTGGCGTTCTGCATTACCGGCTGCGAGAAAGAACCGGAGATCGCCTGGGTGGAGTACGGCGCCAGCCACGATATCCCCTGTCTGCAGATCCAGGATGCGCAAATTGCTACCAGAGATGATTTTCGCTATATTCTGCGTAAAGTGAATAAGATAGGCGTTCCCGAGGACTGGGGTTACATAGAAAAGAAAGTGAAACAGGAGAACCGTCCTCTTGAGAATTTCTATGTTGGCGGTGAGGTGTATCTGACCCGCTACAAGGATGTTACGCTGCAGACCTATCAGGATTTTGTTGAACTGCTGAAGGCTCAGCAGTTCCAGGTGGTGGCACAAAGCAGCCTGCAGGATGTGATCTACACCACTGCGCTGACCTATCAGGAAAACTCATATACTGTCAGTTATTTCAAAAAAACCAGTACGATCGATGTTACCGCTTCTCGTGAAAATCACCTTTCTCCCCATTTGAAGCAGGATAATTACAGCACATCCGCACAGCCGCTGGAGGGACTTTCCACCACGCTGACCATCCGGCCTATGCGGGGCAACGCTACCAGCTATGTGATTCAGTTACCCAACGGCCACTTTATTATCAGCGGTGGCGGCTCCATGTGGGATTTATCTTCTACAGTGGAGTACCTGGAAGCCAATACCCCCGAGGGGCAGACCCCTGTGGTGGAAGCCTGGTTTATCTGCAGCGGCAGTTATGACCTGGGCAACTGGGTAATGGGGTTGTCCGGACTGGAAGAGAATCGGATTTTGGTCAACGGTGTGTACTTTAACCAGCCCGGTTCGGATGTGATCCAAAACACGTTGTTTGAGGAAGAAGAGCTGGACGGCGAGACCTATTACTCAAGAACCAGCAACACCACTCACCAGCAGATTGTCAATAACGTGGGATACCTTAAGACAGAGGATGGGAAACAAACACCTATCTACCGTCCGATGAGTGGCCAGAAGTACTATTTTAACGGTGGTCTGACCGTGGAAGTCCCCATGACCCAGGAACAGATGAACCCGGAAGACTACGAAGGCGAATTCAAAGTTGCCAGCGGCAGCCTGCTGATCCGTACGGAAGAAAAGACCTTCTTTGATATGGGATATCTGTGTAAGGTCAACCAGGAAAGACTGGTGGAGACCTACGGTGAAGAATACTTTGCTGACCTGGATCTGGTGCTGGCACCATACCGTGGCAGACGGATGTATCCGGAGTTTCAGGATGTGTTCTGCGCAGACTACATTCTCTTCACCAATTCCAAGCTCCATCAGCTGGAGCCGGAGTATGCAGCAGTGCGGGATTACTATGCACAAAATCCCGATATAACGATGTACAGTTACTCCGACGGCACATTCCGGTACGACTTTGCTACGGGAACGGCCGAAATTGAAGCAAACGAACACCCTCAACGCTGATGCGTTGGGGGTGATTTTGCACAAAAAATAGGTCATTTTCAACAAAATCGTGCACTGCCACAGTACCTTTGTCCGCGTCCTGCGGAAAAATTTTGCCGATATTGTGGGTTTTGCAAAAATAGTCATTGAAAAGTTTAGCCCGTTAGTGTATAATAAACACAATGTGGCGCAAGTCACGGTAACTGTAACTGCGGAGGGCGGAGGCCTTCCCGAAAGGAGAACACAAAACCATGTACACTGCAAATTCTATCCGTAATATCTGCTTGCTGGGTCACAGCGGCAGCGGCAAGACCGCGCTGGCTGAAAGTCTGCTCTATATGACCGGTGCTATTGACCGTATGGGCAAGAATGCCGACGGCAACACCGTCAGCGACTACGATCCCGAGGAGATTCGTCGTAATATTTCTATCTCCACTTCCGTGATCCCCCTGATCTACAACAACACCAAGATCAACCTGCTGGATACCCCCGGCGGTTTCGATTTCAGCGGCGCTGTGATGGAAGCTCTCCGTGCAGCCGACGCAGCTATCATCGTATGCTCTGCCAAGGACGGCATCACCGTGGGTGTGGAGAAGGCCTGGAAGTACTGCGCAGAGCGCAATATGCCCTGCTTTATCTATATCTCCAAGGTAGACGAGGATAACTCTGATTACAATGCTACTTTCGACGCACTGCGTGAAAAATACGGCAACAAGGTCGCTCCTGTTGTTGTTCCCATTTGGGATGCCAACCGCAAGGTCACCGGCATTATCGATGTGCTCAATAAGCGTGCATACGAGATGCAGAACCTCAAGCGTGTGGAAATCGAAGTTCCCGAGGGCAAGGACGAGGTTATCACCGAGTTCAACGATGCTCTGAAGGAGTGCGTTGCTGAGACCAGCGAAGAGTTTATGGATAAGTTCTTCGGCGGCGAGGACTTTACTTATGCTGAGATGATCAAGGGTATGCATAAGGGCGTGCTGGATCGTACTATGATCCCCGTTCTGTGCGGCTCCGGTGTCAACTGCCTGGGCAGCCTGATGCTGATGGACCACATCATCGACCTGTTCCCCAACCCCATCGAGGGTAACTACCACAAGGCAACTTTGACCGATGGCACTACCGAGGAGTTCGTGGTATCTCCCGGCGGCGTTCCCTCTGCCTTCGTATTTAAGACCGTTTCCGAACAGTACGGCAAGTACTCCTACATCAAGGTTCTGTCCGGCGACATCAATGCCGACACCACCCTGGTCAACTCCCGTACCGGTGAGACCGAGAAGCTGGGCCGTCTGTACTCTATGTGCGGCAAGAAGGCAAGCGAAGTCAAGCACCTGACCTGCGGCGATATCGGCGCCATCGGCAAGATGGATAAGGTCAAGACCGGCGATACCCTGTGCGATCCCCGTAAGGTGGTCAGCCTGAAGGGCATTCCCTATGCCGATCCCTGCTACTCCATGGCTATTTCCCCCAAGGTTAAGGGCCAGGAAGACAAGGTTGGCGCAGGCCTGAACCGTTTGAACGAAGAAGATCCCTCCTTCACCGTGGTGAACAATGCGGAGACCAAGCAGATCGTGGTTTCCGGTACCGGCGATCAGCACTTGGATGTGCTGGTTTCCAAGCTCAAGAGCCGCTTCGGCGTGGATGCAACGCTCAGCCCCGCAAAGGTTGCTTACCGCGAGAAGATCAAGAAGAAGGTAGAGGCTCACGGCCGTCATAAGAAGCAGACCGGCGGTTCCGGCCAGTTCGGTGACGTTTGGGTTCGCTTTGAGCCTCAGGAAGAGCAGGACGAACTGATCTTCGACGAAGAAGTGTTCGGCGGCTCCGTTCCCAAGAACTTCTATCCCGCAGTGGAAAAGGGCATTCAGGAAGCAGTCCAGAAGGGCCCCCTGGCAGGTTATCCCATGGTTGGCCTGAAGGCTGTTCTGTACGATGGCTCCTACCACCCTGTTGACTCCAACGAAATGGCATTTAAGCTGGCTGCTATCCTGGCATTCAAGGAAGCAATGCCCAATGCCAATCCCACCCTGCTGGAGCCCATCGGCGCACTGGCAGTTTCCGTACCTGAGCAGTATGTGGGCGATGTGATGGGTGACCTCTCTAAGCGCCGCGGCCGTCCCATGGGTATGAACCCCGATGCTGACGGCAACACCGTGGTGGAAGCAGAAGTTCCCATGGCTGAGATGAGCACCTACGCCATCGACCTGCGGGCAATGACCCAGGCTCGCGGCTCCTTCACTCTCCGCTTTGAGCGTTACGAGGAAGTGCCCAAGGCTAACCAGCAGAAGATCATTGACGAGGCTAAGGACGAAGAATAATTCCCAAAATAAAAGACCCGGTCCACAGACCGGGTCTTTTTGTTATACTAAAAGAGAAATTCCGTAAATAATAACCAGGTGGGCAGGGTAGAACAAGTAGAAGAACCACTTCATCCGCCATTTGCCCCGTTGTCCGTTGTACAGCGCCAGCAGAGGCAGCGCCAGCAGACTGTACCATTGTATCGCAACACCGCCGGTGTATGCCAGCAGACACAGTCCGAAAGCGGCGCAGATCAGTTTACCCCAGCTGTCTCTGCCTGCGTAGATCACTACCGGGAGCATCACACCCCAGAAGCCATAATCAATTTGGAAATCCGTACCCGGCAGCTTGTATGGCAGGCTCCGGCAGATATAATAGATGAACACAAGGGCCGCCAGAGGCAAAAGCCAAAGCAGGGGATTATGTTTGCGTTCTGCCAGGCGAATCAGTAAAATCAGGGAAATAGACAGGCTGAAAGTTACCAAAATACACATATACAGGGAGTTCAGTGCAAAGAAATATACGCCCTGACACAGGACAGCAAACCCCACCATCGTACCCAAATACCGCACCGGATGCCGGGTATGGCGGCAGCCCTCAGCGATCATATAAGCAAAGATGGGCAGCGCCAGCCGTCCTATGATCCGCAGCCAGCCCACTTGAGGGAGCAGCTGCAGTCCTACGTGGTCTGCGGTCATAGCCAGCATGGCAAGGATCTTCAGCTGATTGTTGGAAAGACCGAGCTTTTTCATATCTGCGCCTCCTGTAGCTTCTTTTGGTATTATAGCATAACAGACAGGCGGGGACAAGTCCGGTTTTGTGCTTGTGTTTCCATGGCTTGTGTGGTAAAATGTAGAAAATTGATGAGAGGAGTGGTCAGATGACAGTTCGACAGAAAATCAACGGCTTTTTGGCAACCCCTGTGTATTTGATGCTTTTTGCGCTGGCAACAGCGTTGGCTTTTATTCTCGGCCTGGAACTGTATTACTACGGCCTGGTGGTCGCAGTGATGATCTATGTGTGCGTGTGGGGAGACAATCTTTTACCGCTGGTGCCTATGTTCGCTTTTGTGTATGTGGCGCCGTCTATGCACAATAACCCCGGCAGATCCACCGAATCCATTTTCTCCGGCAGTACACTGTATCTTGTGATCGCTGTGGGAGTGGTGCTGCTTGCAAGCATTGCCTACAGAGTTATCCGGGATCGCAAGCTTTTCTTCCGCCGGGGCAACAAGTTGATGCCCGGTCTGCTGGCGCTGTGCGCGGCATATCTGCTCAGTGGCATTGGCTCTCAGGGATACTTTTCGGTAGCAGGAAAGAACCTGCTGTTTGCAGCTGCCCAGTGCGCAGGCGTTTTGCTGCCGTACTGGCTGCTTGCCAACGGTGTTAAGTGGGAAAAGGTGCGCAAGGACTATCTGCCCTGGCTGGGTGTCATCCTGGGCTGTCTGCTGCTGACGGAGATCTTCCACATTTATATCGACGAGAAGATCATTCGGCCCGATGGTGTGATTTCCCGGGGTCGGTTCTATGCCGGCTGGGGTATGCGTAACAACATCGGCTGTATGATGGCGTTGCCCATTCCCTTTGCTTTCAGCCTGGCTATCCACTATAAAAAGCGTTTCCTGGGCATCCTGGTAGGCGGCATCTTCCTGATGGGCGTATTTATGACCACTTCCAGAACTTCTATGATCTTCGGAATGATGGGATATTTAGGCTGTATTTACCTGATGTGCATCCACGGCAGCAAGGGTAAGGGCAGATTTATCCCCATCTTTGTGGTGCTGGGCGCAATTTTGCTGGGTGTTGTGGTATTCCACAAGCAGCTGTTCCATATGTTCAGCCAGGCGCTGGACGATGCCAATGAGGTGGGTTCCCGATTCAAGATCTACCGCAACGGCCTGAAATCCTACCTCCGGGCGCCGGTGTTCGGCACTACCTTCTATCCTGGCAAAAAGATGGCCTGGGGCTGGGCAAGCAAGGAGATTCGCAATATCCTGCCGGACCGCTGGCATAATACCGTGATCCAGCTTTTGGCAAGCTGCGGCACAGTAGGTATCGTGGCATACGGCTACCACAGAATCCAGACAGTGCGGCTGGCAATGACATTCCGCAGCCTGGAAAAGCAGATGGCAGTGGTTTCTATGTTGATCCTGTTGCTGTGCAGTTTGCTGGATTGCCACTTCTTCAATGTGGGTCCGACCCTGTTCTATTCCGCTGTTTTGGCGTTCCTGGAAAAGCAGGAAGAATAGTGTCTAAAAATCTCCCCGGAATGTGTGTACATTCCGGGGCTTTTTTGGCGCTTTTTCCTATTGCAATTTCATCTCAAAGTTCTATAATGTAGGAAGAAAGGGAAGGAGGGATGTCTGTGAAAAAGAATGTAAATATGCTGCAGGGACCTCTGCTGCGGGGCATCATTTCTTACAGTATTCCCATTATTCTTACCGGCTGGCTGCAGCTTTTATTTAATGCAGCGGATTTGGTGGTGGTGGGTCAGTTCCGAAGCTCCCTGTCTGTGGGTGCGGTAGGCGCTACCGGTTCCATCACGGCGCTGATCGTGAACTTGTTTATGGGCCTTTCCGTAGGTGTGGGCGTGGCAACTGCCCACGGCCTGGGCAGCGGAGACGACGAGTCAGTGCACCGTACCGTCCATACAGCCATCCCCACCGCACTTCTTTGCGGTGTGATCTTAACGGCCATCGGCGTACCCCTTTGCGGTACATTCCTGCGATGGATGGGCACACCGGAAAATATTCTGCCCCTGTCCACGGTGTATATGCAGATCTATTTTGCAGGCATCACCTTTAATATGCTCTATAATTTTGCCGCTTCCATTCTCCGTGCCGCAGGCGATACCAAAACGCCCTTGGTGGCGCTGGCCATTGCCGGTGTGGTCAATGTGGGACTGAACCTGTTCTTTATTATTGCGTGCCATATGGATGTGGAGGGTGTGGCTTTGGCTACAACCATTTCCCAGGCGCTGTCTGCAATACTGACGGTGATTGCTTTGAAGCGTCGCACCGATGCCTGCCGCTTTTCTTTCCGGAAAATGCGGATCTATAAGCCCCAGTTCCAAAAAATCGTGCGCATCGGCCTGCCCGCCGGTCTGCAAAGCTCTATGTTTGCCATCAGCAATGTGCTGATCCAGTCCTCTGTGAACTCCTTCGGTGAGGTGTTCGTTGCCGGCAACTCGGCAGCCATCAGTATCGAGGGCTTTGTGTATGTGTCCTTCAACGCCTTTATGCAGGCAACGGTGAACTACACTGGACAGAATATCGGCGCTTGCCAGTTCCGTCGGGTCAAGAAAATTTTCTGGACCTGCCTGGGCTGCGCTGCAGTGATCGGCGGCGCTATGGGAGGTCTTGCGTATCTATTTGGCCCGCAACTGCTGTCTATCTACATTAAAGGCACACCGGAGGCCATTGACTACGGTGTTTTCCGACTCACAATGATCTGTCTGCCGTATTTTATGTGCGGCATGATGGAGATCGCCACCGGCGTCCTCCGGGGTATGGGTAAATCGATCAGCCCCACGGTAATTTGCGTGATGTGCGCCTGTGTGTTCCGGGTGATTTGGATATTGACGGTGTTCCGTCAATACCATACGCCCTTTAGCTTATATATTTCCTATCCTATTTCATGGATTATGGCCTTTGTGGCCCAGGTTGTGGTGTTTTACCCGGCAATTAATAAACTCATTGGAAAAGCCGAAAGTCAGTAAGACTTTCGGCTTTTTCTTGCGCAGGCCGGGGAAATATGATATGATCGAGAAAAGCGATTTGGGAGGCAACATATGAATTACCGCAACGACAGATACGGCAACCCCTTGTCCATTTTGGGCTACGGCTGCATGCGCTTTCCCCAAAGTATGGGAAAGATCGACATGGAGGAGACGGAAAAGCAGGTGATGGCCGCCATTGAGCTGGGTGTCAACTACTTTGATACCGCCTATATATACCCCGGCAGTGAGGCGGCCTTAGGCAAAATCCTGGAGAAAAACGGGGTTCGGGAAAAGGTGCATATCGCTACCAAATTACCCCATTATCTGATCAAAAGCCGCAAGGATATGGATCGGCTGTTTGCCGAGGAGCTAAAGCGCCTGCGCACCGATTATGTGGACTACTACCTGATGCATATGCTGACAGATGACGCCACCTGGCAGCGCTTGCGCAGTATCGGTATGGACACCTGGCTGGAGGAGAAAAAAGCCTGCGGACAGATCCGGCAGGTGGGCTTTTCCTACCACGGCAACGCCGAGACCTTCTGCCGTCTGGTGGATGCCTGGGATTGGGATTTCTGCCAGATCCAGTACAACTATATGGATGAGAATACCCAGGCAGGCCTCAGAGGTCTGCTGCACGCCCACAAAAAGGGAATTCCTGTGGTGATCATGGAACCTTTGCGGGGCGGTAAACTGGTAAACCGGCTGCCTGAGAGCGCCAAAAAGATATTTGCAGACTACCCGGTGCAGCGCACCCCGGCTCAGTGGGCATTCCGCTGGCTTTGGAATCAGGAGGCAGTCACGGTGGTGTTGTCGGGTATGAATACTATGGAGATGGTGCTGGATAATGTTTCCACCGCATCTGATGTAAAAATTGGGGAGATGACGGAGACTGACCAGGAGATGCTGCAGGATGTGGCGGCAGCCATCAACGCCAAAATGAAGGTAGGTTGCACCGGATGCGGCTACTGTATGCCCTGTCCCAGGGGAGTAGATATTCCCGGTACTTTCGCAGCCTATAACCGCCGCTATGCCGAGGGCCGTTTTGCAGCCCTGCGGGAGTATGTGATGTGCACCGCTCTGCGGACCAATGTATCCTCTGCCTCCCAATGTGTGGGCTGCGGCAAGTGCGAAAAGCACTGTCCCCAGGGCATTTCCATCCGGGCTGAACTGCAAAACGCCAAAAAAGTTCTGGAGACCCCGGCTTATAAGGTGGGTAGTAAGGTCATCAAGTGGGTGGCAAAGTTCTGAGCAGGGCTTGCAACGGGCCTAAAAGAATGCTATACTGACGGTATCAATGAAAAGGGGAATATATATGACCTTGTGGAAAAAGAAACTGACGGACTCCTCTGTGATCTGCCTGATCGCGGCGGTGCTTATGATTGTAGCAATCTTCCTGCCCTATGCTGTAGCAAGAGGGGAATTTGCCAATGTGCTTGCCCAGATACCTGAGAACGAGTGCATTGAAGGAACAAACATTACCTTGCGTTCTATGAACAAAGTGTCAATGGTAGAATTCTTGAAGATATATGCCGCTTCTCCCGCCGGTGCCGGCGCAGCCAAGTTCTGCGGCTGGCTGGTGGGCATTATGGGCGCGGCAGCGCTGCTGAGCGGTGTGTTTGCCCTGCTGAAAAAGCCGGCGGCTTTGCTGTTTTGTAATGTAGCGGTTTTTGCGGCTTTCTATCTCCATAACGGTAACTACTCCAGCCGGCAGGTCGTTCCCAGTTGGGAATATCGCTACGGTATTGGCTATTATCTGCTGTTTGTGGCGGCGATCGTATCCGTTGCCGGCGCGGTCTGGATGCTCCGGGAGAGAAAGAAAGGGGAAGAACCCCAGGAAAAGCAGGATTGATAAAACACACCGGGAAGGATATCCTTCCCGGTGTGTTTTATACTTTACTGTGGGTGTATTCTCGGTCCATGATCTGCACCATCTGCTCAAAGGTGACAAATTCATAGCCTTTTTTCCGGAGCATACGGATAATCCGCTCGATCCGCCGTCCGTAGGAGCGGATACCCTGGCGGATGTAGTACCGGTCGTAGGATTTCAGCTCCTTGACAAAGGGCACTTTCTCTTTGGTCAGTTCAAAGGGATGCAGGTAAAACACATAATAATCGTTTTTGCGGATGTAATGTTGGATCAGGGTTTTGATAAAACCCCACATACTTAGCCGCACATAGCCGCCGCCGGAAATGGGGAAGGGGTGGCCAAAAACCTTCTCCCTGGAAAGACCGAATTCATAAAAGGAGTCCTTGCGGAGTATGTCCTTACGGAGGGAATCAAATTCCTGCAGATCCAGTTCCACAGTATGCCGTGCCTGAAGGTAGTTCAGATGGCTGGAATCGTACCGAAAGCCCATCTCCCGCAGTGCATCCAGACGAGCCTTATCTATACTAAAGCAGGGGGCGCGAAAGCCCATAACCTCTACGCCAAACAGATTCTCCATCTGATTTTTTGCTTTTTGAGTGCCCTCACGGAATTGCTCCAAAGGCACAGTCATCGGGGCGAGGTGGGTGTAGCTGTGCATAGCCAAGGCATGTCCGGCGGCAATGTGGGGACGCAATCGGTCTGCCACTCTGGGGGCAAGATCACCCACGGTAAAGAGGGTGCTCTTAATGCCGTGGCGATCCAGGATCTTCAGATACTCGTCCAATCCGTCCAGCAGGTCCACATTCACCGGGATGCCTGCGGAGTTGATGCATTCGGTGTCACCGAAAGCCTCCACATCCATGGTAAAAACTGCGTACTTTTTGTTCATCTTATACTCTTTCAAAAAAATCTATAATTGCCTGATCGTATTTTTCCGTGTTGTTGATCCGCAGGTGGGAATGACCGCCTTTATCGAACCAAACCAGTTTCTTGTCCTTTGCAGAGCAAGCAGCAAAAAGCTGACGGCTCTTTTCGGGGATGGAGAAAATATCCTTTTCTCCGTACAGGAATAGCACCCGAGTGTCGGGGCTTAATTTAGCGATGGCAGACAGGGGCTTTTGCTTATACACATTGGTGCCGGTGTGGCGGTAGATGTGCCACATAGCCAGCTGCAGTACGGGGAAAATGGGGCGTTTCAGTGCCATCATATGTCGGCGGAAGGTCTCCGGGAAGGAGATGTAGCAGCCCTCTGTAACCAGACCCCGGAGGTAGTCTGGGCGGCCCGGAGTGGTCAGTGCGAACAGACCGGAGGAGGTACCGATGCAAATGCCGTGGAAGTAGATCTCCCGGTTGCCGAAACGGGTGTGGATCAGCTCTGCCCATTTCAGAATATCCCGGCTTTCCTGCACACCGATGGTGTTGTACTTGCCGTCGCTTTTGCCGTGGCAGCGGGTATCCACCACCAGTACATTGAAACCGGCTTTTTCGTAGGGAGGGGCAAAGTAGTAGGAATACACCAGACTTTCGCACCGGCCGGGAAGAATGATCACGCACCGGTCAGCGCCGAAATCGAAATACTGGCCAAATAGCCGAAGTCCGTCGTTTTCGATCTCCAGCTCTGTGATGTGGTCACGGTTGCGCTCCATCCATTGGACACCGTCATTCCACATCTGCACCTGCTCCGCGTCATCCGGGAAAGAGCAGGTTCTGCCCCATTTGTCGGGGGAGGTGCGGACCAGCTGCTCCTCATACACCCGCTTTGAGATAGGATAAGTATAAACGATCATAAAGATCAGACCGCCCAGCAGCAGCGCTGCGAGCACGGCGAAAATCACGAAAAATTCCATAATTTTTCTCCCCAATAGACTTACTGTGAAACAGTATATCATAGCTGCGTTTAAATTGCATTATATTTTATCGAAAAAAGTCGAAAAGAATTGATTTTGAACAGTTCACTATGGTATAATTAACGAAATATTATATTCTTATATTTGGAATAAGAGAGAGGAAAGGACTAAATCTATGGCTGATTTTGTGATCATCCCGGATGCGTCAAGTGACCTGAACCGGGAACTGCGGAAGCGTTTTGACATTCCTGATTATATCCGAGGAACCTTCTATTTCCCCGACGGCAGGGAAGCGGCTGCGGATCTGGATTGGGAACTGATCGATCCGGTGACTTATTATACTTCTATGTCCGGACGGAATATGATCTATAAGACCGCCAGTGCCCAACGCAGTGAAATTATTGCAACCTATGAAAAACAGCTGAAATTGGGAAAGGACATTCTTTCTGTATCCTTGTCTTCCGGCCTGTCCGGCACCTACCAAAGCTGCTGTAAGGTTGCCCAGGAACTGATGGAAAAGTATCCGGAAAGAAAGATCATTGTGGTGGACTCCCTGCGGTATTCCACCGCTCTGTCCTTATTGGTGATTATGGCCTGCCAGAAGAAAAAAGAGGGTGCCACCTTAGAGGAGACCGCAGCATACCTGGAAGCCAACAAGCACCGGGTGCATCAGATGGGCCCCATGGACGATCTGTTCTTTTTGTGTAAGACCGGACGTATTTCCAACTTTAAGGCCTTTTTCGGCAACCTGATCGGTATTAATCCCATGGCGGATTTTAACCGTAACGGCCTTGCCCAGGTGTTGGGTAAGTTTAAAGGCAAGCAGCGTGCTTTTGATGCGGTCATCAAGTATATGAAGGCTACCATCGAGAACCCTGAAGAGCAGATCATTTTTGTGGCCCACTCCAATCGGGAGCAGCAGGCCCAGATGCTGGCTGAACGGATCCGCCAGACCTTCCATCCCAAGGAAGTCATTATCAATTATGTGGGTCTGTCCTGCGGCGCGTCTGTGGGCCCCGGCCTGTGCGCAGCCTTCTATCAGGGCAAAGAGATCAGTCAGGATATGTCCTTTGAGCAGGAGCTGATGAACCAGATCATTCAGGAGCAAAAGAAATAAGGAGATTCCGCTATGAGGGATTTTGTGATTTTAACCGATTCCACCAGTGACCTGACCCGCGAAATGCGGGAGCAGTACAATGTGGATTATGTGGCAATGAACTACGTCATCGACGGTGTGGAATATAAGGCCTCTCTGGACTGGGAGAACCACGGCGTCAAGGAGTACTACGACCTGATGCGCAGCGGTATCCGGGTTTTTACCACCCAGGTTCCCAAGAATGTCTATTACGATGCATTTAAGTCTGCCCTGGATGCAGGCAAGGATGTGATCTATATTGCCTGCTCCTCCGCTTTGTCCGCATCCATCAATGCTGCCCGCCTTGTGGCAGAGGAACTGATGCAGGCATATCCTGAAGCCGGCATTTATTGCATCGACTCCCTGATCAGCTCACTGGGTCAGGGCTACCTGGTAATGGAAGCCTCCCGCAAGCGCGCTGAGGGTCTCAACGCAGCAGACACTGCTGCCTACATCGAAAGCATTAAGCTTTGCATCAATCAGTGCGGCACAGTGGCGTCTTTAGAGTATCTGCACCGGGCAGGCCGGGTGAAGGCATCCAAGGCTTTCTTTGGCAACCTGTTTGGTGTCAAGCCCATTATCATCTCTGACCGCAAGGGTCAAAACTATGCCTACAAGAAAGCAAAGGGCATTGTGAATGCCCGCGTTGCCATTGCCGAGCATATTGTGCAGGCTGCCAACGGCGTATACGAAAACCTGTTCCTGACCCACGCAGACTGCCTGGAGGATATTGAACTGCTGCGGGATGAGATTCTGAAGCTGGCACCTTTTAAGAATGTGATCATCAGCACTATCGGCCCCATTGTGGGCGCATCTGTGGGCCCCGGCACGGTGATTTGTTTCTGCCACGGCACAGAAGTTATGATCGAAGGAAATGAGTAATATGCAAACCACATTAGACGGTATCGGTATTCACCGGCTGTTTACCAGCGGCTACCAAAACCTGAAAAATAATATGCAGACCATCAATGACCTGAACGTATTTCCCGTTCCCGACGGAGATACCGGTGCCAATATGGTAATGACCTTCGGCGGCGGTCTGTGTGCAGTCAATCCGGAAACCCGCCATGTGGGACAGTATATGCAGGCTCTTTCCCGGGCAGTTCTGCTGTCCGCCCGGGGCAATTCCGGCGTGATCTTCTCCCAGTTTATCCACGGCCTGGCCAGTGGTATGGCGCAAAAGGAGACCATCGGCTTTACGGATTTGGCAGAGGCTTTTACCTTTGCTAAGGAGGATGCCTACCATTCTATCATTACTCCCACCGAGGGCACGATCCTGACGGTGATTCGGGAAGCTGCGGAATTTTTGGCAGACAATGCAGAAAAATACGATTCCTTTCTGGACGGTTTTGAGGCATTGCAGACCCAAATGAACGAGACTCTGAAAAAGACACCCGAGCTGCTGCCTGTGCTGAAAGAAGCCGGCGTGGTGGATAGCGGCGGCGCAGGTCTCGTGTGCTTTGTGGACGGCATCTGCGCTTGCCTGCGGGGCGAGACTTTGGAGGAGACATCCGATCATACAAAGTGGACCGCACCGGCGATCCATACCTCCGATTTTGGCCCGGACAGCCGGTTGGAATACGGCTACTGCACGGAGTTTATTCTGCAGCTGATGCATTATAAGACCGATCTGTCTGCTTTTGACCTGCAGGCGTTTACAAGACCTTTGGAGGAGATGGGTGACTCCATCGTCGCGGTACATAATGACGGCATCGTGAAGATCCATATTCACACTTTTACTCCGGAAGCGGTGCTGGCCTACGGCCGCCGTTTCGGTGAGTTTGTGACCCTGAAGATCGAAAATATGAGCGTGCAGCACAGCGAGGTTGCAGCGCAAAGTAAGAAAGAAAAAGTAAAGTACGCCGTGATCGCTGTTGCTTCCGGCGACGGTATTTGCGACTATTTCAAAAGCATCGGCGCCTCCTATATTATTAACGGCGGTCAGACCAACAACCCCCCGGTCAGCGCCTTTATGGAGGCATTTGAGCAATTTGATGCAGAGCACATTGTGGTGCTGCCCAATAACTCCAATGTGATCCTTACCGCTAATCAGGCGGCAGAGGCCTATACCCAGTGCGATGTTCGGGTGATTCCCACAAAGTCCATTGTGGAGGGCTATTCTGCCCTGTCTATGATGAACCTGTGGTGCGATACCGTGGAGGAACTGATCGAGGATATGTCCATGAGCCTGGGAAGTGTGACCACCGGCTATGTGACCACCTCCATCCGGGATACCCATATGGACGGATTGGATGTAAAGAAGGGCGATTTCATCGGCCTTGCCGATAAGCACATTCTGACAACGGATACAGATCGGGTAGAGTGCGCCAAGAATCTGGTGCGCCGGGTCACCGCCGAAAACCCCAAGGATGTGATCATCTTCTTCTGCGGCGAAGGCGTAACGCAAGAGGAGACCGATGCCCTGGCTGCTTTCCTGCAAGCGGAATATCCTATGGTGGATGTGGGCTTCGTGGATGGCAAGCAAGGTGTATATGATTTTATCATCTCTCTGGAGTGAACACTATGACCAAGATCGTAATTGATACCCTGGGTGCGGATATGGGATTTGCTCCCATCGTTATAGGTGCTGCCAAGGCGCTTTCCGAAAATATGGACTTTTTCCCTGTACTGGTGGGACCTGCCGGGGAGATCAAAACCATAATGGATGATGCAGGTATCGACTCTGCCCGATATGAGTTAATGGACACTGCCGACTATATCCGCAATGAAGATCCCCCCACTTGTATTTTCGGTGATTGCGGCGACAAGTCGATGGCGCTGGCTTATGACCGACTGAAAAAAGACGCCCAGTGTGACGCGATGCTTTCCGCAGGCAATACCGGCGCTCTTTTAGTAGGTTCTATTTGCCGGCTGGGTCTGCTGCCGGGACTGAAGTTCCCCGCGCTGGCCAGCGCCTTGCCCTGCAACGGAGAGAATCTCCTTTGCCTGGTGGATTGCGGTGCCAATGTGGAGTGCACTGCTGATGACCTGGCTCGATTCGCCAGAATGGGCCATGTGTTCTCAAAGAGCTACTGTGGCATTCAAAGCCCCCGAATCGGTCTGATGAGCGTGGGCAGAGAAGCCCAGAAAGGCACGCAACTGACCCGCGAGGCTTTTAAAAAGATCGGCGAACTGGGACTGAATTTCGTAGGCAATGTAGAGGGCAGCGACCTGGTAACAGATTATGCCGATGTGATCGTCACCGACGGCTTTTCCGGCAACCTGCTGTTAAAGTGCGCCGAGTCTGTGGGCAAGGTCGCTATGAAGATTGCCGAGAGCTGCGGCGCCGGTTCTCCGGTAGCGGAGAAGATCCGCAAAGAGATTTTTGAAACCTTTGATTTCAATTCCCGTGGCGCGGCTACATTCTTAGGACCGAAAAAGACTGTGGTGAAAATGCACGGCAATGCCAACGCGGACACTGCCGCCGCCTCCATCGCCCAGATCCTGCGCCTGGAAAAGGCCCGGTTCTCTCAGGTGATGGCAGAAGAACTGACCAAATAAAGAAAAAAGCAAATCGCCAAAATTACTTTTGGCGATTTGCGGCTTTTTCTTGTGTTTTATTCTTCGGTGCGCATAGCAATGTAAGTAAACTTATACAGCCAGTACCGCAGAGGCAGGCAAACCAGGAATACCAGGTTAAATGCCACCCACAGGGGAATGTGGGGGAATGCCAGATACAGCAGCACGCAGCCGAATGTGTACATAAAGTAGGCAATGACCTGATGGATCAGCAGTGTCAGGTGATCCCGGCAGCGGATGCCGCGGAACACGAACCATTTGTTGACCAGCAGATTTACGCCGTAGGAAAGGATACCGGCGCCGGGGACAACGAAGTGCAGATAATTGTACCAGTGGTCGTGGCTGAACAGCAGTGTTGCTACCAGCAGCCAGAGTTCTGTGGCCAGCAGGCCGATAAAAAGACCTCTTGCCAGGCTGAAAAGACTTTTATAGATCCGCACCGTGTCCTTAATAGGATTGAAGTGGGAAGATGCGTTGTTGTCGATGTAAATGGCTTCAATGGCAATGGTAGTAATGGTGATGCCTTTCTTGCTGGCGTAGTACAGCATATTCATTTCGTAATCGTAGTTGTCCTTTTCTACCTCCAACAGCCAGTCAATATGGGAGCAGCTAAAGCCCCGCAGACCGGACTGATTGTCGGAAAGGTAGCGCTTAGTCAGCAGTGCGTATACCACCCGGGACATGGAATTGCCCACCCGGGAACGCAGGGGGATATCTTTGCGGAGCTTGCGCATCGTCAGCACAAAATCGTGACCGGCGTGAAGCTGTTCCCAGACCCGGATCACATCCTCCACCTGGTGCTGACCGTCAGCATCGCAGGTGATGAAATTTTCGGCATCTTTCAGACAGTCCCGGATATAGACCATACCTGTTTTCAGGGCTGCACCTTTGCCCCGGTTGTGCTCGTGGGTCACCACCCAGGCGTTCTCCTGTGTGGCAGCGAAAATATCTGCGTATTTCCCACCGCTGCCGTCGTCCACGACCACTACCGTAAACCCGGCATCTTTGAGCCGCTTTGTCAGGGGGACCAGTTGCGCATCCGGCTCATAGGCCGGAATCAATACTACATCCATTGTAACCTCTCTATCTGTCCGGTGAATGGACAAGCTTTACTCTTCTAAACTCCGCAGCAAAAAACCGTGGATGTGCTTCATAAGCTGATCGTTTGCAGTGCCGTCGGCATCATACAGAAGATCTGTATGTCCACCGTCACACAGCAGATATTCCACACGGTGGGAGTCGATCTCATTCCGATGTGCCGTAATGGCGCAGCTGTCGGCGGGGATCATAGTATCCTCCTTGCCGTGGATCACCAATACAGGAGTGGTGCTTTGGGAAATTTCCTCAGAGGCTTCCAGCTGCAAAGTGTCTTTGCCGAAAAGCATTGCCTGATACAACCACAAGAATCCGTAATTTCCGTAGCTGATCCGGCCGGCGGCATCCACACCGGTCTGCATGACTGCTTCCATGGCGCTGTTTACACCGCTGACGGATACCACGGCTGCGATATCCCGGTCCTGCCCCAAAGCGCAGCAAACTGCGTATGCGCCCCGGCTGTGACCCATCAGAACAAGTTCATTATAACCGAAACGGTGGCAGTTTTCAACATATTTTAGTGCTGCTTCCAGATCCGGGATCACCTGGGAAAAGCCGATCTGCTTTTTTCCCTGAGACCCAAGCGTACCGGTGGTGTCAAAGGTGAACACACCCCAGTTGTTTTCCGTCAGCCACCGGATCTGCCAAAGGTAGTTGTCACCCCCGGCGTGAAAACCCGGTACCAGGAGGATCAGCCCGTGGGCTTTATCCGGTTGGGCAGCTTCGTAACGGTAACCGGTGAGTTGATTCTCCCCGGAGGGAAATGTGTAAACCTGCCGGGTCTGCACCAGAGCGTCTAAACTCTGGGGGATGTTTGCTGCGGTATCAAAACGGGCAAAAATATTGTCGTAGACCACCACGGTCACTGCCATAGAGACCGCGCAAAATACAAGTAAAACAGAAACGATAATGATCGAGATCCTTTTGAAATTCAGTTTTTTGGGAGATGTCATCATTATCACCGCTTTCTGTGTAAAATATAAGGGAGTTGTTTTTATGAAAATTCCCCCGAAGCCTCTTTGCGTATTGCAGGAGGAGGGCTTTCAAGAGAATATGGCAGCTGTGATGCAGCAGTTGGAGACCTGCCGCAAGGAGGGTACCTTTGCCGGCTTTGACGGAGAAACCCTCTACTATGAGTGTTTCCAACGCCCGGAAAGCCGGGGTGCTGTAGTGGTCGTCCACGGCCTCAGCGAGTTTACCCGGAAGTTCCACGAATTTGCCTGGTATCTGCTGGAGCAGGGGTACGATGTATTTCTGTATGATCAGCGCTGCCACGGCCGCTCCTGCCGCCTGACAGACAGGCAGGATATGATCCACGTGGACCAGTTTGACGATTATTATAAAGATTTGGATCGATTTGTTCGGGATGTGGTCCGCAAGGCCACAGATCTGCCGCTATACCTGTACGCCCATTCCATGGGCGGCGCTGTGGCAGTGCAGCATCTGGCGTGTTATCCGGATGTGTTCCAAAAGGCAGTGCTGTCTGCGCCTATGATCATGCCTCTGACCGGCGGTGTGCCGCTGTTGGTGGCACAGGCGGCGCTTTGCGCAGCGGTGTTGTTCGGTAAGGGCAAAAAGAAGTTTTGGGCGGCAGATGAATTTGATCCGGATTATCCCTTCGAACGCAGTCACGACGAGAGCCGCGCCCGCTTCCTGCGGAATATGGAGATCCGCCTGGCGAATCCCTGTTATTGCACTACGCCGCTGACTGTCCGCTGGGTGCAGCAGTCCTTGATGCTGCGGGCAAAATTTATGAAAAAACCGTTTTTGCAGCAGCTGCGCACACCCATCCTAATGATCTGCGGCGGACGTGACCAGGTGGTGTGTGCCGAGGCGCAGAAGGAATTTGCGGAGAAATGTCCGGTTTGCCGTCGGGTGGTGCAGGAAAATGCCACCCACAGCATGCTATGCGGCACCCCGGAGGTAATCACCGAACATCTGGAACAGGTGCTGACACACTTTGCCTGACAGGTTTATTATATCGTAATTGTCTTGAAAATTCAACAAAGGGAGGTGGCAATATGCACTGGTCTTTCCGGGATATCCGGCAGATAAATAATTCCCAATTACAGGAGATTTATGACCGGCTGTCGCCGTCGCGAAAGGAACATATTGACCGCCTGAAAAAGCCGGAGGACCGCATCCGCTCCTTAGCAGCGGAGTGGTTGCTTTTGCAGATGCTACAGGAGCAATACGGCATAACAAATGCTGCGCTGCACCGCCACCCCGGCGGACAGCCTTACCTTACCGGCTGCGATCTGCAGGTCAGTATTTCCCACTGCGAATATTTAGTGGCCTGTGCAGTGGATACTGTCCCTATCGGCATTGATGTGGAGCAGCTCCGTCCTGTCAGTCCCGCTCTTTGCAATCGGATCTGCGTGGAGGAGGAAAAGGCTTACCTGCTGGCGGGGGCAAAGGAGTTTCCCGCCCAGGAGCGCCAGGATCCCGCATTTTTGCAGCGCTTTTTCCAGATTTGGACTGCCAAAGAGGCCTATTTCAAAAAGTGCGGTACCGGTATTACCAACCTGCAGGGAATCAACACCCTGACCCTCCAACGGCAGATCCACAGGATCGATGATTATATTCTACAGATCATATAAAAAAGGACTTGTTTTCACAAGTCCTTTTTTGTTTTCCTAATTTTTTCCGGAGCTTTTCCCGTACCTCCTGCAGGAAAGAGGATGAGGGCGTTCCAAAGGCACAGTCGTTGACAAAATGCTCACAGTTGTTGTGGAGGATGTCATAGCCCCCTTCACCGATACGGCTGCGGGCCAGTTCCACGATCTGCTCCGGTGTACGCATATTTTTCCGGGTGGCCTTATCCGGTGCAGCCACCTCCAACTCTCCGCCCTGTAAAAAAGCGCGGATATCGCTGGTAAGCACCCGGATATCCTCGGCTGCCCGTAGGGGGTCGTCCGGCAGACCGAATTGAATCACCTCGTCTTCTGACACGAAAATGCCGTAGTGGTGGTAAAAGCGCACCTTGGTGCGGATCAGATCCCCGAAAACCGGGATTTTCTCAACCCATTGCATATCAAAGTTTTCCCTCAATGCAGGTGATCACATCGGCCACAGTCAGCAGAGTGACAAAATCTTCGTTTTTGAACTTAATGCCGAACTCCTCTTCCACCGCCATTGCCATATACAAAAGGCCGATGGAGTTGATACCGATATCCTCCCGGAGGTTGGCTTGGGGAGTCAGGTTGGCAGTGTCTACATCCTCTTCGAAAACCACCTTAAAAACTTTAATAAGTCGCTGAAAAGTGTCCATAATTTGCTCCTTACTGATGCACCGCGCATCCGTTCATTTTCTCCATCAGCAGGTCGGTGACCCGGCTAATATCTGCTGTAGAGGGAAATTTCTTAGTGATATAATCTTTGGGATCCAAAGGCTCGCCCATCACCACAGTGCGGCGGCTGTACCACTTTTTGGGAGGCACGATATGTACCGGAATGATGGGAACGCCGGCCTGCAGCGCGATCAGCACCACGCCGGATTTCAGATTCTGGATCCGGTCACCCTCGGTGATACCGCCCTGGGGGAAGATGGCCAAAAGATGTCCTGCTTTCAGCACATCCACAGACTTGCGAATGGCTTCAATATCTGCGGCGTTGCGGTCGATCTCGATGGCACCGACACCTTTAAGCAGCCATTTGCGCAGTTTGCCCTTCATAACCACCTCGGCCGCCAGGAAGAACAGCCGTCTGTACCAGACTGCCACGCCTAAGGCGAAGGTGTCGGAAAATGCAGTGTGATTGGCAGCTAAGATAGCGCCGCCCCGGATCTTTTCTTTGTAGGGTTTACCCTCAGGGGTGAGCCGGCGCATACGGTACCATAAAAGCAGGGGACTGCACACAAGCCGGGCAATATCCATAGGCAGCCGCTTCCAGCTGCCGGGTTTCTTTTTTGTCTGCATTATTTCAATTCCTCTTCCAATGCAAAAACCTTTTGCTCCAGGACTTTGGTCAGATGGGCAAGCTGCTCCTGCTCACCTAAGTCCTCTTTGCAGTAATCCCGGAGACAGATGGGAGCGCCGATCACCAGATTGGCGCGTTTTTGAATGCCGTAATTGCCGTCGGTGTATACCGGCACGATGGGAGCGTCAGTATGCATAGCGATGAAAGCGGTGCTGACTGTAAAGGGGAAACGGCATCCCTTTACCGGCAGTCTGCCCTGGGGGAAAATGCCCACAGTGCCACCGGTATCCAGCACGCTCAGCGCGTCAGATACAAAATCAAAGGATTTGGCATTCCGGTCTACCCGGATACCGCCAATAGCGCCCAGAAATACTTTCATAAAGCCGTTGCGGTCGAACATCACCTCGGCTATGAGAAAGCGAATGGTGCGCAGGGGGAACACCAGGGTGCACAGCACAAAGTCCAGCAGGCTGATGTGGTTACAGATCAGGATAGCGGGTTTGGGCAGTCTACGCGTGGCGCCGGGGGATAGATGGACCCGGGGTTTAAAGAGAAGCCAGGCGGGGAGGGCGCCGGTGAGCTTTACAAACCCAAGACAAAGATTGACAAGCCATTTATGTTTGTTCATATTACAGTTTACTCTCTATGTATTCAGAAATTTCTTCGGGAGTGTAGCGGTAAGTGTCGCCGCTGCTATATTCGGTGATGCCGAAATGCTCAGCAAGCGCCGAGATAATGGAGAAATACTGGATGCTGGTAGCGCCCAGATCGTAGAAAATATGGGACTGGGCGGTGACTTTCTCCTGCTCCAGCTCCAGCACCTGGGCGATAATTCGGCAGACCTCCCGGAGTAGGGGAGACTGTTCGCCTGCAGCGGCTTCGGTGGTCCGGAACTGCCGGAACTCGGTCAGCTTTACCTGACCCTCCGCAATTTTCTTTGCGAGCTGGGCGCGGCTGACTTTTACCGCAGTGGGGGGCGCCAGTTCGTCAAAGGTGAAATAAAATTTTTTAACAGCGGTAGCGGCGGGGAGCGTGTTGTTCACGCCGTAGAAATATTCTTTCAGCCGGTTGGCTATATTTTGGGTGGTGTAGGGGTTCAGTTGCGCCACCAGCGCCAGTTCCTGGCCGTTTTCGCCCGGCAGACCCAGCACACTGAACTGTTGAACGCCCTGGGGCAGAAATGCTTTTTCCACCATATCCGGGTTGATATTCTCGCCGTTTTCGCCGATCACCGTGTCGCTGCGGCGGCCGTGGATGTAGTAGTGGCCGTCGATGCAGGTCATCCGGTCACCGGTGTCAAACCATTCACCCATGGCTGCAGGCTGGCCGTTGATCAGCTTCTTTACGCAAAGGGTCTTGCCCTTGACCTGCAGAATGCCTTCTTCATTCAGGCGGTATTCCACAGCTGTAAAGGGATGGCCGATGGAGTTGCGGTTTCGGTCTTTGGGACGCTTGCGTAATTCCACGGAGGTAATGCCGATCTCACTCATACCGTAACCGTTGTGCATTTGGTAGCCGATGCCGTTGAGCAGCTCCATAGCGGAATCCCGCAGGTAACTGCCGCCGTTGATGCAGAACATCACAGAATCGCCAAACAGCTGATCGGTTACCTGCCCCAGCATCCGTTTTGCAAGAGTTGCGCCCAAGCTGGGGAAAATGTTCTGTACCGCTGTGGTAAACTTAAGTGCATTATTTAGCTGGGCTTGTTTCTTTGCACCCTGCTTTGCTGCTTCGGCCCGCACCTGCTTTTCGATGGTGTGCCAAAGCATAGGCACTGCGAAAATGTGGGTCACCCGGTGACGGCGGCAGGTCTTAAGGATGGTCTCGGCGCTGTAATCCCGTAAAAATACCAGGGTTCTGCCGAAAAAGGTGAACCAGAAATATACCGCAAACAGACCGAACACATGGTAAAAGGGCAAAAATGCCAACTGCTTCAGCTTTCCCTGATAATGGCTGGCAATCTGGGGGCATTCTTTTACGATCTGCCTAAAATTCAGGATCTGCTCTGCGATCTGCAGGCCAGAATAGAAGCAGATCACCTCGTTCATAGAGGTGGCAGAGGAGGAAAACGCCAGTTCGTTTTCAAACACATCCTCCGGAACAGCCGGGTAATTACCGGCCAGGTCTGCCATGGTGATCACCTTGCCGGGAAGCTTGGTGCTCTCCGCACAGAGGATGTACTCTGTCTGCAGGGTTTCCAAAATGGCGGCGGTCAAACTCTCCGGGTAGCGGGTGTTTACCAGATAGGGTTTGTTGCCACTCATAAGAACAGCCCAGAACGCCACGATCCAGTCGGGAGAATTCTCCATCTCCAGAGCAATATATCGGTGGGTTGCGCCTACCTTTGCATACAAGGCGGCAGCCGCGCTGCAAATGCGCTGGTGCATCTGTCCGTAGGTGTAGGTCTGGATGCGGAAACCGTCGTTGGTCTCGCACAGGACAGGTTCCTGTGCCCGGAACATGATCCTGAAAATGTCTTTTAGCTCCTTACCGGATACTTCCAGCATTTCCCGGTTTGTGCGCAGAATGTCTTTGATTTCTCTGTTCATAAGCTTTCCTTCCGGCATAAAAATTTCCGCTGGCATTGTGCCAGCGGAAACAGTTGTGTTGATCGGCTGATCACCCTTGGGTATTTGCTTTTACAGTACGATCTGAGCAATCAGGCTGGTAAAGCCCAGCGCCAGCATAACGCAGGTAACTGCCAGACCAGCAGTGCTCATCTTAGAGCCTACAGAGCAGGCAGTGGTGTTGTTGCCGGCTTCAATGCTCTGGTTTACCAGGATCTTGCCAACAATGCTCAGGGGCATAGAAAACATACCGAAACCGATGGACATACCGAAGCCCATGCCGTCCACAGCAAAACCGATCAAGGTATACAAAATGCCGAGGATGGCCAATACCAAGCTGCCGATACCCAGACCCATACCCACAAAGCCAAGGACCTTTGCTTTTGTGGGCACTACGGTTTCAACAGGTGCGGGATAGGCAGGGGGTGTGTAAACAGGGGGAGTATAGACGGGCGGGGTATAAGTGGGAGCAGGAGGTGCGTAGGTGGGAGCCGGTGCAGTATAGACAGGCGCAGCCTCCGGTGCGGGAGTTTCGCAGGCGGGGCAGGTGTTTTCTGCGGGGATCTGCTGCTCGTTGGTGTTGATATGTTCTGTCATGGTAATCACTCCTTTTTTGATTATTATACCATATGCATCTTTCCTTCGCAAGCATTTTTCGCACACATAAAAGCACCGCAGCCGGTTTCCCGGCTGCGGTATTTTGATATTAAAGAAATGACGGATCAGCCTTCGTCGATGCAGTCGATCTCTATGTGCTTAGTTTCCCACTGCTGATACTTGATGGGCAGCCACCAGGAGAAGATGCTGAAGGTGATGATGCTCAGGAAAGACCACAGGATGTACTTGCCGAACAGCTGACCGCCGGTGCCGGTGAATCTCAGGCGATAGCCGTTGACCACGGTGTTTCTGTATACCCAGCGCTTTTTCATGCAGTACATAGCGGGATAAGCAAGGCCGATTGTGATGATGCACAAAAATACGGTAAGCAGGTTGATACCGATCAGGGCGATCAGTCTGCCGCTAAAGTAGGAGCGCTTTGCTTTCAGTTCATCCAGAGGATTGACGGGGGTTTCCACAATGATGTTCTCGGTGTTTTCCATAACATTCTCTCCTTATCCAAAATATGTGTAAAAGCGGCCGTTTGGCAGCACTTTTATAGTATTATTATATTTTATCACAGTTTTTTGTCAACGGATTTTGGGGTAAAAACCGTAAAAAACTGTGGTTTTGTTGGAATTGCAATATACTCCGGGGTGTGTTATACTGTTCTAAAGAGGTTTCAGCGCATCGGCAGGAGGAAGCGATATGGAAATTTTATGTTTTGCATTGGGCCTGGCGGCAGAGGCTTTGGCGGTGTTCATTGCCTATAAAAAGCGGCACGATGCCGGTAAATGCATCGCAGCTATCACCCTGGGCATTATTTTTGCCACCTTTTTCTGGGTGCTGCCCACCCAGTGGATTGCAGAAGGGGAGGTTTATTCCCACCGCTCCTTTTATGTGCTGCTTTCCTCTCTGTTTTACGGAATGAAGTCTGTGGGCGGCGGCCAGGATATGACCCAGCTGGAAACTATGGCGCTGCCTGCGGTCCTCAAATCGGTGTACATCATTATCAATTATATTAACTTCGCGCTGGCACCCATCCTGGCTTCCAGCTTGATTCTCTCCTTTGTGGGAGATACCGGTGAGAAGATCCGATTCTGGCTGCAATTCACACCCAAGTGCTATGTTTTCTCTGAGGTAAATGAGAGAGCCATCATTCTGGCCCAGGGCATTAAAAAACAGGACGGCAAAAAGACCCTGGTGTTCTGCAACACAAAGGATGCGGATAAAGAACTGGTGGCTCAGGCGAAAAAACTGGGTGCGATTATGCTGTATCAGTCTGCCGTAAACCTGAAACTGTCCCACCGCTTTCAGGAATATGAATTCTATTTCCTGTCGGAAAGTGAGGATCATAATCTGGGTTTGACGGAGATCATGATCTCCCAAAAAGAGAAACTGGCAAAGCACAAGATCACCGTCAATTCTTTTGTCCAGAACGGCACCAATATTGAGGTGCTGGAGTCTATGATGGCCAAAACCCCCTGCGCTGTTTTCGAGAGCACCCACGAAAAATTGCTGAAAAAAGCGGCAACCATCCGTTCTCAGGCTCCCAAGACCCAGCTGGTGTTCTTCAATGTCTCTGAAGAGGATGTGGCGTTTGAAGCATTCCGGAAAAACAATCCTTTGCTGGCGTATGAAAGCCGGTGGCAGGATGCCCGGGTGGATGACTGCTTTGACCGATACGATATGACCCTTTATACACTTCCGGAGGATCCGGAAGAGGAGGTGGAAGAACAGGGCCTTGGTTGCCGGGACCACTGTCTGGTGACCCAGTGGCAGGAGCAGCCCCTGAAGATCCGATTTATTGATGAGATTGCTCTGTTCTGCAACAACCTGCTGTATAAGCACCCGCTGTATGACCTGCCCGACGGCAGGAAGGATATTTCTGTTTTGCTGGTGGGCTGCGGCAGACTGGGTATGCAAATGCTCAAAACGGTGGTCTGGTGCGGCCAGATCCCGGGGCATACTTTGAAAATCCGGGTGCTGGATAAACACGCAGCGGAAATTGAAAAGACTTTCTATTCTCACTATCCCGAAATGGATCAGTACGATATCCGGTTCGTAGAAGCGGATGTGGAAAGCGTGGATTTCGAAAAAACAGTCAAAGCCTGCAAGGACGCCACATTCGTGTGCGTGGCGCTGGAGTCGGATGAGCTGAATGTGGCCACCGCAGAGAATGTTTACCGTATTTTGCACCGGAACTATTCCGGCTATACACCGCCTATTTTCTCCCGGGTACGCAAGAGAATCAAAACCGAGAACCTGACGGAAAAGGGCTCTTTCCTGGGGGACAGGAAGATCGACCTGGTGGGCACCACCGCCTCCGTGTTCTCCAATGAGACCCTGTTCAATACAGAATTGGAAAACCTGGCCTTTGCTGTGCATCTGTGCTATTGGGGCGCGCTGGAAGAGGAGAAGGATAGCTTCAACTACCAAAAGGCGCTGAACGAGTTCTACACCTCTGAATACTCCCGCAGATCTTCTATGGCGACAGCCCTACATATCCCGGCAAAACTTGCCAGCTGCCGGCTGCTTACCCCGGGCAACACCTTGCCTACGGAGGAAGAATTGGCAGCCTACGAGGATCTGGTGAAGGATGGGTCTGTGGTGCTGAATCTCTCCCAAAATGAGCACGATCGCTGGAATGCCTTTGTTCGCAGCGAGGGCTTCCGGACAGTGGACTTTGAGACGGTGAAGAAATATGCGCCTATCACCCGCTCCCATAAGGACGAGACGGCGAAACTCCACCCCTGCATTGTCAGCTGGGAGGAACTGGATATCTTGCAGGAGCAGTATGACGCGCTGCAGCAGGAACTGAACCTGAAACCCAACGACTTCAAGAAGTCCGACAGAAAGATCGTCACAAAGCTTCCCCAAATCGTCAGAAAGGCACGAGTGCTTTCCAAGGAGGGCTGGTAATGTATAAACCTGAACCGATCGACACTTCCGGAATCGTTTTGCCGGAGGATTTGCTGGAATTAACGGAAAAAATCGCAGAAAATGTCCACGAGGTCTGGGCCCTGGGACGTGTCCGGGAGGGTTGGACCTATGGCCCGGTCCGGGACGATGCCCGCAAGCAGACCCCCTGCCTGGTGCCCTATGACGAACTCCCGGAAGAGGAAAAGGAGTTCGACCGGAACACGGCAATGGAGACCATCAAGCTGATCTGTAAACTTGGATATAACATCCAAAAGGAGGCCTGTTAAATGAGTCAAAAAGTCACACCCGAAAATTACGATGCCTTTATCAGCTATAAGCACGATTCCGGCTTCTATATGGCCCAGGTGATCTATGACAAACTGGTGCATAACGGCTATACCGTGTTTATGGATAAGCATCTGGAGCGGGGTAAGTTTGAGCAGCAGATCAAAGAAGCCGTGGAAAAGAGCCGCAATTTCATTTTGGTGCTGTTTCCCGGCGACCTGGATGGAAGCGACAAAGAGGAAGATTGGCTCCGCAAGGAAGCCCAGTGGGCAGCGGATACCCCTAATATGAACTTTATTCCTGTGTTCTGCGAGGATTTTAAAAAGAATGAGATCAAGGTGGCGTTGCCCCAGTGCCTGGAAACGGCTCTTTCATTTCAGAATGTGCTGGCCCATAAGGATTATTCCCTGGATACCGACCTGGATAAACTGTGCGACCTGGCACTGAAGAATGCAAATCCCGTCAGACCTCTGGTGAACACCAAAGAGTTTTTCAATGTGAATCTTAATGAGAAAGATCACCTGACTGTCAAGAGTGTGGATATGGCATTCCACGGCGGCGGTGCCTGGTTCAGACCCGATGGACAGTTGGGCACGCTGAAAGCAATGATCGAAAGAAAGATTCCTTTGCGGGTTCTGGTGAACACACCGGATGCGGCAGAGAGTATTGCAAGACATATGCGGGATGAGGATGCTTTCTATATGACCTTCCAACAGACCACACAGAAGTGGAAGGCATACGCCGAAAAGCATCAGGATTTAATTCAGGTCCGGGTTTGCGACATTCCTCTTTTGCGGGTTTACCACAACATCAAGTTCCACGACGAATCCGGCAAGAATACCTATGACCGGATCCATATTAAGTACTACGCCTATCAGAATTTGGATCTGGAAAAGTCCTTTGAGCACGAAATGAGCGTTTTCTCCAGATATTACAAAATCTATCAGGACGAGTTCGAGTTCCTTTGGAACGCAAGTACTCCGTTATAAAGAAACGGTTGGCTATCGCTTGATAGCCAACCGTTTTATATTAATTCGTCTCCCAAAACCAGTACATTGATCTGCTTGGAGTCTGCGGTGCCGGCATCCACGGCAATGAGACTGTTGCCGTAAAAAAGGGAAGCGTCGTGTTTGTCCCGTCTGCGGTTAAAGATGTAGGCGTAGAAGGTGGGCACATGGCCGCAGACCAGTATTTTATCCTCAAGAGGCGGGGTGCCGTCGTATTTTTCCACCCACTTGACCCATCTGGCTTTTTCCCAATCTGCGGGTGTTGCGCTTTTGCGTAGGGCTGCTGTGTCTGCTTTTTCCGGCAGCCAGCCGTGGACGAACACATAATGCGCTGTCTCAAAATAATCCACGGTGTCCTCAATAAATTCGCAGATCCGGTCAACGGTGCGTGTTTTGCCGGAAAAGTCCACGGTGTCATCCTTGGGGTCGGCAAAATGCTTGCCGAAGAAGCTTACGAGGGTGTTGATGGTGCCATTTATGTAATGGTGGGGCAGTAATCGCCCGGTTTGCATCAGCTTCAGGAGCATATCCTCGTGGTTGCCCCGAAGCAGGATTTTGTGGGGCAGCTGCTCAAAGAATTTCAGCACTTCCGCATTTTCCTCGCCTCGGTCGAAATAATCGCCGCAGCACACCAGCAGATGCCCCGGGTCGTTCTTTTGGAAACCCGCCCGGTCCAGGGCTTTGCGCAGAAGTGTACAATGCCCATGAATATCCGAAACAACAAATATCTTTTTCATAGGGATCCCCCTTAGTGTGTCGTTGTGCTGATTTATACTAAGTATAACACTATAAATCATTTCTGCAAGGGCTTTTTCAAAATCAAAAAACCGGCAAGTGGAAGCACTTGCCGGTTTTGGTGCGGATGACAGGACTCGAACCTGCACGTCAAAGACAGAGGAACCTAAATCCACCGAGTCTACCAATTCCACCACATCCGCGTAGCAGGCTTATTCTATCACGGGGTGGGAAGGTTGTCAACGGGCAGGGGAGATGGGCAGTTTCGGTTTGTGAGTTTTTCACAAATTTGCTTGACATCAGGTAGGTTTCAATGTAAAATAGATTCGGTATAGTGTACGTTGGAAAGTGCAGATTTTCCGCGTTTCATTTTTATCCGGTAGATGCCGGGGTATGTATTTTGCGCCTCGTGGCGTTGTTTGCGTAACGATTATCCGCCTATGCGGTATTTTTACAATTTCACATCATGTGGCACGGAATGCCACCTCGGTTAAGATACCTAATTTTAACAAGGAGGTGTGCGTGTAGATTATGGACCCCATTGTATTAGCAGTCCTGGTTGGTGTTGGTGCGCTGGCCGTTGGTTTAGTAATAGGTTCTGTAATGCGTAAGCGTATTGCTGAACGCCAGATCGGATCCGCTGAGGCGGAAGCCACCCGTTTGATCAATGAAGCCATCCGCAGCGGTGAGAGCCGCAAGAAGGAAATGCTTCTGGAAGCCAAGGACGAAATCCATAGATCTCGAACTGAGCACGAAAAGGAAGTCAAAGAACGCCGTAACGAACTGCAAAAGCAGGAGCGGCGCCTGCAGCAGAAAGAAGAAACTCTCGATAAGAAAGCCGATGCTTTTGAGCGCAAGGAAGAGGAGCTGGCCCGCCGTATGGCAGAAGTGGCCACCGCTAAGGAAGAGGCCGAGTCTGTGAAGAAGGCCCACCTGGCGACTCTGGAGAAGCTCTCCGGCCTGACTCAGGAACAGGCAAAGCAGCATCTTCTGGCTACTGTGGAGGAGGAGATCCGCCACGATACCGCTATGAAGATCAAGGAGATCGAGCAGCAGATGAAGGACGAGGCAGATGAGAAGGCCCGTGAGGTGCTGTCCATTGCCATCCAGCGCTGCGCAGCTGATCACGCCGCAGAGGCCACTGTTTCTGTGGTGCCCCTGCCCACCGACGAGATGAAGGGCCGTATCATCGGCCGCGAGGGTCGGAACATCCGCACTCTGGAGACCATCACCGGTGTGGATCTGATTATTGACGACACCCCCGAGGCCATCACTGTTTCCAGCTTTGATCCTGTCCGCCGTGAGGTGGCAAGACTGGCACTGGAGAAGCTGATTGCCGACGGCCGCATCCATCCCACCCGTATCGAGGATATGGTGGAGAAGGCCCGCAAGGATGTGGACCGCACCATCCGTGAGGAAGGCGAGCGCGCCTGCTATGAGACCGGTGTCCACGGTGTCAACCCCGAACTTATTAAGATCCTGGGCCGCCAGAAGTACCGTACTTCCTATGGCCAGAACGTGCTGAATCACTCTATCGAGGTGGCGCACATCGCAGGCCTGATGGCCGGCGAACTGGGCCTGGATGTGGCGCTGGCAAAGCGCGCAGGTCTGCTGCATGACCTGGGTAAGTCCATCGACCATGAGGTGGAAGGCAGCCATGTACAGCTGGGCGCAGACCTTGCCCGTAAGTATAAGGAAAATCCTGTCGTGGTCAATGCTATTGAGTCCCACCACGGTGATGTAGAGCCCAAGACCACCATCGCAGTTCTGGTGCAGGCAGCTGACGCTGTATCTGCTGCCCGTCCCGGCGCCCGCCGTGAGAACGTGGAGAACTATATCCGCCGTCTGCAGAAGCTGGAAGAGCTCACCGGCTCCTATCACGGTGTTGAGAAGGCATTCGCCATCCAGGCAGGCCGCGAGGTTCGTATTATGGTCAAGCCTGAAGAGGTCACCGAGGACAATATGATCCTGCTGGCCCGGGATGTTGCCAAGAAGATCGAGGCCGAGCTGGAATACCCCGGTCAGATCAAGGTCAACGTCATCCGCGAGACCAAGGCTGTGGAATACGCCAAGTAAAAAATCCCCCCGGTGGCTTGCCACCGGGGGCTTTGTTATGCTATAATACAGATACATTATATTATATAGGAGGTACTCCCTATGATCAAAAACAGAAAAGTTGGCCACATCGGCTTTGGCGTCAACGACATCGAGACCACCGCAAAGTGGTATGTGGACGTGCTGGGCTTTAAGGTCATCGGCGAATTTATGAGTCCCGACAATGAGCCCATTAAGTTCCTGCAAAGCGGCGACCTGGTCTACGAGATCTGGCAGCCCGCCCCCGGTCAGACTGTGGATTGCCCGGGCAAGATCGACCACCTGTGCTTTGAGTCCAATGATATTGAGGCAGACTACAAGTACTGCCTGGAGCAGGGTTACGAGTTTGAGGCCGAAGGCATTCAGGAGCTGCCTGTTTGGGAAAACGGCGTCCGTTTCTTTAAGATCATGAGCCCCTCCGGCGAGCCTGTAGAGTTCTGCCAGATCCTGTAAAAGTCTTGTCACAGTTTTCCTCTTTTCAAGGGAGGAAAACTGTGATATACTTTTTCCATCACCAATGAGGAGGGGTCGTTATGATCGCCGGTTTGCAAAAAATGACGTTGCTGGATTACCCCGGCAAGGTGGCCTGCACTGTGTTTTTAAAGGGCTGCAATTACCGCTGTCCTTTCTGTCATAACAGCGAACTGTTTTTGGGAAAGCCCGAGACCTTTATGACCCAGGAGGAGTTCCTGCGTTTTCTGGAAAGCCGCAAGGGCCTTTTGGACGGCGTCTGCGTCAGCGGCGGTGAGCCGACATTGCATCCTGGCTTGCCCGAACTGCTCCGTAAGATAAAAGCTTTGGGCTATGCCGTTAAGCTGGATACCAACGGCACCCGGCCGGATGTACTGAAAGCGCTGGCAGGAGAGGGGCTTATTGACCACGTGGCAATGGATGTAAAGAACAGCCCCAGCCGCTATGCCGAGACGGTGGGCCTGTCCCAGTTGGATATTGCGCCCATTGAAGAGAGCCTGCGTTTTCTGATCGAAGGCGGCGTGTCCTATGAGTTACGCACCACTTTGGTGGAACAGCTCCACGACAGTGTCTCTGTGCGGGAGATGGGTCAGTGGCTGGCTTGTCTGGTTCCCGGTAAGCGTCCCCACAAATTGTACCTGCAAAGCTTTGTGGATAGGGATACAGTTGTGTATGCAGGCCTTACCGCTCCCAGCGCGGAAAGTGTTGGTATCTATAAGGAAATCCTTAGTTCCTATGTGGAGTGCGCATCCATCCGCGGTGAATAAAAACACAATATGTTGTGTTTGAATAAAAATTTTCAAACAATATATTGACAAAACGGTGTTTATGCTTTATAATACGGGTACTGTCGCCAATACGGGCACAGTGCCCGTTTTTTCATTCAATATAGGAGGTAGAAAGAGATGTATCAAGTTCTGAAAAGAGACGGCTCTACCGTTGAGTTTGAGATTTCCAAAATCAGCGGAGCAATGCTCAAGGCTTTCGAAGCTGTGGGCAGACAGTATCATCCCAGCGTCATCAATATGCTGGCCCTGCAGGTCAGCGCCGACTTTGAATTTAAGATCAAGGACGGCCTCATTTCCGTGGAAGACATCCAGGACAGCGTAGAAAAGGTTCTGTCCGAAACCGGTTACGCCGATGTGGCCAAGGCTTACATCCTGTACCGTAAGCACCGTGAGAAGGTTCGTAACGTTGGTTCCGCTCTGCTGAACTACAAGGACCTGGTGGATAACTACTTGAAGATCAACGACTGGCGCGTGAAGGAGAACTCCACCGTTACTTATTCTGTGGGTGGTCTGATCCTCTCCAACTCCGGTGCTATCACCGCCAACTACTGGCTCAGTGAGATCTACGATTCCGAGATTGCTGAGGCTCATCGCACCGCAGCTCTGCACCTGCACGATCTGTCCATGCTCACCGGCTACTGCGCAGGCTGGAGCCTGAAGCAGCTGATCCTGGAGGGTCTGGGCGGCGTTCCCGGCAAGATCACTTCTGCTCCCGCAAGCCATCTGTCCACTCTGTGTAACCAGATGGTCAACTTCCTGGGTATTATGCAGAACGAGTGGGCAGGCGCACAGGCCTTCTCCTCCTTCGATACCTACCTGGCTCCCTTCGTCAAGGTGGATAACCTGACCCAGAAGGAAGTTAAGCAGTGCATCCAGTCCTTCGTTTACGGTGTCAACACTCCCTCCCGTTGGGGCACCCAGGCACCTTTCAGCAACATCACCCTGGACTGGGTCGTGCCTGCTGATATGAAGGATCTGCCCGCTATCGTCGGCGGCAAGGAGATGGACTTCACCTACGGTGACTGTAAGAAGGAAATGGACATGGTCAACAAGGCCTTCATCGAGATCATGATCGAGGGTGACGCCAACGGCCGTGGCTTCCAGTATCCCATCCCCACCTACTCCATCACCCGCAACTTCGACTGGAGCGAGACCGAGAACAACAAGCTCCTGTTCGAGATGGCTGCCAAGTACGGCACTCCCTACTTCTCCAACTACATCAACTCCGATATGGAGCCCTCCGACGTGCGCTCTATGTGCTGCCGTCTGCGTCTGGACCTGCGTGAGCTGCGTAAGAAGTCCGGTGGCTTCTTTGGTTCCGGTGAGTCCACCGGTTCTATCGGTGTTGTTACCATCAACCTGCCCCGTATCGCTTATCTGGCTGCCGACGAGGCTGACTTCTACAAGCGCCTGGACAAGCTGATGGATATCGCTGCCCGTTCCCTGCGCACCAAGCGC
>JAZNZH010000024.1:0-7995 GCA_045594845.1 Faecousia sp. | reverse complement strand
CCTGGGCGCGCGTTACGTGGTGCTGCATATGGGCAACGTGGAGCTCATGAAGGGGATTCACCCCACCCGCGAGCTGGAGCGCATGCTGCGGCAGGAACGCGTAGGAAGCCGTGAATACGCCCTGCGCAAGGGTGAGCTGGTGCGCCGCAGGGTCCGCCAGGCCCCCCTTTACTATGAGCGCGCCCGCCAGGCTTTGCATACCTTGGCCGAGAAAGCAAAAGAGCTCAACCTGGTGCTGGGAGTGGAGGGCCGCAGCCACTTCGAGCAAGTGCCTGGCGAGTGGGAAATGCCCCGCCTCATGGCTGAGTTTGCGGATAACCCGCACGTGCGCTATTGGCACGACTTCGGCCACATTCAGCGCAAGCACAACCTTCTGCTGCTGGACCACGCCCAGTACCTGCGGCAATCTCTCTGAAGGAGCAGGTACTGGACTATCCCCCTCAGCCTGTGATCACCAAGGATAATGTTACTATGCAGATCGATACGGTTGTGTATTTCCAGATCACCGACCCCAAGCTCTACGCCTACGGCGTGGAAATGCCTATGGCAGCAATGGAGACACTGACTGCAACCACTTTGCGTAACATCATCGGCGATCTGGAGCTGGATCAGACCCTGACCTCCCGCGATGTGGTCAACACCAAGATGCGTGCCATCCTGGACGAAGCCACCGATCCCTGGGGCATCAAGGTCAACCGTGTGGAGCTGAAGAATATTCTGCCCCCCGCTGATATCCAGAGCTCCATGGAAAAGCAGATGAAGGCAGAGCGTGACCGCCGCCAGGCAATTCTGCAGGCAGAGGGTCAGAAAAAGTCTGCGATTCTGATTGCCGAAGGCGAGCGGGAGTCCGCGATCCTGCGGGCAGATGCAGAGAAACAGGCTGCGATCCTGAAGGCAGAGGCCGAAAAGCAGGCTGCGATCCTGAAGGCAGACGGTGAAGCCCAGGCAATCCGCACCGTGCAGCAGGCATTGGCAGACTCTATGGCAATGCTGAACGAAAAAGCGCCTAACGATCAGGTGCTCAAGCTTAAGAGCATTCAGGCTATGGAGAAGGTGGCAGACGGCAAGGCTACCAAGATCATCGTTCCCAGCCAGATGCAGGGCCTGGTAGGTCTTGCCAGCGGCTTGGTGGAAAGCGTAAAAGAATAAAAATGACCAACCCCACCGGAATCTTCGGTGGGGTTTTTCTTGCAAATTTCGGGAAAGTTTAGTATAATAAATATGTTATGAAAAAGAGAGTAAATTTTTACGTCAGCATCAAGGATGTTATGACGTGGATCATCACGCTGTGTATGATCGGCTCGGCAGTGACCCGCATTATTTTCCGCGAGGAAGGCGCGGATACGTGGAGTCAAATCGTTCTGCCAATGGCAGCCGCCATACTCTTTGCGTGTAATCTGGTATTTAACGGTAGAGAGCGCTTTTACAAGTCTGCCATTGCTGTGTGGCTGTATTGCGCTTATTACGCCATTTTGTTCTGGCAGCACGAGTTTGGCAACTGGGATGTAATGATTGGCGTTCTCTATATTGTGCTGATGCTGGCGGTGGGCGTGACCTATACCCGGATCTCCAGCGGCAAGCTGCCGGCAACCATGCTGCTGCTGCCGGTGATGGTAGTCCCCCTGCTTGCCTGGCTGTATCTGAACCGGGCACTGAATTGGCAGGGGTTACAGAATTACATTCCGGACATTCTGCTGACCGTTGGTCTGATGCTGTTGCCTTTTGCTATCCGTATTCACCCTGCAGGTCAGTACCATCCCACCTGGGGCGACCGCAAGGACGGCCGTCGAATTCGTTCTCTGGCACCCATGGCGCAGATCACCGCGTATTTCCAAGTGGAGAGAAACACCTGCACCAACCTGTTTGAGGAAGCCTTTGAGATCACCCATGTGGAGCGGTATATCCGCCAAAAGCGCCGAGAGGGACTGACCGATTTCGGCATTACCCATGTGCTGCTGGCTGCCTATGTCCGTGGCCTGTGCAAGTATCCCCAGCTGAACCGGTTTATCTCCGGTCAGAAGGTATACTCCCGGGGCGAGGATATTCAGTACTGTATGGTAGTCAAAAAGGAGATGACAGTAGAATCTCCCGACACCTCCATCAAGGTACATCTGAGCCGCAAGGATACCGCAAAGGATATCTACGAAAAGCTCAATGCCGCAGTGGAAGAGGTCAAGGCAAGCCAGGAACTGGACTCCGGCATCGACAACCTGATCGAGTATCTGCTGCTGATTCCCGGCGTGGTGCTGAAATTTACCGTGTGGCTGTTGAAGCTCCTGGACTATTTCGGGTTGTTGCCCAGCTTCCTGACGGAGCTGAGCCCGTTCCACGGAAGTCTGTTCTTTACCTCTATGGGTAGTCTGGGCATTCCTCCCATCTACCATCATCTCTATGATTTCGGCAATATCCCCGTGTTTGGCGCCTTTGGCTGCAAGCGCCGGGCGCTGGAGGTGCAGGAGGATGGCACCGTGGTGCAGAGAAAGTACGTGGATGTAAAGTTTACCCTGGATGAGCGTATCTGCGACGGTTACTACTATGCTACTTTCTTTAAGCATTACCGCAATATTCTGCGCCATCCCGAGATCCTGGATCTGCCTCCTGAAACCATCCTGCCGGATATCGACTGATGGGAAATTGGCAAATCCGTTGGTATGACACCATTGGTTCTACCAACGATGAACTGAAAAAATTGGCGAAGCAGGGTGCGCCTGAGGGCACAGCCGTGGCAGCGCACACCCAGACCGGCGGCAAAGGCCGGCGGGGCAGAAGCTTCTCCTCGCCAAAGGGTACTGGCATGTATCTTTCTGTGTTGCTACGACCCCAGGCGCCGGCAGAGAATTGTATGCATCTGACCTGTGCTGCGGCGGTGGCGGTCCACCGGGCTGTTCACAAAAGCTGTGGGATTAACGCCGGCATCAAATGGCCCAACGACCTGACCTGGGGAAACCGCAAATTAGGCGGCATCCTGACGGAGATTTCCGCCCGGGAGGGGGTTGTGGAATGGGCTGTGGTAGGCATCGGCATCAACTGCTGCGCTCCTGAAGAAGGTTTCGATGCCGCAATCTCCCATATAGCCACTGATCTGCAAACTGTCAGCGGTCAGTATTGCCCACCGAAAATATTGGCAGAGGCAGTGGTGCAGGAACTGAAAATACTGGCGCAAACCTGCACCGCAGACAGAAAAATGTGGATGGATGATTACCGTCAGCACTGCGTGACCACCGGCCGGGAGGTACAGGTGATCACACCGTTGGATTCTCAGCCCGCGGTGGCAAAGGCGGTTGCCGATAACGGCGGTCTGCTGGTGGAGTATACCGACGGCCGGCAGGAGACTGTCAGCTCCGGTGAGGTCAGTGTCCGGGGAATGTACGGATACGTTTGAAAAAATCGCAATTTCCTCATTTTACTATTGCAATTTGTGAGACAATTGGATATACTGAAATTAGAAAAAACCGATAGGAGGAAATCCATATGAAAAATCTGAGTGTGATTTTGAAGATCCTGGCTGCCATCGTGGCAATTGCCGGTATCATTTATGTTGTGGTTATTTACGGCGACCGGATCGCTGAGGGCGTCAGAAGCGCGGTTAAGTGGACCAAGAGAAAGTTCTTCAGCAAGAGCGAAAGCGACTTTGAAGACTTTGCCGGTATGGATGTGGCTTTGGACGATTTCGACGACTAATGAAATTGAAAAAGCGGCTGTTGTTTAGCAACAGCCGCTTTTTTTATTTGCTTAAAGCCAGTATTTCTTCTTCGTTCAGCTGCCGCACCTGCCCCCGGGGCAGGTCTCCTAAGGTGAGGGCACCTTCCTGCAGCCGTTCCAGATAGGTGACCGGCATACCCCGGGCAGCCAGCATACGCCGCACCTGGTGGTACTTTCCCTCACAGACGGTGATCCGGCTTTCCCCATCTCCCAAAGGCTCCAATTTTGCCGGGAGACATTTTGTGCCGTCGCCTAAGGTCAGCCCTTGGGCAAAGGATGACACATCGCTTTCAGTGGCAGTGCCTTCGTGACGGGCGTAATAGATCTTCTCTACCTGCTTTTTGGGGGAGATCAGGTTGTGGAGCAGGTCGCCGTCGTTGGTAAAGAGCAAAAGGCCCTCGGTCTCTTTGTCCAGCCGGCCTACCGGCTTTAAGTCCCAGTGCTTCATCTCCGGAGGGAGCAGCTCCATTACGGTTGCCTGGGTGGCGTCCTCTGTAGCGGTAATATAGCCTGCGGGCTTGTTAAGCAGCACGACCACCCGGCCAATTCTGCCCACCCGCTCGCCGTCTACACAGACTGCGCAGGTGTCCGGGTCGACCTTTTTGCCGCCGTCCTTTTCCGGACTGCCGTTCAAAGTGACTCGGCCGCTTTTTAAAATAACTTTCACCTGACTGCGTGTGCCGATGCCGCAGTCGCATAAGAATTTATCCAAACGTTCCATAAGTTCTCCGTTCTATCCTGTCCCACAGGCGCATACGATGCAACAGACAGGAGGGATGAATATGATGGTGATGACCGCAAAGGTGGATATAAAAAAGGTGTTGATCGCGCTGGCTGCAGTGGCAGCGGTGATCGTGACGCTGATTTTGCTGCTGGGTGGCGGCCGCAGCGCGCAGACCGGAGCACCGGCAATGTCTGCCAACGATGCCAGAGTGAAATTCCTGGAGGATCTTGGGTGGAGCGTCAGCGCATCGCCCGTGGAGTCCGGGCAGGTAAAGATTCCCACGGAGCAGTCAGAGATTTACAGCCGTTATAACGACCTGCAAAAAGAGGCCGGCTACGATCTGACCCAGTATGCGGGTAAAACGGTGATGCGCTACGTCTATAAAGTCAATAATCACGAAAGCAGCGAAGGGGTGTTTGCCACGCTCTTGGTGTTCAAGGATCAGGTTATCGGCGGAGATGTGCTGGATACTGCGCCGGGTGGGAAGATCGTCAGTCTGAAAAAACTTACGGACTAAGTTTACCACAGTTTACCGGACTTGACAAGAGCGCCTGCATCGTGGTACTCTAAATATATCTTCAGGGCAGGGTGCGATTCCCGACCGGCGGTACAGTCCGCGAGCGCTTCGGCGCAGATTCGGTGTAACTCCGAAACCGACAGTAAAGTCTGGATGGAAGAAGATAGGCAAAAATTATGCTTATTTTGCGCCCTGAGTGTATCTCAGGGCGTATTTTTTTGTTTGGAGAAGAGTATGGCGAGAAACGATAGATTGAGAAAAATGGTGGTAATGGCCTTTTTGGCGGCTATGGCCTATATTGCGGTGGCGCTGATCCGGATCCCGGTGGTGCTGTTTTTGTCCTATGAGCCCAAAGATGTAGTGATCACCATCGGCAGCTTTTTGCTGGGTCCCTTTGCCGGGTTTGTAATCTCCCTGATCGTATCCCTGGTGGAAATGGTGACCATCAGTCAGACTGGTCCTATCGGCTGCGTGATGAACCTGATCTCCACCTGCAGCTTTGCCTGCGTGGCGGCTATCGTGTATAAGAAAAAGCACTCTCTTTGGGGCGCGATCTTTGGACTTCTGGCCGGCGCGGTGGCGATGATCGGTGTGATGCTCCTTTGGAACTGGCTGATCACACCCCTGTATATGGGCGTTTCCCGCTCTGCGGTGGAGGGAATGCTGATTCCGGTGTTTCTGCCTTTTAATGCGCTGAAAGCGGGCCTGAACAGCGCGTTGGTGCTGGGGCTGTATAAGCCCTTGACTGCGGCGCTACGCAAGACCCGGCTGTTGCCTCCCTCCGGCGGTAAAACCGGCAGAGCAAAGGTTGGCATTTATTTGCTGGCTGCGTTTTTACTGGCAATCTGCATACTGCTTCTTCTCGTAATGCAAGGAAGGATATAATGACTGAAAGCCCCCTCTGATGAGGGGGCTTTTTTAACTGCATAGCCAATCCCGCAAGCGGCAGAATAAACGCCTCAGGGGGAGGTGGTTGACATAACATCTGTACCAAAAGCCGGATACCGGCCGTTTTTTCTCTCCGCGATAATAAGCGCAGACCGTGGCCTCTACCTGCTGGGGCAGGATGGGTTCTTTGCGCCATTGATTGTCACCGCAGCAAAGGAGGGTGGTCTCACCCAATGCCACCACCCGGTGGAGGACATATTGGCCGCTTTGCCGGCGGTAGAGGAGAATGTCGCCCTTTTTGGGATTTTCGGGAGGGCAAAGCAGAACACTGTCCTTTTTGTTGCGCAAAAGGGGCTGCATACTGGTGCCGGTGACCAAAAGGCGCGCGTTTGCGCCGGAGGAAAGCTGCTCCTGCAGCAAAGGAATCAGGTCTTCCATCTTCAGCTCTAAAGTCTGCATAGACTGCGCTCCTTTCGTTTTTTCTTATTATAACCGGAAAAAATCCCCTTGTCTACCGTGTATAGGGTAGAAAATCCCGGAAATCCTAATGCCGGAGGGATTTTATGACGGAAAAACAGTATGACGCGCTGATTAAAGAATTGGCGCCCAAGTCGCCTATTTGGAAGGATTGCCTGAAGGCCTTTTTGATAGGCGGGCTGATCTGCGCATTGGGACAGGGGATTATGAATCTGTATCAGTCCTGGGGGCTGGATAAGGAAAAAGCAGGCACATTTACGTCTATGACCCTGATCGCTATTTCGGCGCTGCTGACGGGACTCAGCCTGTACGACGATATTGCAAAACACGCAGGCGCAGGCACTTTGGTGCCGATCACCGGCTTTGCTAACTCCATTTCAGCACCGGCGGTGGAATATAAAACCGAGGGCTTCATCCTGGGCGTCGGCGCGAAGATGTTTACAATTGCCGGCCCGGTGATCGTCTACGGTGTATCCGCATCCGTAGTTTATGGATTGATTTACTGGATAACAACTTTATTCTAACAAAAAAAGGCTTGCCAATTGGCAAGCCTTTTCCTGTTATTTCAATACACAAGTGCCGCAAGGTTCAAGCCCTCGACGATCCACTTCTTCCCATGTTATTTCGTGGCTGTATTTGCCAGCACAATCGGCTTCATAGTGATATTTTGTGCTTTTATCACCGCCGGTATAAACATGCCCATGGTAGTTTTCTTTTCCGGGAACATCAAGAGGATTGCCTTCAGTTGCTCCACAAACAGTACAAGTTTTTGGAGATGCATAGGTAGCATCTTTCCAGTTGTGTCCGTTAGCTTCGCCTTCCGTTGCACCACAAGAACAGGTCTTTGGTGCTGTACAAGTTGCGGAACTAAAACTGTGCGTATGTGGAGGTTCCGTGGTGGGTGCGGTGGTAGGTTCGGTAGTAGGCGCGGTAGTAGGTTCGGTGGTAGGCGCGGTAGTAGGTTCGGTGGTAGGCGCGGTGGTAGGTTCGGTAGTGGGTGCGGTAGTAGGTTCGGTAGCGGGTGCGGTGGTAGGTTCGGTAGTGGGTGCGGTAGTAGGTTCGGTAGTGGGCGCGGTGGTAGTTTTGCTGGGAATGTCTGTATTGCCCGGTGTATCAGAGCTAGGGAAGGTGACAAACATTAGAACGGAAAGCACAACAATGGCAAGGATTTTAATTTTTCCTTTTATGTATTTTTGAAGAAAGTTTTGCCAGCGCTCAATAGGCGCTACCAATAAGGCGATAATAATTGCTATAAAAGAGGAAAAGCTTGGGATTGTTCCAAGTGCAATTACTGCGAGGAAACCAACGATTACCCATAGTATGATTTTCTTGACTAATTTCATTATGTATTATTCCTTTCTGCTCTGTATCTATTTGGACAACCAACGGAAAACATCTCCAAGGCCAAATGTTGTTTTATGGTAGACTTTGTTCTTAATTGCACGCTTTGGATTTTTTATATATCCCATACCCTTCTTGCCATAGAATGGGTTTGTTGCTTTTTTGATTTTTCTTTTTAATTTACCGGTAGTTTTTGCGCGGAAGGATTTTTTCAAACTGGGAGTACGAAAGCCAATTTTCATTTAAAAGCCTCCAAAATAAAAAGTGCGCAGCCGAAGCTGCGCACGAAAAATGCAGCTTCATCCTGCTGCGACACAGTTCACTCCTACAAACAGGCAATGACGAC
>JAZNZH010000023.1:0-14994 GCA_045594845.1 Faecousia sp. | reverse complement strand
AAGACACAATAAGTTACGATGAAAAAGGGAATGTGGTATCTTTGATCCGTATCGATACCGATACGGGGAAAGAGGAGTATCGACGGCAGTATTCATATACCTATGATGCTTCCGGCAACATCCTGACAGAAGAATTATCCTACAGCAACCCATACACATCAGGCACAATGACCTACCAATACCAGTATGACAAAGATGGTAAGCGTCTGTATGCGGATATGAGCCAAGGTGTCAGATACATATATGGTTATCTTGTGCGGTAAGACAGCCAAAAGTATAGTGAAAATATGAGAAACAGGGAACCAATCTCGGTTCCCTGTTTTCATGCTTCCAAAAGAGATTTGTATTTGTAGGCAGTTGTGCGGCTGATGTCGCACACTCTCGCCAATTCGCTGATGTTCAGCTGACCGTTTTTGTGTGCTGGATAGATTCGGGAGGGGGGTGTTATTTATGTAATGGATTTAATCAGGAAACCTTTACACAAATCTCATCAATGACACCGAGATCCCACAGAAGTCGGGTCAGGACATACTTATCGCGGATATCCTTGGTACATTTGAGGGTCATTGGCAGTTTCTCGTTTTCGATGCCGATATCTGACAGGCTGGTGGGCAAATTCAGGGATTTCAGAAGCTTTTCAAACTCCTCTGCAGCAGGCAGCTCCTCGTCAATGATCTGCAGGATCTTATCCCAGTTAGCAAGGATCACTTCCAGACGCTTTGCGTGCTTTTCGGGGCAATATTTCTTTTCCTTTGCCTCCAGAGCGATCATATTCTCTGCACCCTTACCGATGAATGCGCGCAGCTGCTCGCTCCAGTCGGCAAAGTCGAAATTCTTGGCATAGGCCAAGGCCTTTTCCTTATCCGGAACAATATTCTTCAGTTCCTGATAGCAACGGATGGCATAAAGCGTACCCAGTGCGCACTGGACACCGTGGGAGGCCATAGGCGTGCCGAATTCCAGCGCCCGCATATCGCAGATCTGGCAGAAATAATGCTCCACTCCGCCGCCGGGACGGGATACACCGGAATAGTCGATAGCCTTACCGCAGTTAATGAGGCCGGTGAACAGCTTTTTCATACTTTCAGCATCCTGCTGCATCAGACCGGCAGCGCCCTCCACGCAGGCATCTCGGGACTGGCGGGTAAATTCTGCCACACGGTCACAGTAGTACTCACCGTTGATCAGGTTGGACAGGCGCCATTCGCAGATACTGATGTACTTTGCCATCATATCGCCCAAACCCGCTGCCGCCATATGTTTGGGCGCACCGGTAAGGACATCCAGGTCGCCGATGATCACATCGGGGCACTTGGCGGGAATTGTGGTCTTGATCTTCTCCACAGGCATCGTGGAGCTGCCGGCGGCATAGCCGTCCATATAAGCAGCAGATGCCACAATAATGTAGGGGGTCTTGGTCAGGTAAGCAAAGAGTTTGCAGATGTCATTGATCACACCGCTGCCGATGGCCACGATCAGGTCACACTTGCCGTCATAGTGCATCATCAGAGAACCCACTGCATGCTCGTCCGGCTCCAGGCGGCGCTCCTTATAGATATAGTGTGCCGTGGGGATGCCACTGTCCTGCAGAAGCTTTTCGATCTTTTCACCGGCAATGGGATATGTATTCACATCTGCCACGATAAAAGCCTTGGTTGCCTGATACTGCTTTGCATACTGAGGGATGGTCTGGATGGCACCGGATGCAATGACGCAATTTTCCACATTGGTTCTGTGGATTTTGCCGCAAGCGCATACCTCATTGGGGTCAAAATTCAGATTCATATCAGAACGCCTCCGTATTTCTTTTTTATACTTCGTTATGGTATCATACCCTGCCCTAAAAGTAAACCCCGAAAAAGCAACCGAGAGTTGCTTTTTTTCTTGACTTTTAAGGGTGTACATTCTATAATTTCAATGATTATTACAGATGCAGAGGTGCCGTTATGGAACACTATCTCGGAAACGAAAAATGCGCCTGCGGCCGGTTCCACACTGCGGATATTGATGATGTGATCATTGGAAAAGGTGTCATCAAAAAACTGCCTGAGGTACTGGCTCGCTATAACGCAAAAAAGCCCTTTATTCTTTGTGACGCCAACACTTTCGCTGCCGCCGGTGAGGCTGTGTGCGCAGTAATGGAGGCCGCCGGCATCCCATACAGCAAGTATGCCTTTCCTGCCGGTCACCTGCCCCCCAATGAAAAGACTGTTGGTTCTGCAATTTTGCATTTCGACAACAGCTGCGATATCGTAGTTGCTGTGGGCTCCGGTGTTATCAACGATACCGGCAAGGTGCTCAGCGCCGTCAGCAAACTCCCCTACATTATTGTAGGTACTGCCCCCTCTATGGACGGCTATGCCAGCGCCACCTCCTCTATGGATCGGGACGATCTGAAGGTGTCCCTGAACAGCCGCTGCGCCAATGTGATCATCGGCGATGTGGATATCCTGAAAAACGCACCCGCCCATATGCTGGCGGCCGGTTTGGGCGATATGCTGGCAAAGTATGTGAGTATTGCCGAGTGGCGGATCGCCCACATTATCACCGGAGAATATTACTGCGAGCGAGTAGCTGAATTGGTCCGCACCGCTCTGAAGAAATGCACGGACAACGCAGCCGGTCTGTTAAAACGTGATGAGACTGCAGTAGCAGCTGTTTTTGAGGGTCTGGTAATCGGCGGTATTGCTATGGCATACGCCGGTGTCTCCCGTCCTGCTTCCGGCGTGGAGCATTATTTCAGCCATGTCTGGGATATGCGTGGTCTGCAGTTCAACACCCAGGTGGATCTCCACGGTATTCAGTGCGCTATTGGTACTTATGTGGCCGCAAAGCTTTACGAAAAGGTTTTGAAGCTGACCCCGGACGAGAAGAAGGCTGCACAGTATGTAGCGGACTTCTCCTACGAGGATTGGAAAAACACCCTGACGGATTTCCTGGGTCAGAGCGCGGAGACTATGATCGCTGCGGAAGTCAAAGAGGGCAAGTACATCAAGGAAAAGCACCCCGCTCGCTTTGCCATTATCCGGGAGCATTGGGAGGAAATCCTGCAGATCATCCGGGATGAGATCCCTGCCGCAGAGGAAATCGGTAAGCTCCTGGATACCATCGGCATTTCCCGGGATCCTGCCGCTATCGGTGTAGACAAAGAAGCACTGAAAATCACATTCAAAGCCACCAAAGACATCCGCGACAAATATGTGCTTTCCCGACTTGCCTGGGATCTGGGTGTTTTGGAGGAATTGTGCGATACATTTTAATACAAAAATAGGCACCCAAATGGGTGCCTGTTTCCCTTGACGGCAGGAAAAAACTGTGGTATGATTGCGTAGCTACCTGCCGGCATGGTGGAATAGGTAGACACAAGGGACTTAAAATCCCTCGGAGTAAAATCCGTACCGGTTCGATTCCGGTTGCCGGCACCAAAAGCCCCCTAACCCATTCGGGTTAGGGGGTTTTTGCTATGACGGCCCGGAATCGGACCGGAGGTGAGATTCCGGCCACCAGCCCGAGCGCCGCCGGTGGCGGGTGCAGCGAGGGCGCAGTGTGTGCCGCGGTCGGCGAGGGACGAAGGCTTTTTAAGCCGAGGACATTCGCCGGGTACCGCAAACGGATGCCGGCACCAAAAGCCCCCTAACCCATTCGGGTTAGGGGGCTTTTGCTATGACGGCCGGAAATCTTACGACCCCTTGCGTTTTTTTCGAAGCCGTGATATAATACGGCGGAATGTGTCGAAAAATGATTTTTCTATTTTGGGGGAAAGATTATGAATACATTTATGCAAAAACTGCTCAGCGAAAATACTTCTGAGCTGGAGATCCATTTGTTCGATATTTGGCATTTCGTATACCTTTTTGTTATTTTCGGCGGCACGGCGCTGCTGGCATTTCTCTGCCACAGAAAGTCCGCCCAAACCCAGGAAAAAATCCTGCGTACTTTCGCATACCTGGTAATCGGTTTTTATGTCGCAGATTTCTTCCTGATGCCCCTTTCCGACAGCTACAATGGCATCAGCACAGACAAGCTCCCCTTCCACATCTGTACCTTTATGGGTGTTTTAGTACCATTTTTCCAGTTTAACCCCCGGCTGACACCGGTAAAAAGCGCAGCTGTCACTCTTTCCATTGCCTCTTCCCTGATGTGGATGTGCTACCCCGGCAGCGCTTTGGGCGGCCAGCCCCCCTTCTGCTACCTGACTTTCCAGACCTTTATGTTCCACGGCTTTCTGTTTGCCTGGGGCGTACTGAATCTGGCCTACGGTGTAGTGGAATTACACTGGAAGGATTTCTGGAAAGTATTTATGGGCGTTCTGATCATCTTCCTCTGGGCCAGCCTGGGCAATGCTACATACGACCATAACTGGTTCTTCCTGAAGGAATCCATTTTCGCATTTCTGCCTGACAAGGTAATGCCTCCGGTAGTTATTTTCTGTGTCACCGGCACCAGCTTTGTGATCTACTGCGCATATTTCGGTATCCGGGCCATCGGAAAGAAGAAAAGCGCTCAGGTTTAAGTGAAAAAGCCACATTTGCAAGGGAGCAAATGTGGCTTTTTGTCGTATATAGCAGTGTTTTTTCTACTGTATACCATTTTTATAAAAAATAGGTTGTATCTTTCGGAAAAATGTAGTAAAATATACGGGTGATAAAATACATATACTATGGTTCTTGGAGGAACATCTATGAAAAAACCCATTGTTTTAGTCGTTCTCGACGGTGTGGGCAAGGGTAATCACGACGCAAGCGATGCCGTCTTTACCGCTAACACCCCTACCCTGGACCGTCTTTTGGATACCTGCCCCCATACCTACCTGAAAGCACACGGCACCGCCGTGGGTCTGCCCAGTGACGAGGATATGGGCAACTCTGAGGTTGGCCATAATGCTCTGGGCTGCGGTCAGGTTTACTCTCAGGGCGCAAAACTGGTTGGTGAGTCTATCGAAAACGGCTCCCTGTACGCATCCGACACCTGGAAGGATCTGGTTGCCAATGCAGACGGCAAGGCAATGCACTTTATCGGCCTGCTCAGCGACGGCAACGTCCATTCCAACATCCACCATCTGATTGCTCTGCTTAAGCAGGCAAAGGCTGAGGGCGTGAAGAAGGCTTACTGCCACATCCTGCTGGACGGCCGCGATGTTCCCGCCACCTCCGCTTTGGAGTATGTGGGTATGCTGGAAGATACTCTGGCAACTCTGAATACCGACGGCTGTGATTACGCCATTGCTTCCGGCGGTGGCCGTATGCAGGTCACTATGGACCGTTACGAAGCTAACTGGGGTATGGTGGAAAATGGCTGGCGCACCCACGTGCAGGGCATCGGCAGACAGTTTGCATCCGCTAAGGAAGCCATCGAGACATACCGCGCTGAAAGTGGTGTGATCGATCAGGATCTGCCTGCATTCGTGGTTGCAAGAGACGGCGCTCCCGTGGCGAAGATCGCCAACGGCGACAGTGTGATCCTGTTCAACTTCCGCGGAGACCGTGCACAGGAAATTTCCCTGGCATTTGACCGCAAGGAGTTTGACAAGTTTGACCGGGGCGACTACACCGGCGTGAAATTTGCCGGTATGCTGCAGTATGACGCAGACCTGCAGATCCCCGAAAATTACCTGCTGCAGCCCCCCGTGATCAAGAACACTCTGACCGAGGTGCTTAGCGAAGCAGGCATCAGCGAGTACGCTGTATCCGAAACCCAGAAGTACGGTCACGTGACCTATTTCTGGAACGGTAACCGTTCCGGCAAAGTCAACGAAGACCTGGAAGTCTACGAGGAGATCCCCTCCGACGTGATTCCCTTCGAGCAGGCGCCTGCCATGAAGTCCAAGGAGATCACCGAGAAGCTGGTGGCTGCTATGGCCAGCGGCAAGTTCCAGTTCCTGCGCTGCAACTATCCCAACGGCGATATGGTGGGTCACACCGGCGCTATGGATGCAGTCATTACCGCTATGGAGAGTGTGGATGCCAGCGTGAAGGCCATCCTGGAGGCTGCTGATAAGTACGGCTACACCGTGCTGATCACCGCCGACCACGGCAACGCCGACCAGATGACCGAGACTAAGAAGGGTAAGACCTCTCCCCGTACCGCTCACTCCCTGAATCCCGTTCCCTTTATCATCTACGACACTGACAATACCTGGACCGTGAAAGAAGGCGCATTCGGCCTTGCCAATGTAGCTCCCACCGTGGTGAAGATGATGGGTCTTACCGCTCCCTGCTGCTGGGAAGAAAGCCTGGTCTAATTCGTAATTAATACTCCCATACATAACAGGAGGTAATCTTATGATCCGTAATATGAACAATAACGGCTCTGTGAATGTCAGCACCGTTGTCTACTCCGACATTGCCGGCAACGCCGCCACTAACTGCTTCGGTGTGAAGGGCATGGCCGCCCGTTCTGTCCGTGACGGCGTGTATCACCTGCTCCGCAAGGAATCTGTGCGCAAGGGTGTTCACGTGGAATTTCACGAGGACGGCTCCATCACCATCGACCTGCATATCATTGTGAATAACGGCGTGAATCTGAACGCTGTTGGTTCTTCCATCATCTCCGAGGTGCGCTATATGGTCAACAAGTACACCGGCACTCAGGTCCGATCCGTGAGAGTTTTCATCGATTCCATGCTCGTTGGATAATTTGGAGGTACTATGACACAAAAAATGAACGGCGCTGATTTTAAGAAACTTGTTCTCAGCGCAGCTGCTTCTATTGAGATCAACAAGCAGCAGCTTAACGATTTGAACGTGTTCCCCGTCCCCGACGGTGATACCGGCACCAATATGTCTATGACCATCAACGCAGCTGCCGCTGAGCTCCGCAAGGTGGAAAATCCCTCTCTGGAGCAGGCCTCTTCCGTAGCTGCATCTGCTATGCTGCGTGGTGCAAGAGGCAACAGCGGTGTTATCCTTTCCCTGTTGTTCCGCGGCATTTCCAAGAAGCTTAAGGGCGCAACCGACTGCGACGGTGTTCTATGGGCAGATGCGCTGACCGAGGGCGTGCAGACTGCCTATAAGGCAGTTATGAAGCCTGCCGAGGGCACGATCCTTACCGTCTCCCGTAAGGGCGCAGGTAAAGCAAAGAAGGTTGCTGCCGAAAACAACGATCTGCTTGCTGTACAGGCCGCTGCTGTAGAACGCGCTCAGCGTGCACTGGCCGATACCCCCAAGCAGAACCCCGTCCTGGAAAAGGCAGGCGTGGTGGATGCCGGCGGTAAGGGCTGGTTGCTGGTTCTGGAAGCTATGCTCAGCGTTATGCAGGGTGTAGAGATTGAAGTACCGGAGGGAATGGTCGGCGCCGAGGTCCGGGAATCTGCCTCTTTTGCAGATTTCGACGAAGGTGACATCACCTTCACCTACTGCACCGAGTTTATCATTGACCGAGAAAACGATATGGATCCCGAAAAGCTTCGTGATTTCCTCTCCAGCCTGGGTGACAGTCTGGTACTGGTGGATGACGATGAGATTATCAAGGTCCACGTCCACACCAACGACCCCGGCAAAGCCCTCCATGAGGCCATGGATTACGGTTCTTTCATTACCGTTAAGATTGAAAACATGCGCCTGCAGCACACCGAAAAGGTGATGAACGAGCAGGAAACCAGCAACGAGCCCAAGATTGCAGAACCCGAAAAACCCTGCGGCGTGGTTTCCGTCTGCGCCGGCGACGGCCTGGCAGAGGTGTTCCGCAACCTGGGTGTTGACGCCATTATTTCCGGCGGTCAGACCATGAACCCCAGCACCCAGGATATTCTGGAGGCTGTCAACACAGTTCCTGCTGAGACTGTGTATGTTCTGCCTAACAACAAGAACATCATTATGGCTGCTGAGCAGGTGGATGCCCTGACTCCCAAACGTGTGGTAGTCCTGCCCAGCAAGACCGTTCCCCAGGGTGTCACCGCTATGCTGAACTACAATCCCGAAGGCAGTGAAGAAGAGAATGTGACAGCCATGACTGAGTCCCTGGGCTCTGTGGACACCATGCAGATCACCTATGCTGCCCGAAATTCCGACTTTGACGGTTACGACATCCACGAAGGTGATTACCTGGCTATCTTTGAGAAGGCTCTGTTCGGCACGAACACCGATGTGACTGTACTGCTCCGCGCTCTGGCCGAAAAAGTCAGAGACAGCGGCAGGGAGTACCTGACCATCTACTATGGCGCTGACATTGACGAAACCCAGGCCCAGGTTGCCGTGGATATCTTCACCGAGGTCTGTCCCGATGCAGATGTCAACCTGATCAACGGCGGTCAGCCGGTCTACTACTACCTGATCTCTGCAGAATGATCTTAAAAAGGCCCACTGCCCCGGCAGAGGGCCTTTTCAACATACCAAACACAGGAGTTACATACATTCTAATTCAGAGGTGAATGGCTTATGTTACTCCGTTGGGTGGAAAAAATCGCAATAATCGGGCGCAGATTATCCAAAATGCACATCTCCGTTTATGCCGCCCACGCGTCATTCTTTATCATTCTTTCCCTGTTCCCCCTGCTGGTATTGATGCTGGGTCTTTTGCGCTACACCGGTATCCCGGTGGAAACCTTTACAGAAGCCCTGGAGGGTCTTATCCCCGAGGCACTGCTGCCTGCTGCGCGAAAAATCATTTTAGGCGCGTACCAAAACACCTCCGGCACGGTGGTATCCATCTCTGCCGTTACTGCCCTTTGGTCTGCAGGCAGAGGGGTTTACAGTCTGCTTACCGGACTCAATGTGGTCTACGGCACAAAGGAAAACCGGGGATACTTTTACACAAGAGGTGTATGCACACTCTACACCTTCGGCCTTTTGATCGTTCTGACGCTGACACTGCTTTTATATGTGTTTAGCACCGGTCTTCTGCAATATCTGCAGATTCGGGGATATCTCCACGGTCCCCTTTCCCGGATTCTGGATCTGCGGCTGATCGTTTTACTGGGCGTGCAAATCCTACTGCTGCTGGCTATCTACGCGGTACTCCCCAACCGAAAAAACCGACTGGGTGACTGCTTTCCGGGAGCGGTCTTTTCCGCATTGGGATGGATGATCTTTTCCCATCTGTATTCCCGGTATGTAATATATTTCCCCCGATACGCCCACATCTACGGCTCTGTTTATGCAGTGGCGCTGAGTATGCTGTGGCTTTATTTCTGTATTTCTATCGTATTTTACGGCGGAGTGTTAAACCGTCACCTTTCTGAAAAATAATTTACTTTTGTTTATACCCTGTTCACAATCCTTAGCTATAGTGCGTATTCATAAGGGGGTGCTCGCGTGTTCGGCTTTGTAATGGCAAATATGGGTGAGCTTTCCAAAGAGGAACGCACCCGCTACGGCAGCATATACTGTGGCATCTGCCGTCAGATTCGGGAGTTTGCCTCCCAGACTGCCCGGCTTACGCTGAGTTATGATATGGCATTTTTAGCGCTGCTGCTGATGAGTCTGTATGAACCGGAAGAAAACAGCGGCAAGCGGGCCTGCGGCATCCACCCTATTCGTCCCCGCCCCTGGGTGGATAACGAATTTATCCGGTATGCGGCGCAAATGAATGTGGCCCTTGCCTACTATAATGCTCTGGATGATCTGCAGGACGAAGGCCACACCGGAGCAAAAATCCTGGCAAAAACTTTAGAAAAGAACATTCCGGAGATTACCCGGCAATACCCCAGACAATGCGCCGCAATTACAGACTGTTTGGAAAAACTTGCCGCTTTGGAAAGGAAAAACTGCCAAAATCCGGACCTGACCGCAAAGTGCTTTGGCGCTTTGATGGCAGAGCTGCTGGTATGGCAGGAGGATATGTGGGCAGAGGATCTGCGGCAAATGGGTATGGCGCTGGGACGCTTCATTTACTTAGCTGATGCAGCTGTCGACTACCGCAAGGATCTGAAAAAGCATAGCTTTAACCCATACAAAGAGGAAAACTGGCCCCTTTGGGAGGAACATCTGACCATGGCTATGGGCCGCTGCACCGCCGCCTTTGAGCGTCTGCCTTTGGTGCAGGACAAAGGTATTCTGGACAACATTCTCTATAGCGGTGTCTGGAACCAATTCAACCGAGCAAAAAAGAAATGCTCCCCGGGAGGAACACAAGATGAATGACCCCTATCGCGTGCTGGGCGTCAGCCCCGACGCATCCGATGAGGAAATAAAAAAGGCATACAGACGCCTGGCAAAAAAATATCACCCGGATCTCCATCCGGGCGACGCAGAAGCTGCCAAGAAAATGCAGGAGATCAACACTGCATACGAGCAGATCAAGAACCCCGAAAAAGCCCAGCGAACCTATCAGGGTCAGAGCGGTCAGGGCTCCTATGGCGGTTATAGCACCTACGGGTACGATCCCTTCGCGGAGTGGTTCCGGCAGCAGACCCGCCAACAAACCAGGGGTGATGCTTATCAGCAGCGCGCTTACCGCTACCTTATGAATCACCAGTTTGAAGAGGCTTTGAACGTACTGTCCCAGTCCTCTAACAGGGATGGCTACTGGTACTATCTGTCCGCAGTTGCAAATGACGGTCTTGACAATCAGATAACTGCTTTGGAGCATATCCGTAAGGCTGTAGAGATGGAGCCGGGCAATATGGAATACCAACGGACTATGGCTGCTATCAAAAGCGGCAGTTATTCCTACCGCCAACGCAAGGAGAGCTTCCGGCGCTTTACCGGTACCGCCCTGTCCTGCTGCTCTACCTGCGGCCTGGCCTGTTTGTTTTACAATAATCCTCTTTTGTGTTTCTTCTGTTAAATCCCACAAAAACACCGCAGAACACTTGGTTCTGCGGTGTTTTTTATTATATTTCGTACTTTTTGAGAATTTCTGTCGGGCCTTCCAAAATCAGTTTTTCCACGATTCCGTTTTTGCCCTCCACCGTCAGCTTCAGAATGCCGCCCTGATTCTGGGCGGTAAGCACACCGCCGGGGAGTTTGCCTTCCAGCCAAAGTGTCACCGCTGTGGAGCCGCAGCCCGTACCGCAGGCCAAGGTATAATCCTCCACGCCCCGTTCAAAGGTCAGGACCCGAACGGTGGTGTCGTCCAGCCAATCGTAGAAATTCACATTGGCGCCCTTAGGGAATGCAGGATCGTCACGAAGTGCATATGCCAGAGGGTACAGTTCTTCCCGCTTCTCAAAGGTCAGACCGGGGATCCGGGTAACTGCGTGGGGCACGCCGGGATTGCCCAGTTCCACATAGCTCACATTTTCCTTGCGGTGGATATCCGCAACGCCGGGGTTATTCAGCTGCACCCAGTACTGGTTTTCTGTCAGTCGGACACCGGGCACCAGACCTGCATCGGTCTCCACCACCATCTTCTCCCCTGCAATGCCGTTATCATAGGCAAAGCGGCAGATACAACGGCTGCCGTTGCCGCACATCTCCCCCCGGGAACCGTCGGAATTATAGAAATGGAGCTTAAAATCCGCAATATCGGAATTGTCCACCGCCATAAAGCCGTCTGCGCCGGTTATAGCGCAAAGTTCTTTGGAAAGCTTTTCAAAATCAAAGGTTTTGCCGCGGGCATCAATAACCATAAAGTCATTGCCTGCACCGCTTAAATGCCAACATTCCATATTATTCTCCCATCAGGTCTGCCATGGTATAGCGGCCGGGGGCTTTGCCTGACACAAACCGGGCAGCATCCACTGCACCGTCTGCAAACATTCCTCTGTCCCGGGCTTCGTGACGGAGCGTCAGAGTCTGGCTAGGGGTGCAGATATGCACCTCGTGGATGCCCACGATATTGCCCATCCGCAAGGAAGAAATACCGATCTCGTCCTTCTGGCGCTTACCTTCTCCGACACGGCCGCAGTTTTCACAAGCATCGGGACGAACTTCGCGGATCGCATCGAAGATCATATGGGCAGTGCCGCTGGGGGCGTCCACCTTGCGGGTATGGTGGATCTCCACGATCTCAATATCCGCTTCCGGGAAATAGGCTGCGGTCTGCTTTGCCATTTTGCACAGCACCGCAACACCCAAGCTCATATTGCCGGCGTAGAACACGGGAATCTGTTCTGCAGCCCGGAAAATCAGTTCCTTCTCCTCAGGAGTATGACCGGTGGTGCCGATGACCACTGCGCAGCCGATCTGCTTGGCATAGTCCAGCACATCGCCTACTGCGCTATGGTGGGAAAAGTCCACGATCACTTCGGCATTCACGGTACCCAGTTCCTTGAAAGTACGGGGTACACCGTTTTCGCCGTCCAGACTCACCATTGCTACCAGTTCGTCCTTGAGCCGCTGCTGCAGAAGCTGTCCCATCGCGCCGTTGGCGCCGCACAGGATCACTCTCATTTCAGCACCCCCAGCTTGCGCATCTCATTAAACAGGCGCTCACGGTTGGGCGCTTCCAATAGAGACAGAGGCATACGGACATATTCCTCACCGAAGCCCATTGCAGCAACCGCCGCCTTGGCGGGAATGGGGTTCACCTCAGAGAACAGGGCGTTCACCAAAGGCAGAAGCTCACACTGCAGCTTTGCTGCGCCAGCCATATCTCCACGGAACAGACGGTCACACATTTCCACGGATTCCTTAGGAACCACATTGGAAAGGACGCTGATACAGCCTGCGCCGCCCATAGCCAGCATGGGTACAGTCAGGCCGTCCTCACCGGAATAGACATCGATCTTATCACCGCAGCGGGCAAAGATATCCACCACCTGGCTCATATTGCCGCTGGCTTCCTTCACACCCACGATATTGGGATGCTCGGCAAGAGTCGCTACGGTAGCTGGCAGCAGATTGCAACCGGTACGGGAGGGGACGTTATACAGGATCACAGGCTTGTCCGCCGCATCGGCGATCATGGTATAATGGGCAATCAAGCCGTTCTGGGTCGCCTTGTTGTAGTAAGGTGTAACTACCAGCAGCGCATCTGCGCCGTCGTCACAGGCACTCTTGGTAAAGTCCAGCACATGCTGGGTATTGTTGGTGCCGCAACCGGCAATCACGGGAACACGGCCGTTGGCCTGCTTGACCACAAAACGGATTACTGCCTTGCGCTCCTCGGGAGACAAAGTAGCACTCTCGCCGGTAGTACCTACAGCAATCAAAGCATTGATGCCGGATTCGATCTGGAATTCCACAAAACGGGCCAGGGTATCATAATCTACGCCATGGGGGGTCATAGGGGTCACCAGTGCAGTGCCCATACCCTTAAACACAGTATTTTTCATATAGGTTCCTCCTTATATGATTTACGCAGTTATTTTATCACATTTTTTGCGAAAAGGAAATAGAAAATCTTCAGCTTCTGACAATTTCCTGTAGGATTACAGAGGTGTGTGCAAATTGCACAATTTTATCACCTTGAAACTATCAAAATTCACGGTTGCGAATTAATAAAACTTATGGTATCATTATAGCATCCCAATTTAGGGCCACTACTCCACAAAAATAGTTGCTCTGAATTAATAAAAAGGAGGATTTTTCCGTCTGACTCACGGTGCGGCAGTGTGGAGACCTGTCGTAATACTGACCACATATTTTACGGTGGCGGTGAGAGCATAAGCGAGGATTCCTTATGTTCGGAGTCGAGAAATTATGGCAAGTGTTGTTTTGAAAAACATCACCAAGATCTACCCCTTCAGTGGTGAAGAGGGCAAGAAGTACAGAAAGGCTCAGGCCAAGAAAGAGCGTGATGCCAAGAAGGGCGTAGTCGCTGTACAGGACGCACACGAAGAGAGCAAGAAGCCTAAGCTGCAGGTTACCGAGAAGGGCGTTATCGCCGTTCAGGAGTTCAACCTGGAGATCGCCGACAAGGAATTCATCGTTCTGGTCGGTCCTTCCGGCTGTGGTAAGTCCACTACCCTGCGTATGATCGCAGGTCTGGAAGAGATTTCCGGCGGTGAGCTGTGGGTTGGCGACCGCATCGTCAACGACGTTGCTCCTAAGGACCGCGATATTGCAATGGTCTTCCAGAGCTACGCTCTGTACCCCCACATGACCGTTCGCGAAAACATGTCCTTCGCTCTGAAGCTGCGCCATGTTCCCAAGGCTGAAGTGGACCGCAAGGTGCAGGAAGCTGCCGAGATCCTGGACATTACCCAGTACCTGGACCGTAAGCCCAAGGCTCTGTCCGGTGGTCAGCGTCAGCGTGTTGCTATCGGCCGTGCTATCGTCCGCGATCCTCAGGTTATGCTGATGGACGAGCCTCTGTCCAACCTGGACGCCAAGCTCCGTAACCAGATGCGTGCTGAGATCATCAAGATGCGTGAGCGCATCAACACCACTTTCATTTACGTTACCCACGACCAGACCGAGGCTATGACTCTGGGCGACCGTATCGTCATCATGAAGGACGGCTTCATCCAGCAGATCGGCACTCCTCAGCAGGTCTTCAATCATCCCTATAACCTGTTCGTTGCAGGCTTCATCGGTGCACCTCAAATGAACTTCTTTGATGCTAAGCTGCTGAAGGTCGACGGCAAGTACGCAGTTGAGCTGAACGGCCACACTGTTGTCCTGTCCGACGACAAGCAGGCTCGTCTGTCTGCCAACAACGTGGAAGAACAGGACATTACCCTGGGCCTGCGTCCCGAGCACATCCTGCTGGATGGCGAAGGCGTGGACGGCAAGGTCGACGTTTACGAGCTGATGGGCTCCTCTGTCCACCTGCACGTCAGTGTGAGCGGCAAGGACATCATCATCGTGGTTTCCACCATGAACATGACCGACGAGGACCTGAAGGGTCTGTCCGCCGGCAAGGCCATCAAGTTCAACTTCCCTGGCAACGTTGCTCACGTTTTCAGCAAGGAAACCAACATCAACCTGGAGGCCTAATCCAATACATAAAAGTGCCCACTTGGGCGACCTCACATAGGGATTTACACGCTCCAAATCGGCTCTTTTCCCGAAATACTGCATTAAAAAGCCACGGCAGGCGTCAGCCTTGCCGTGGCTTTTTATCTTGTCTTGCAGAAAAATCTCTCGCTTTGGAGTGCTTTGCAGTTTTGAAGGTAAGATTTTTTCTCACAGGAATATTCAGAGGACGAAGAAATACTGGATGTATTTC
>JAZNZH010000022.1:0-25724 GCA_045594845.1 Faecousia sp. | reverse complement strand
AAAGAATTAACTTTCATGCCTTAATGATACAAGGGGTTTTTGAACAGTGGGTGACTCGAATATAAACAAAAATAAAAGAAATTATGAACATAGAAAAAAGCAGCACCGAAAACCGGTGCTGCTTTTTTGTTTGCTATTTTTAATTAGCCTTCGTTGCGCATCTGAGCGAAGCACTCGCTGCAGAATACGGGACGGTCGGTCTTGGGCTGGAAGGGAACCTTTGCCTCACCACCGCAACGGGCGCAGGTAGCAGTGAAGAACTCACGGGGGCCACGGGCGCTGTTCTTGCGAGCATCACGGCAAGCCTTGCAGCGCTGGGGCTCATTCTGGAAGCCGCGCTCTGCGTAGAATTCCTGCTCACCAGCGGTGAAAACGAATTCGGCGCCGCACTCTTTGCAAACTAAAGTCTTGTCTTCGTACATTGGATTTTACCTCTCTTCGGTTAGTTGATGCCCCGTGTTGGATCCCGCGAAATCGTTGGTCTACTCAGGGTTTAATATAGGTGGCGTATAAACTGCCACAAATGCAATTATACACGTCTCGTATACATTTGTCAACCCCCGAAAGAACATTTTCCTTAGATTTCGAACTGTGTTTGGCCGTTATAGGGGATGTGTAAATGGTTGTACGCCAGGGGCGTTACGCATCTGCCCCGGGGCGTCCGGCTCAAAAAGCCCAGCTGCATCAAATAAGGCTCGTAGACATCCTCCAAAGTAATGGCTTCTTCGCCGATGGTGGCCGCCAACGTCTCCAGGCCTACCGGGCCACCGCCGTAGTTTTTAATGATGGCGGTGAGCATTCTCCGGTCGATGGCATCCAGCCCCAGCTGGTCCACTTCCAGGCGGGACAGCGCCAGGTCGGCAGCTTCTTTCGTAATGGTGCCGTCGCCCATCACCTGGGCAAAGTCCCGGACACGACGCAAAAAGCGGTTAGCAATACGGGGTGTGCCGCGGCTGCGGGAAGCGATCTCCAGCGCGCCCTCCGGGGCAATATCCATACCCAAAATAGTGGCGGATCGGGTCACGATCCGGGAGAGCTCCTCGTTGCTGTACAGCTCCAGCCGCAGGCTGACACCAAACCGGTCACGCAGGGGTGCAGACAGCTGGCCAGCCCGGGTAGTCGCGCCCACCAGGGAAAACTTCGGCAGATCCAGACGGATGGAGTTGGCGGAAGGACCCTTGCCCACGATAATATCAATGGCAAAGTCCTCCATAGCAGGATACAGGATCTCCTCCACCGCCCGGTTCAGGCGATGGATCTCATCGATAAAGAGGATGTCGCCGGGGGCCAGGTTGGTCAGCAGCGCCGCCAGATCGCCGGGCTTTTCGATGGCCGGGCCGGAAGTGACACGAATATTTACACCCATCTCGTTGGCAATAACACCTGCCAACGTGGTCTTACCCAGGCCGGGAGGGCCGTACAGCAGTACGTGATCCAGGGGCTCATTACGCAGGCGGGCCGCCTCGATGTACACAGACAGGTTGCCCTTGGCCTTTTCCTGACCGGTATAATCGCAAAGCAGTTTCGGCCGCAGACCGATCTCTCCCGCATCCTGGGGTGCAAAGTTCGGGGAGATCACCGGTACAGACAATTCTTCAGAAAACTCTAAACTCATAATTTTATCCCTTCATCACCATGGCGCGCAAAGCGTGGCGGACCAGTTCTTCGGTTGTTGCATTGGGGTCGGCGCCCTTGAGGGCATTGTGGATCTCGCTGGGGGCATAGCCCAGCTCCTGCAGGGCTGCAGTGGCCATAGCAATATTGCCGCCGGACTGTACCGGAGCCGTCACCGCACCGGCGGAAAAGTCGATCTCTGCCGAACCGCCGCCGATCTTATCTTTCAGCTCCAAAATAATACGCTGAGCCAGCTTTTTGCCTACGCCCTGCGCAGCGGTAAGCAGCTTTTCATCCCCGGTCATCACCGCCAGGGTAAAATTCTGCGGTCCCGCCGCCAAAATGGCAATGGCCGCCTTGGGACCCACACCGGTGACCGAAGTCAGCAGTTCATAGCAGCGCTTTTCCTCCCGGTCGATAAAACCGTACAGATCGTGGGCATCCTCCCGAATGGACTCGGAAACATACAGTCTTGCAGCTTTGCCCAATTTCAGCTGCGCCGCAGTATAAGCAGTGATCCGGCAGCCGTAACCCACGCCGCCGCATTCCACCACTGCCAGGCCCGGCTCCAGCACCGTGACCTCACCGGAAACATAATAAATCATAATAAAACCCCTGATTATTTTTGTACTCTTGCTAAAAGTGAAGTGGCTGACCTTGCGTGGCACAGCGCGATGGCAATGGCATCGGCTGCATCGTCCGGCTTAGGCAGCGCTTCCAAATGCAAAATGCGCTTAGTCATATCCTGCACCTGATGCTTGGTAGCATTGCCGTAACCAACCACTGCCTGCTTGACCTGCATGGGCTTATAGGAAAACACCGGCACGCCTGCCTGACGGATCGCCAGCAGGATCACGCCCCGGCTCTGCGCCACCCCGATACCGGTGGTGACATTCTGGCCGAAGAACAGCTCTTCAATCGCCACCGCATCCGGCTTTGCCACCTCCAGAAGCTTACGCATATCCTCATAGATCATCTCAAGCCGGGCGGAAAAATCCGTGTGGGCCGGGGTGGTAATGGCGCCGTAACGCAGTAAAGACGTCTGTCCGGTCACTGCTTCGATCAGCCCGAAACCGGTGATTCCGTAACCCGGGTCAATACCCAAGATCCGCAATTGCCCACACCTCTTTTCTCTTCGACATTTTTATTATCATACCACAATTTTATCCAATTTCCTATACTTTTTTTCTTTTTCTTGCTATGAACAGCGGAATATAGTATAATAAAGAGGATAAAAAGAGACAGGACGGTAACGCTATGAAGATCAAGGTGAAATCCCTGCCCTATGAGCAGGTAATGGCGCTCCCCCGCCCCAAGCACAAAAAGCCGCTGCGGCCTTTGGGCCTGCTGCAGCTGATAGTTCGTGTTCTGGCGATTTTCGACCTGGTTCCCACCCGATTCACCTACACCTGTGAGGGTATGGATAAGATCGGCAAAAAGGAACCCTGCCTGATTCTGATGAATCACTCCAGCTTCATTGATCTGAAGATCGCGTCAAAAATTTTCTTTCCCCGGCGCTACGGCATCGTCTGCACCACCGACGGTTTTGTAGGAAAGCCCTGGCTGATGCGGCTTTTGGGCTGCATCCCCACCCATAAATTCGTCACAGATCTGAACCTGATCCGGGATATGAAGCACCTGCTCAAGGAGAAAAAGACCAGCGTGCTGATGTACCCCGAGGCCAGCTACTCCTTTGATGGCACCGCCACACCCCTGCCCCGAAAAATGGGCGTTCTGCTGAAAAAGCTGGATGTGCCGGTGGTCACAGTGATCACCCGAGGTGCCTTTGCCCGGGATCCCCTGTACAACTGCCTGCAAAAGCGCAAGGTGGATGTCAGCGCCAAGGTCACCAGCCTTGCCACCGCCCAGGAGATCCGGGAGATGAGTGTAGCACAGCTGGATCGCCTGCTGGATCAGGCATTCTCCTTCGATAATTTCCGCTGGCAGCAGGAAAATGAAATCTCCATTTCCGAGCCATTCCGGGCCGACGGTCTGGAACGGATTCTGTACCGCTGCCCCCATTGCGGCACAGAAGGCAAAAACCGGGGCAAAGGCACCGGTCTTACCTGCCTCAACTGCGGCAAAGAATACACCCTTTCCGTCCACGGCTATCTCACCGCCAACGACGGCGACGGCCTGTTCTCCCATATCCCCAACTGGTACGACTGGCAGCGGGGTCTGGTGCGGCAGGAGATCGCAAACGGCACTTACCGGCTGGACACACCGGTGGATATTTTGATGCTGGTGGACCACAAAGCCCTCTACCGGGTAGGCAAAGGCCGGCTGATCCACGATTGTAATGGCTTCCATCTCACCGGCTGTGACGGCAAGCTGGACTACACCCAAAGCCCCCTGGCCAGCTACAGTCTGTACGCAGACTACTACTGGTACGAATTAGGCGATGTGATCTGCATCGGCACCGGCCAAGAGCAATACTGCTGCATCCCCCGGGGGAAAGTTTCCGTGGCAAAAGCCCGCCTTGCCGCAGAAGAGATGTACAAACTGAAAAAGCGCCGCAAAGTAACAGCATAAAAAAGAGAGGATGCAATGCATCCTCTCTTTTATTTGTTATTTCTTCAGGTCGTTGAGCATTGCAACGCTTTCCTTGATCAGCAGTTCTGCAATACCGCTCTTGAAACGGGAGCTTCTTGCCTCGTAACCGCCCTCGTCGTAAGCATCCTGGGAGGGATAGTAACCCTCGGCGCCGTTGGTCAGGCAGCAGGGGCAGGTCACAGCAAAGGGAGACTCTGCCTTGATAGCGCGGCCAATAGCGGTGAAGGGCTCGCCGGGAATGCCCACAAAAGCCACGTCGCCCATACGGACACCGGTCAGATTCAGAGTAAAGTTCTCCGGGCCGTGCTCCAGACGCACCATACGGGCTGCCTCTGCCACCACGGTGGTCAGCTCCATACCCTCGTAGGGCAGTTCCTTATCCCGGCCGGCCTGGTTCAGAGCGAAGATCTCGTGGGCTCTGGGCAGATCCGCAGGATCAGGCATATTGGAGGGAGCCTCCACCGGTCTGTGAATAGCAGCCACTGCATCGGGCTCGGTGAAGTTCACCTTAGCGTACACCTGCAGGATGGCGCCGGCGATGGTGCGGCCCATATGCTTGGTGTGTTCATAGCCACGGTCGCCGTCATCGTGGACGGGAGCCAGGCCGTTATGGTCGCCGCCAACGGGATGGACGTTCACGTGGTTTACGTCGCCCTCAGCGCCGTTGAGGAACATACACTTTACATTATCCAGAGCGCGCTCAGTGGTCTCACGGACAAAACGGGGATAGTCAGCGGAAATCAGGCTGCCGCCCACAGTGTCGGGGTGGACGCCAAAGTTGGCAACAACGATCTCGTGGCCGCCCTCACGGACGATACGGATCACGTTGACGCGCTCATCTACATCACCCAGGGGATGCAGGATGTCGGGGTTGTTGATACCGGGGTTGGTGCGGACGCCGCCGTCCTTCATACGGAAGCGACGGACAAAAGCGATCCGGGGTGCCTGACCCACAGCATAACCCAGGGTGGCAGGTTTCAGATCCTTGATCGCCAGCACAGCGGAGTCTGCCAGCTTGACACCCAGATAATCGGTATACTGCTGGTTGCCGCCCACCTGACGCAGAGAGTCGCCGCCTACCTGAGGACCGGTATGGGTGTGGGTACAGGCAATAAACACGGCGCTGTAAGGCACACCGGCTGCCTCTGCGATCTGATTGCGATAGATATCCATCTGGATCTGGTTGATATGTAGGTTATCCAAGGCAATAATGATTGCCGTCACGCCGTTGCAGGAAACTGCCAAAGTGTTCGCTTCCAGAGGATCCAAAACGCCCTCTGCGAACCGGTCAAAGAAGTAGCCGGAGATCTCCGTACCCAGAGGGGGAGTTACATCCACTCTGCAAAAACCTGCCTTAAAATCTGCCATAATAAACACTCCTTATCTCGCGGCTTTTTCCTGCGCCGCATTTTTCTTCATCATAGCACGCAGGGGCGGAAAAAGCAACCAAAAATCTTGACTTTCCCGGGGGGAATTCGTATTATATAGGTAGTAATTTTTGCAAGAAAGAAGGGTTTATCTATGCTGGCAATCATCAATGCAGAACTTGTGATGCACAATCACTTTATCCCCGAAGCAGTCCTGTTTGTGGAGAACGGTCTCATCACCGGTTTCGGTGAAATGCGCAACACTCCCATCCCCGAGGGCTGTGAGATCCTGGACGCTGAGGGCGCTTATGTCGGTCCCGGTCTCATCGACATCCATAACCACGCCGGCGGCGGCCACTGGTTCTACGACGAGCCGGAAAAGGCAGCTCAGTTCAACCTGCAGCATGGCACCACCACCATCCTGGCTTGTCTCTATTTCAATATGAATAAGGACCAGCTGGTGGAGCAGGCCAAGTTCGTCAAGGCCGCTATGGCAAAGCCCGAGTGCCGCAACATTGCCGGCTTCTACATGGAAGCACCCTATATGAACCCCAAGTTCGGCGCTGACCGTGAGGGTAATCCCTGGAAGGGTCCCATCTGCAAGGAAGATTATCAGCCCCTCATCGACCAGGTCGGCACCGACGCCAAGGTCTGGGTCGTTGCTCCTGAGCGGGAGAATATTCTGGAGTTCGTTAAGGATTGCCGCAAGGCCAACCCCGATGTAAAATTCTCCGTAGGCCACAGCGAAGCTTCTCCCCAGCAGATCGAGGCGCTGATGCCTTACGGCCTGTGCATCGGCACCCACCACACCAACGCCACCGGCGACCTGCCCAAGTATCCCGAGTGCCGGGGTGTATGTGTAGACGAAGCCGTGAACTACAACCGGGATATCTACGCCGAGCTGATCTGCGACAGCCGGGGCATCCACGTGGATCCCTATATGCTCCGCCTGGTGCGCCGCATCAAGGGTGACGACCGGATCATTCTGATCTCCGACGCCTGCGTCTTCGACGGTCCCATCCCCGAGGGCTACGACGGTGTGACCGACATCAACTTCGACTATGAGGGCGAGATCGCCGGCTCCAAGCTGAGCCTGGAAGTTGCTTGCCGAAATATGATGAAGCACACCGGTGCATCTCTGGTGGATGTGTTCAACTATGCTTCCTACAACCCCGCCCGACTGCTGGGCATGACCGACCGCGGTGAGATCGCTGTGGGCAAGCGCGCCGACCTGATCTTCACCGACCATAAGATGAACGTGAAAAAAGTCCTCTTCGCCGGCGAAGTCGTGTAATAAACCAAAATGAGAGGGTCTTGCGACCCTCTCATTTTTTTATCAGCGGCATACTCCCCAGCAATTCCAGAATCATTTTGCAATGCTCCCGCTCCTGCTCCGCAAGGCGGGCGAACACCTGCCCGTATTGGGGATCCCGGCTTTTACTTTCGTACCGTGCCAGACTCCGCATCTCCCGGCCGTAGCACCGGCGCAGTATGGTGTGGGGGGATTCCGGCGGCATTTGCCGAGTCTTTTGCACCGGGTGTCCCCCGGTAGTCAGCGTGTAAATTCCTTTTAGGCAAGCCGCATGGGTCTGCTCATCCTTTCCCATCTTCTGCAGTTTCTCCCGAATAGGTCCTTGGAACTGGCGGGCTAACTGCAGATATGTAGCACCATCCAGCCATTCCTCTTCCATCATCTCCTGCAACTCCACGGCAGAGGCCTCCTGGGGCTGCTCTGCCTGCACCCGCTGCCAGACCCGTGCAGCCTTTTGGGCATCGTATTTTTCCATCATACCCCTCCTTTTCCATTTTTAGTGTACCAACCCGCAAGCGCAAAACCAACAGAATCCTGCGGCAAAAAAATATTTGCATTCTCGCACAAATGTGCTATTATAAAGAAAAAAGGAGGTACGCTTATGCCCAGAACCAGCAATAAATCAGAACTGATTTTGGAATACGTCCGCCAATTCCTGCAGGAGAACGGATACGCCCCCTCCATTCGGGAGATCGGCAAGGCTGTGGGTCTGCAATCCACCGCCACCGTCAGCTATCACTTAGAGCAGTTAAAGCGAAAAGGTCTTCTGCAAGCGCCGGAGGAAAAAGGCCGCAAGCGTGCCATTGCTACCACCGCCCGTCCCGGTCAGATACCGGTGATTGGTGTGGTCACCGCCGGTCTGCCCATCTTGGCTGTAGAGAACCAGGAGGGCTCTATGAGCTGGGACGGTGACCCTGACTGCTTTGCCCTCCGGGTGCAAGGCGACAGTATGATCAACGCCGGTATTTTCGACGGTGATAAAGTGGTGGTGCGTCCCCAGCAAAGCGCGGAAGACGGCCAGATCGTGGTAGCCCGGATTGGGGATGAAGCCACTGTCAAACGCCTCAGCCGCAAGGCAGGGCAGATCCTCCTGATGCCGGAGAACGACAACTACTCCCCAATCGACGGTACAGATGCTGAGATCATCGGCCTGGTAAAGGCCGTATATCGAGAATATTAAAAAAGAGGCGAAGAAACATGAGCAAAGTAAAGACTTTTCTCAAACGGAAGAACATTGAAATTTCCCTGAAGCGCTACGGCATTGATGCCCTAGGCGCAATGGCGCAAGGTCTTTTCTGCAGTCTTTTGATTGGCACCATTTTCAAGACCTTAGGCACAGAGCTGAGCATCCTCTTTTTGGTAGATCTGGGTACTTATGCGATGGCCGTGTCCGGCCCGGCGATGGCGATTGCCATTGGCTATGCCCTGAAAGCCGACCCTATGGTGCTGTTCTCCTTGGCCGCAGTGGGCTACTCTGCCAATACTGAGGGCGGCGCAGGCGGTCCTTTGGCTGTGCTGGTGATCGCTATTATCGCCGCCGAATGCGGCAAATTGGTCAGCAAAGAGACGAAGATCGATATTTTGGTGACCCCCGCAGTAACCATTTTGGTGGGCGTAGGTCTTTCTATGCTGATTGCTCCCCCCATCGGTGCGGCAGCCAACGCCTTTGGTACCCTGATCAAAACCGCCACCGAGCTGCAGCCCCTGCTGATGGGCATCGTGGTGTCCGTACTGGTTGGCATTGCCCTGACGCTGCCCATTTCCTCTGCTGCCATCTGCGCGGCTTTGGGTCTGACCGGCCTTGCCGGCGGCGCTGCCGTTGCCGGCTGCTGCGCCCAAATGGTGGGCTTTGCGGTGATGAGCTTCAAAGAAAACCGCTGGGGCGGTCTGGTAAGTCAGGGTCTTGGCACCTCTATGCTCCAGATGCCCAATATTATTAAGAACCCCCGGGTGTGGATCCCTCCCATTTTGGTTTCCGCCATCACCGGTCCCATCGCCACCTGCATTTTTAAGCTGGAAATGAACGGCGCAGCTGTGAATTCCGGTATGGGCACCTGCGGTCTGTGCGGCCCCATCGGTGTGTGGACCGGCTGGGAGAACCCAGTCGCAAGGGACTGGGTCGGCCTGGTGCTGATCTGCTTCGTCCTGCCTGCAGTACTTACCCCCCTGATCAGCTGGCCTATGCGCAAAATCGGCTGGATCAAAGAAAACGACCTGAAGCTGTAATGATATGCAAAACAGCCCCCTCATTAAGGGGGCTGTTTGTTATATAGACCGGGAAGTTCCCTTTCTTTGGTACGATACCGAGCGGTACCCAAAGGCGTGACGAAAACAACCGCACTTTGCATGTATTGTCAGCGCGGACTCCGCGCAAAAGAGAGAGGCTTACGCCTCTCTCTTTTCTTTTTCCATTCGTTCCCGTTCCGCCTGGGAAAGCCGCAGGTAATTGGGCTTTAGTGCCGCGGCATCACCGCTGTCACCCCGGGCGATCGCCGCCTCCGCAGCCAATGCCACACCGGCAGCCCGCTGATGCTGCAAATGCTCTGCGGGCATCACCAGATTGGGAATCTGTTCTTTTAAAGTATTGTAGCAAAGCACGCTGCCGTCACCCACCAGATAGATAGGCTCACTCACAGCCGCAAGCTTTTCTGCCAATTGCGCCAATGCAATGGCCTGGTCTTCCCAAATCCGCTCCGTACCCCGGAACAACGCGGTATAAACCTGCGCCCGTCGGGCATCCATCACCGGCAGCACATAGCCGGTTTTGCCTGCGTTGCGAGCCATAGATTCCAGGGTGGACACACCGTAGCAAGGCACTTCTCCACCCCAGGCAAAGCCTTTGGCTGCCGCCACACCGATGCGCACACCGGTAAAGCTGCCCGGTCCGGCAGCCACCGCTACCGCATCTATTTCTTTTGGGGTAACGCCGCAGCTTTTCAGCAGATCCTGGGCCATCATCAAAAGTGTCTGAGAATGGGTCAGGCCTGTATTCTGATAGCTCTCCGCCAAAAGCTTTCCGTCCTCCATAAGCGCAACGGAACCTGCCTTGGCAGAGGTCTCAAATGCCAAAATCTTCATACATTTCTCCTTCGATGGTGATGCGGCGGGACGCGTCTCCGGTCTTTTCGATCCGGACGACCATGGCGTCGGTCATCGCCTCTGCCACATTTTCGCTCCATTCCACGCAGCACACGCCGCCCCGTTCCAGATAATCCTCCCAGCCGATATCCCAAAGATCATCGGCGCTGTGAAGGCGGTACATATCAAAATGAAACAGGGGCACCCGGCCGGTAATATACTCATTGACGATAGTATAGGTCGGACTGGTGACCTGCTCCCGGCAGCCCAGTCCCCGGGCAACGCCCCGGGTAAAGGCAGTCTTGCCTGCGCCCAGATCGCCCTGATAGGCGATCACAGTTCCGGGTCGAAGAACTTGTCCCAAACGTTCACCCAGCAATTCCGTCTCTTTATAGGAATTTGTCTCAAAAACCATAGCGTTTCCTTTACTGTTGTGCATTTTTCAGCTTTTCCGCCTGATCGGCGGTGGCGAGGGCATCGATGATCTCATCGATGGCGCCGTCCATAATGCTCTCGATCTTATACAGCGTCAGGCCGATCCGATGATCCGTCACCCGCCCCTGGGGAAAATTATAGGTGCGGATCCGCTCGTTGCGCATACCGGTGCCCACCTGGCTCCGGCGCATACCGGTGACCTGGCTGTCCAGCTTTTCCTGCTCGATCTCATAGAGCTTGGATGCCAGCATCCGCATACACTTTTCCCGGTTCTGCAGCTGACTTCTCTCCTCCTGGCAAGCCACCACGATACCGCTGGGCTTATGGATCAGACGCACTGCAGAGCTGGTCTTGTTGACGTGCTGACCGCCGGCACCGGAGGCCCGGAACACCTGCATTTCCACATCCGCGGGGTTGATCTGCACGTCCACCTCTTCCATTTCCGGCAGCACCGCCACAGTAGCCGTAGAGGTATGCACACGGCCACCGGACTCGGTTTCCGGCACCCGCTGCACCCGGTGGACACCGGACTCATATTTCAGCCGGGAATAGGCGCCCCGTCCGCTGATCACAAAGTCAGCCTCCTTGACACCGCCCAATTCCGTCTCATTATAGTTCATCAGCTCCACAGACCAGCCCTTCTGGGCAGCATACATAGAGTACATCCGGAACAGGCTGTGGGCAAACAGTGCGCTTTCCTCGCCGCCTACGCCGCCGCGGATCTCCACGATCACGTTTTTGTCGTCATTAGGATCCTTGGGCAGAAGCAGAATCTTCAGTTCCTCGGAAAGGGTCTGCATTTTTTCCTTTGCTTCCAGGAAAGTCTGCTGGCAAAGCTCCTTCATTTCCGGGTCGCTCATCAGCTCCTGAGCATCCTGCATATCCTGCTGTGCCTGCCGGTAGGCGATATAGGCCGCAATGATGGGCTCCAAATCGTTTCTTTCCCGCAGGAGTTTCGCTGCCTGTTTTGGGTCGTCATAAAAATCCGGCTGTTCGCTCTTGGCGCACAATTCCTCATAGCGGTTTGCCACCGCCTGCAACTTATCCAGCATAACGTCCCTCCTCCAGGCTCATTTTCTGCTATTGTATCAATAATCCCGCAAAAAGTAAAGGGGCGTCCGAAGACGCCCCGGGTGTTTCTTAGCAGCAGCCGCAGTTGTTGTCGCAACCGCAGTTATTGCCGCAGCCGTTGCTGTAAGTGCTGCCGCAGCCACCGCCGCAGTTGCACAGCAACAGGATCAGGATGATGATCCAGCACATATTTCCACCGCAAAAACCGTTATTCATATTCGTACCTCCGAAATTTATTAGCGGTCAGCCCGCTCATTCCATAGTACTCCGCAGCCACGGTTTTGGTGCGATATTTGTTATTTGCCCAATTCCAGATTCCTTCTGTGAGCCGCCAGGATACACTCCATCATCATACTTCTGCAGCCCCGTTCCTCCAGCTGCCGGATTCCGGCAATGGTGCTGCCGCCGGGGGAACAAACTGCATCCTTCAATGCGCCGGGATGTGTACCGGTCTCCAGGTACATTTTTGCCGCACCGGCCATAGTCATAGCGCCGTAGCGCAGCGCCTTTTCCCGGGGCAGCCCGCAAGCCACCGCTCCGTCAGCCAGGGCATCCAGCAGCAAATACAGATACGCAGGACCGCTGCCGGACAGAGCGCTGGCCGCATCCATCTGGTGCTCCTCCAATTTATCTACCAAACCGCAGCACGCCATATCCTGGAGCCAATCGTTTCGCATCTCTTCGTCCACCAATTCATTGTGGCAATACGGGATCACACCTGCGCCCACTGCCGTGGGAGTGTTGGGCATAATCCGGATCACCGGCAGCCGTACCCCGGCCATCATCTCGATCCGGGCGATCTCCAAGCCCGCCGCCATCGTGATCAGCAGCGGTTTTCTCTCCCGGAGTGTGGCCTGCAAAGGCGCAAGGCAGTCCGCCATCATATGGGGCTTGACTCCCAAAAAGATCCGGTCGCAGCACTGGGCAACCTGCAAATTATTGCCGTATTCCATTCCCAGTTCCTCAGCCAAAGCCTTTGCCTTGCCGGAACGGTCCGTAATCATAACATCCTTGGTCACATTGGAAAAGGCCTTTGCAATAGCACCGCCCATATTTCCGCAACCGATAAATCCGTATTTCATAATCCTCACCTGATATGTCCGTTTCCACGGATAATATATTTATATGTTGTCAGTTCCTGTAAGCCCATAGGCCCACGGGCGTGTAGCTTTTGGGTAGAAATACCCATCTCGCAACCCAAGCCGAATTCACCGCCATCGGTAAACCGGGTAGATGCATTCACATACACCGCAGCGCTATCCACACCGGCAGTAAATATCTTTTCTGCCTCCGCAGACCGGGTCAAAATGGCCTCACTATGGCCGGTAGAGTGTTCTGCAATATGCGTCACAGCCTGACGGACATTCTCCACACACCTAACCGCTAAAATATAGTCCAAAAATTCCGTATCGAAGTCCTGGAGACTTGCAGGTTTGCCGGGTATGATATCCATCGCCGTCGCGTCCAGCCGCAGCTCAACCGGCTGTTGCCGGTCCGTCACCAACCGCTTGTACAGCCTGGGAAGAAATTCCCGGGCAATCCCATTGTCCACCAGCAGCACCTCCTGGGCGTTGCAAACACTGGGGCGGCTGGTCTTGGCATTTTCGATCACATTCAGTGCCATCTCCATATCCGCCGTCTGCTCCACATACACATGGCAAATACCTGTGCCGGTAGCAATACAAGGCACCGTTGCATTTTCCACACAGGTCCGAATCAGACCGGCGCCGCCCCGAGGGATCAGCAGATCGACATATCCGTTAGCAGTCATCAAGGTTTTTGCGCTATCCCGACTGGTATCCTGTACCAACTGCACAGCGTTTTCCGTAACCCCCGCTGCTTTAAGGCCCTTTTTTAGTGACTCCACAATAGCACAGGCTGTCAAAAACGCCTCCTTGCCCCCTCGCAGCACACAAACATTACCGCTTTTCAGCGCTAATGCCGCTGCATCGCTGGTCACATTAGGCCGGCTCTCATAGATAATAGCAACCACACCGATACCGGTGGAGATTTTTTCTATTTGTAATCCGTCCGGCCGGGTAACGGTTTGCAGCACCCGCCCAACCGGATCCGGCAGCTGCTCCACCTGCAAAATACCCTGTGCCATTGCCTGAAGCCTTTCCGGTGTCAGCAACAGCCGATCCAGCATAACTTCCGAGATTCGCTCTTTGGCATTTTTTATATCCCGAGCATTGGCCTCCAGGATCTTTTCCCGGTTCGCCAGCAGTGCTGCCGCCATTTCCCTGAGCGCCGTATTCTTTTCCTCCGTTGTCAGAGCGCAGACCTGCTGCTTTGCCGCTTTTGCAGCTTCCAGCATCCTTTTCATTTCACTTCACCACAAATCTTGTTCCGATTTCCCGATTTTCCAAAATTCCATACACGTTCCTGGGATCACTGCCATCAGCAATCACCATTTCGCAACCGTTTGCGGTGCAGATCTCCGCTGCCCGCAGCTTAGTCACCATACCGCCCGTACCCTGCCCGGAACTGCTGTCTCCTGCCAGTGTCCGAATCTCCTCGGTAATTTCCTCCACCCGGCTGATCCGGGCAGCAGTGGGATCCTTATGAGGATCCGCTGTGTACAAGCCATCAATATCCGTCAGCAAAATCAAAAGATCTGCCTGAATGCTTTGCGCCACCATTGCTGCCAACGTGTCATTGTCACCAATGACGATTTCATCCGTGGACACCGTGTCATTTTCATTAATAATCGGCAGTGCGCCCAGTTCCAAAAGCCGTTCCACAGTCGTAGTAAAATTACTGTGGCGTTTGGCATTGGCTGTATCATCCCCGGTGATCAGTAGCTGAGCCACTGTATGATGGTACTCCCCAAACAGCTTATCGTATATGTACATCAGCTCACACTGACCCACTGCAGCAGCTGCCTGTTTTGTAGCCATATCTGCCGGCCGGCAACCCAGGCCCAACTTTCCTACGCCCATCCCGATCGCACCGGAGGACACCAAGATCACCTCGTTGCCCGCATTCTTAATATCAGACAGCACCTTGCACAGAACCTCTACCCGCCGAATATTCAGATTTCCCGTTTGATGGGTCAGCGTAGATGTACCTACTTTTATCACGATTCGCAAAGAGATCCCTCCTTTTTTCCGATTATACAACATCTAAAAAACTGTTGCAACCGATTTTCGCTTTTTCTCTTTATCGCACTAAAGTATCCTGAGGTGGACGAACGCCTTTTGTGTATATTATCGAAAACGCCCTGATTGTAATGCAATCAGGGCGTTTTTCTGGCGGAGAGTGTGAGATTCGAACTCACGGTGGGTTTCCCCATCACTAGTTTTCAAGACTAGCTCCTTAAACCGCTCGGACAACTCTCCATGTGGAAAAATGATACCATCCCCCAGCTAAAAAGTCAAGCCGATTTGTGGTAGTTGTGCAATATGTTCCATTTCTTTACCGCGTACTTGTGCAAGTACACAATGTTAGTAGTTTTTCCCTTTTTCCCCTTGATAAGTACTTGTTCAAGTACTATTATAAAACCACAACAAGTACTTGTTCAAGTACTTTCGGAGGAATTATGGAACATATTAATTTATTTTTTCCTTTGCCGCACCGCCCCGTCTTACAGGGTCTTCACGATATCCAGCAGGATCCTCCCTGTGCCTGGTGCGCAGGTTGCGGTATGGAAGTCTATGCGCCGGGGCATCTATATTGCCCCGATTGCAGAAAGGAGTCTGAATATGAAACCCATTTACAGTAAACCCTGCCACACCTGCAGCCGGGTCCCCTGCCCGGAAGAATGTGACAATATCCGCTGTGGCACTTGGCAACGCTGGTTTCTTGCCAGCTGGGAGCAGCTGCGCCAATGTCCCCGACAGCAAATGGACCGGGTGGATACCATCCCGCTGGGTGTTCCTTTGGGCGGCAACTATTATGCCCCGCCCCACCTGATACGCCGGTATCGCAGACACGATCCCTGCAGCACTTGCGCAGTTGCGTCAATGTGTAAGGAAAAATGTAAAATTCGTAAACTATGGGAGCAACAAGGAGGTATCCAATGAACTGGAAAAATGAAGCAATGGAAAAACTGCAGCGCTACAACCAAATGCAGCAGGCTGCTCACAACATTCCTCAGGAGCTGGAAATGCTGGAAGAAGCCATCCGCGCCATTCGATCCTCCCGACCGGACGCCACTACCGCCAAAGGCGGCGGTAATAAACGGGAAGAAATGCTGCTCAACAACATTGTAAAGCGGCAGGAACTGACCCAGACCCTGGAGCAAACCAAGCGCTGGCTCAGCACCGCCAACCGGGCGCTGCGCACCCTGACCCCGGAAGAGCGCCTGATACTGCAGCGGATGTTCATTCTGCCTGAAAAAGGCTGCATCTCCCGGCTTTGCGACGAATTGGGAGTAGAGCAGTCCACTGTCTACCGCAAACGAGATCAAGCTTTGGAGCGTTTCACCCGCAGTCTCTACGGCGCCATCGACAGTAATTGATAAAACCGAAACGTCCCCTTTCTCCCCTTATAACCAGAAGGAGGAGACGGTCATGCGCTATAATCTGTACTATCTGTTTCGGGAAGACCAAAAAAAGCATCCAATTGCTGCCGCCGCAGATCATCGTATCCTGCAGGCGCTTATGGAGCTTTTTCGACAAAAACACCCGGCAAAGCCTCCTATAAAGGAGGATTCCCATTGCAAAAGTTGACAAATTCTGCTATTCTTAAGGAAAAGGAGAGAGCATAATGGAAAAAGAACTTTTGCACGATCTTGTTACCCGGGTACAGTCGGGAGACCAGGACGCCGCCGGTGAGCTTTACTTAGGCTGCCGGGACGACCTGTACTATTACATATTAAAAACCGTAAATAACGATGCGCACCTGGCAGAAGACCTTCTTCAGGACAGCTTTGTGGAGATTCTGGAGACCATCGATAAGCTCCGGGAGCCTGCGGCCTATGTTACCTGGAGCCGTCAGATCGCCTACCATCGCTGCACGGCGTATTTCCGCAAGCGGCATGAATTGCTGGCAGATGAAAACGAAGACGGCCAGACTGTTTTTGACAATCTGGAAGAGGATCGAACCGAGTTCATTCCCGATGAGGCGCTGGAAAAAGAAGACTTAAAGCAGACCATCGGTCAGATGATCAACGACCTGCCTGAAGAGCAGCGCTCTGCTCTGCTTTTGCGGTATTTCGACGAGCTGTCCGTGGCGGACATCGCCCAGATTCAGGGTGTCTCCGAAGGCACAGTCAAAAGCCGGCTGAACTATGGCAGAAAGTCGATCAAGTCCGCTGTGGAAGCATACGAAAAGAAAAACGGCGTCAAGCTACACAGCCTTGCCATCCTGCCGCTGCTTTTGTGGTTCTTCCGGGAAAAGACCGTGGCCGAAGGCGGTTCGCTTACTACAAAAGCTGCCACCGCCACCATCGGGAAACTGGCAGCTCCTGCCGCCCAGGGCGTGGCCAAGACCGTGGCAAAAGAAAGTGCCAAGGGTGCAGCAAAAGCCGCAACCAAAATGTCCGCAAAACAATTTATTGCAATTGTCCTGATCTCTGCCACCCTTTCCACCACCGCTGCGGTAGGCACCACTCTGGCGCTGCCGGAGGAAACAAAAGATAAGATCTCCGATGTTTTCCAGGAGACCTCCGCTGATCCCACCACTGATCCCACCGCTGAAACCGGTGAGCGCCCCACCATCTCTCTGCCCACGCCTACAGCGCTGCCGGCAACCCCCACTGCCTGGACCGGTTTTTGCGATGTCAGCATCTACGGCAGCTTTGTGGATCTGGTGCTGCACTCTATTTCTGAGACCAGTGTCAACGGCCGGCTGACCGTTTCCTACGGCACAAAAACCCACCTGGATACGGATTTCACCGGTGAAGGCACCGAAGAGAACAATGTGATCACCTACTGTCTGACCCTGACGACACCGTATAACGAACACTATCAGACTCCCGTACTGAAATATAACCGCCTGACGCAATCCTTTGAGCTTGCGGATTTCTTCGATCTGGCGGATACCACCGTTCTGCGGAATACTTTTGACATCGAGGAGCAGTCCTTCAACACAGGCACCTGGACCGGTGTTGGCGAAGGTTACCTGGGAGACATCGACGAAAACAGCGCATTCCAGCTGGATCTGACCTACTTCTCTTCCACCAAAATCGAAGGCCACCTTACCGTCACCCATGACGGCATTGTCATTCACGATTTGTATTTTTCCGGCAGAGGCCGACCGGATGTGGGTAAAATGTCCTACTGTGCAGTCGTAACCGCCTCCGGCGTCCCGACGGATGACCGGGAAGAGATTTCTCTGGTCTATAACGGAGATACCGATACCTTCTCCGTAAAAATCTATGCGCTGAGTACGATTCCTGTCAGCCGGGCAGGCGCCTGAAAAAATTTTTTAAAAATTCAAAAAAAGATAAAACCGATGGATTTCCTGCAACCCCTTATAGTCAGAAAGCAAAACCCAAAACAAATTTTCACCGAAAGGAAAAATCATCATGAAAAAGTTTTTTGCAATTCTTCTGACCCTTTCCGCACTTGTAACCCTGGCCGCCTGCGGCAATAACAACAACCAGCCCACCTACCCCACCGGAGGCAGTGTTGTCACCCCCCAGCCTTCCACCGACCCCACCCCTCCCGCTGAGCCGGAACCCACCCAGCCCAAAGAGCCCACCAGAGAAGATCTGAGCAACCTGTACTACTACGGCGAAGAGCTGGAGAGGCTGGAAGAGCTCGCTGCAGACCCCTGCCCCGACCAGCAGACTGTGGCTGATTTTTATACCTACTTTACCGAAGCCACTTGGGTAGACCAGTGGGACGGCACCGAATACGCTCCCAGTAAGTCCCGTGAAGAAATTCTGAAAAGCTTCGTCATTCTCAAGGATGTGAAGCTGGAAGAAAGCTGCGTCACCACCGATGCCATCGGCAACACCTCTGATCCCCGCACCCAGGCTGAGTGGAACTACACCCCCGACGGCACTGTCATTGACGAATCCAGAAGCGGCCTGAACGGTATTCGCAACGCCTACTCCGAACTGATTTACGAAAACCCCCTGTGTCTGAAGGAAATCCCCGTCTACTCCTATGACGAAAACGGCCGTATCATCAGCTGCGACTTCCTTGGCCACGAGAACTGGAACCTTGGTGAGAAGCAATATGCCGCCAAGTACACCTACAACGAGCAGGGTCAGCTGACTGTCGTATCTGTTACCAACACTGCCGGTGATGTCCGCGACATTACCTATACCTACAACGAAAAAGGCCTGTTGGTGGAAGTAAAAGCTCCCATCTTCTTCAACCAGGAGCCTCCCTACTACTTCAAATATACCTACGGTTACGATGACCAGAACCGCCTGATCTACCGGGAAGTTTTGAACACCCACGATTACAAGAACCCCATCTACTATAAGTGGGTTACCGAGTTTACCTATGAGGACGGCATCGTACCCGTTTCCGCTGATCAGTCCTACGTCGATTCCATCTACACCAACACCTACACCAACCATTGGGACTTTGAGTACGATGATCAGAATCGGGTTGCCAAGGTGCTGGTTACTTACGGCCATGAATACTCCAAGACCGATGGCAAGCTGCTCCGTGAGCATCACGAAACCGATGAGATCACCGTGGTTTACGGCGACTACATCGCTTACAATAAAGGCTAATAGATCTGCATAAAAAAGACCACCCAAAGGAAGTTGTCTCCCTTCGGCTTTTATAATCAATAAAAAATGACACGAGGATTTAATTTTCTTCGTGTCGTTTTTGCTTAAATGATTGTTTTCAGTTGACAATATAAAACAAATGATTTATAATATAAAACAAATAATAGTTTTGGAGGATTAATATGACCACTTCGGAACAAATTAGGGTTTTGTGTGTTAGAACCGGGGTAAGCTTATCTGAACTTGCTCGTAGAATAAATCAAACACCCCAAAATTTCAATGCCAAACTTAAAAGAAATACAATTACCCAAAAAGAACTTAATCAAATCGCAAGCGTTCTTGGAGTTACTTATGAACAGTACTTTGTATTGGCGAATGGCGAACAAGTCAAATAAGAAAGGATTTAGTTATGACTGAACATAAAATAGTATTTGGCGATAGCCGTTCACTAAATCAAATACAAGATAAATCCGTACAATTAATCATTACCTCACCACCATATTGGCAGTTGAAAGATTACGGAACAGAAGATCAAATAGGCTTTAATGATAGTTACGAAGAATACATAAATAACCTCAATCTTGTTTGGAAAGAGTGTAATCGTGTATTAGCGGATGGTTGCCGACTCTGCATTAATATTGGAGATCAATTTGCTCGGTCGGTGTACTATGGAAGATATAAGGTTATTCCGATTCGTACAGAAATAATTCGTTTTTGCGAATCATTAGGAATGGATTATATGGGGGCTATTATTTGGCAGAAAACAACCACGATGAACACATCCGGCGGTGGTGCCATTATGGGAAGTTTCCCTTATCCTCGTAACGGCATTCTTAAAATGGATTATGAGTTTATTCTGCTATTCAAAAAGTTAGGTAATGCCCCCAAACCTACTCAGCAACAAAAAGAACAATCAGCTATGACAAAAGAAGAGTGGGGACAGTATTTTTCTTCTCATTGGAATTTCAATGGTGTCAAGCAAATGGGACATATAGCTATGTTCCCAGAAGAACTTCCCAAGCGTTTGATTAAGATGTTTTCTTTTGCAGGAGAAACCGTATTTGATCCGTTTGCAGGCAGTGGCACAACCTCGCTTGCCGCAAAGAATCTTGGAAGAAATTCTATCGGTTATGAAATTAACAAAGATTTTGCTCCCATAATAAAAGAAAAATTGTGTGCAGATCAAATGAGTCTTTGTGATAATTCACAAGTCATTTTCATCGAAGATAGAGATGGAATAAAACATACACTTGAAGAGTTGCCATACATTTTTCACGATCCTCATAAAATGGACAAGAAAATCGATGTAAAAAAGTTGCAATTTGGTTCAAGACTGGATGATAAAGAGCAAAAGAGAGAAGATCTTTTTACTGTAAAAAACGTACTAAGTTCAGATACGGTTGAACTCAACAATGGGCTTATTGTAAAACTGCTGGGCATTAAACCTATTTCACAATTTGAAGATCAAGCAATAGAATTCCTTCAAGAAAAATTTAGGAAAAGGAAAGTCTTTCTAAAGTATGATTCAGTGAAATATGATTGCCATAACAACCTTTTATGTTATTTGTACTTGGACAACAAAACATTTATAAACAATCATTTGATTAGAACAGGCTACGTAGATGTCGATACGTCTTTTGACTATTCGTGTAAAAAGAAATTTTTAAATTCATTACCCCATTAAAAATGGGCGGAGGGAAAATCCTCCGCCCATTTTTATTCTTCGACTTCAATAGTTAAACCGGTTTTTGTCTTAGTATAGTAAATCATCTTTACTGCTATTGTTTCAGATAAGCGCCCCATTGTTTTGTAAGTATCGGGTTTTACCGAATATGGAGTGATGCCTACATATCCATCGATACCTTGAGATTCTTCTTCAGGAGATGCCAATCTATATTTTTCACCTAATTTTTCGGCTAATTTTGATAAGATAGCTTCTTGAACATACAAACCATTGTAGGTTTTAGTAATAACTAAATCTTCTACCCAATTTTTGACCATTTCTTTATCAATCAATTTGATCGCTTCTTTAAGATTCTCTACTTGAGTAAAAATTTTAGTTGTTGCTTCGTCTATTGCTTTAGGGTGACGTTCCAAATACCATTCTTTCCAGTCATCGATTGAAACTGAATTGCTGCACTTTTCATATTCAGGGAATAAGTCCGAAAGCTGTCCAACAACTCTTGGACGAGTACCTTGAGCATTTTGATTTGCCCAGTTAATTAATTGAGAAGTATACTTGGGAAAAGCTGGTGTTTGACAACCATTTAAAACTACTAATTCTTCATTTTTGATTGTTATTTTCATTTTTTCTCCTTGAAATTTTTTGTTATGATTCTTTTTCTTTCTTCAATACCTGCACTTCTTGAATCAAGATTGTTCATATATTCGTCGTATTCCTCTTGATCGGCAATCAGATAATATCCTTTATTACCGGCTGCTAAAGGTAAGTTGTATTGTTTGGCACATTCAAAAATTAATGCCCGTGTTTGTGCGTGAGTATCATCTTCGACGATATGTAGTTGCTTTGCAATTTCTGCCGACGTGATGGGATTTCTTTTTCCTTCGTGTAAGGCAAGCATATCTCTAATTTGTTCAAGCATTTTCATTCCTCCAAAAACAGTTTATAAGTTTCGATTTCAAGTGCATCAGCAATACGTTGTATATTTTCAAGGGATATACTGCGACGATAGCATTCAATAGCACTAATATAAGTACGGTGCATGCCACATTTATCGGCAAACGCTTCTTGCGATATTCCCATTATAATACGATATTTCTTTAAATTCGTTCCAAAAACCTTTACAATATCCATAGTCACACCCCTTCTAAGTATATATTATAGTCTTTTGAATACTATGAGTCTACATACAATAAGTATCTCGTAGCAGATCTGAAATTTTAGTAAAAGTTATTAGTGTTCCACTGAAATCCAAAAATGTTCAAAATTCATCGTAAAATTCTTGATTTATGGAGGGTTTATTTTTTTGCAGAACCCACTGACATCTTTACATTGAAAGTGTCATAGTGGGTTACACACTTTGAAAAGGTGTGTAACAATAAAAACGGCATAGCCAATGGCTACACCGCTTAACGAAATCAATTATTTAATTTTGATACAAGAGCCACACCTTGGGGCACCTTCCTTACGGAGGGTCCCCCAAAGGGTGGTCTTTTTTATGATCTTAGTACATACCGCCCTGGGCTGCAGCTGCCATAGCAGCAGGATCAGGAGCAGGTTCGGGCTTGTCGGCCACCAGAGATTCGGTGGTCAGAACACAAGCGGCGATGGATGCGGCATTTTCCAGAGAGGAACGGGTCACCTTGGTGGGATCCACAATGCCGGCTGCGATCATATCCACATACTGCTCGGTGTAGGCGTTGTAGCCGAAGCCGACCTTCTTGGAATTCTTGATCTTCTCATAAACCACGCTGCCGTCCACGCCGGCGTTCTCTGCAATCTGGCGGATGGGAGCCTGCAGAGCGGTGGCAATGATCTTAGCACCGGTCTTCTCGTCGCCGGTGAGCTTTGCGATCAGCTTTTCCACAGCTGCGATAGCATTGACCTGAGCGGTACCGCCGCCGGCCACAATGCCTTCCTCAACAGCTGCGCGGGTAGCATTCAGAGCATCCTCCACGCGGAGCTTCTGCTCCTTCATAGCCACCTCGGTCTGTGCGCCGACCTTGATCACAGCAACACCGCCGGAGAGCTTTGCCAGGCGCTCCTGGAGCTTCTCCCGGTCGTAATCGGAGGTGGTGGTAGCAATGGAAGCGCGGATTGCGTGGGCGCGGGCCTTGATAGCCTCGGGTGCGCCGTCGCCGTCCACAATGGTGGTGGCGTCCTTAGTAACAACGATCTGACGGCAGTGACCCAGGTCGCTGAGCTGGGTCTCAGTCAGCTCCATATTCAGCTGGCTGGAGATCACAGTGCCGTTGGTCAGGATTGCGATATCCTGCAGCATTTCCTTGCGGCGGTCGCCAAAGCCGGGAGCCTTGACGCAGACCACATTGAAGTTGCCACGCAGACGGTTCACCAGCAGAGTAGCCAGCGCATCGCCCTCCACATCCTCGGCAACGATCATCAGCTTCTTGCCGGCCTTCACAACAGGCTCCAGGATAGGCAGGATCTCCTGAATGGAAGTGATCTTTTTATCGGTGATCAGCAGATAAGCATCGTCCAGGACGGCTTCCATCTTGTCGGTATCGGTAACCATGTAGGGGGAGATATAGCCGCGGTCGAACTGCATACCCTCCACCACATCCAGGCCGGTCTCAGCGGTCTTGGACTCTTCAATGGTGATAACACCCTCGGTGCCCACCTTCTCCATAGCCTCTGCGATCAGAGCGCCGATGGACTCGTCGCCGGAAGAAACAGTGCCGACTCTTGCGATATCCTCAGAACCGTTAACGGGAACGGAATGCTCCTTGATTGCGGCAACCGCAGCTTCCACAGCCTTGTCGATGCCCTTGCGCATCACCATGGGGTTAGCGCCTGCGGACAGGTTCTTCAGGCCCTCACGGGTGATTGCCTGTGCCAGCACGGTAGCGGTGGTAGTGCCGTCACCGGCCATATCGTTGGTCTTGGTAGCCACTTCGCGGATCAGCTGTGCGCCCATGTTCTCAAAGGGATCATCCAGCTCCACTTCCTTGGCGATAGTCACGCCGTCGTTGGTGATCAGGGGTGCGCCGAACTTACGGCCCAGCACCACATTGCGGCCCTTGGGGCCGATGCGAACCTTTACGGTATCTGCCAGCTGGTCAATACCGGCCTGCAGCTTGCGGCGAGCTTCTTCGCCGTATACGATCATCTTTGCCATGATAAATTCCTCCTAAATCAGTCAGTCACGACAGCCAGGATGTCGTCCATCTTCACGAACTTGTAATCCACGCCGTCCAGCTTCAGGTCATTGCCAACGAAGTTGCCCACCACGACCTTGTCGCCTGCCTTGACGGTAACAGCAACATCCTTAGTGCCAGGGCCTGCGGAAACAACCTCATAAATGCCAGGCTTTTCCTTGTTGGCGGTAGCCAGAATAATACCGGAGGCGGTGGTCTCCTGGGACTCTGCTGCCCGCAGCAGAATATTATCAGCCATAGGTTTCAGTTTCATAATGTTCCTCCATAATGGGTGGTATTTAGATCGCAAGGCACGCCTTGCGTGTATCTACAGTGTTATTAGCACTCGGAAGCTTTGAGTGCTAACGGTGATATCATACCCTATTCCGGGCGAAAAAGCAATAGGTTTTTGCAGAAATTTCCTTGAATTTTTTGTGAATTAAGGGAGAATCCCCACAGATCGGGGATAGATCACCCAAAGACTGCCCTTTTCTACCACGATCTGTGCCGGCTGGCCAACAAAATGATTGCTGACACCCAAGGGAAAACCTGCTGTGAGGGTGCTGTTCTCTATAGTATATTGCAGACCGCGAACGCTCACGCCGGTGGCGTCCTGTCCGAGGCAGAACACGGAAACGATTCCCTCTGCTTTCGCCGGGAACTGCAATGCGCCGTCTTTTACAAGTGTTACGATGTGGTCATTACCGACCAATGTTCCTTTTGCGCCGTTGCGCGCCAAAAATTCCAGCACCTGGAGATTGGCAAGGGTATGGTCCAGCCGGGGGCCGTCCAACGCGCCGAACAGCACAAACTCCCGGTAACCCAGCTCCAAGCCCCGGCGCACCGCCAGCATGGCATCGGTATCGTCCTTTTCCACCGGGAACACAGTGGCGTTATCCGGGGTATAGCCCAAGGAGTCAAAATCCCCCAATATTTCATTGGGAGTGATGCCTGCTGTTTGCATATGGACAAGACCGCCGTCTGCGGCAATGATATAATCCTCTTGATGCAAAGGTTCTGTCAGGCCGCTAAAACCGCCGGCGCAAAAAATCACGCACTTTGCCACGCATCATTCCTCCTTTCACTTCCTTTATTTTACCATATCTGTCAATACATTATAATAATATAGAGGCCGCAAAAGCGGCCTCTGTGTTTTATTCTGTGCAGAACATCAGTTTATAGGTCTGTCCATCCTCAACAGGCAACTCGGAGATACCCGCCTGGGCATATTCCTCGCCTACATACACCGCCCAATAGGCGCCGTTTTGCTCATAGATGGCCACTTCCTTGCCTACCCGGCCGGCAGCGGTGATATAAAGGCCATAAGGACCGTCCTCCGTCTCGATCAGATCCTCATCCGTCAGCACCTCACCCAAATACAGTCTGCCGGTTTTAACGGTGAACTTCTCCACATAGTCATCACTGTGGTGAATCTCGATAGTGATCGTCTTCTTGCCCCGAAAAGTCTCCGGTTTTACGATCGCCCAGGCGCCGATAATAATACCCACAACCAGCACCGCGGCAACAATACCGATAATCAAAGCCTTGGTGTTTCTCTTTTTCGGTTCAAATTGAGATATATCCTTCCATTTTCTGTAGGTTGCCATTTTGTTTCCTCCGTAACGGTTTTTTATATTCTATCACCCGTGATTTCCCTTGTCAATGACAGCAAAAAAGATGCAGGCCCGAGGGCCTGCACCTTTATTGCCAGGTTATTTGATTATTTTGCGGTTGCGGAGTATCCCTTGCCGTAGCAGGTGTCGGTGCCGTTAGTAGCAACTGCACGGTACTCGTAGGTAGTGCCTGCGACTACATCGTT
>JAZNZH010000021.1:0-13195 GCA_045594845.1 Faecousia sp. | reverse complement strand
CCAAAACCGCCGTTGATGCAGTTGCAGAGAAGTTGATCCAGTTGACTGCAGAGGAATTGCAAATGGTCAGCGATATGATTGACTACATGAACAGCAAGAAATGAGCATAAAGAAAACCCAGGCTTTGCGGCCTGGGTTAATTCTTTATCAGTTCATAATGTATATTTCATGCGCTCCTGGTCAATGTGTGGTTGGTTCCTCCAAATTGTTTTGGATCAGCGCTTATCCTGAAATAATTATAGCACATTCCCTCTACAAGAAAATAACGCAAATAGAGAGAAATTTTCTAACGATAGTTGAAGTTTGGACGCTAACAAGGGCTGCGCGTCCGCTGCCCGATGGAATCTCCCCCGGGCTAAAAAAGTGTCCACCGGACACTTTTTTACCTCGCTGCGCTCGGCCGCCCTCTTCGATTCCCGTACGGCCACCATGAAAAAAGAGCTCCTGCTTTGGCAGGAGCTCTTTTTTCATGGTGACCCGTACGGGAATCGAACTCTTGTTTCCGCCGTGAAAGGGCGGTGTCTTAACCGCTTGACCAACGGGCCTGGTAGCGGCGACCTGATTCGAACAGGTGACATACCGGGTATGAACCGGCTACTCTACCAACTGAGTTACGCCGCCATAAAGGCTACCGAATTGAAAATTCAGCCTTGTCATTATATACGGCAAAGGGGTGTTTGTCAAGAGAAATCTTTGTATTTTTCCCGATTTTTTGGAAATCCTCTTAATGAGGTGAGGAGATTGCGTTGCGCGAGAAAAATGCTGTGTTTTGGAATTGGGGGAATGGGGTATGTTGCTTTGGAACTCCTGTGGCGGGGGAGAAGCCACCCCAGTATGTTCCTGGCGGGGGGCATGTGCTTTCTGCTGCTGGGAAGACTGGATCGGGTATTGCCCCGGAGGGCGATGCTTCGCCGCGGGTTGGTCGGCGCCGGAGTGATCACCGCGGTGGAATTGCTGGTGGGTCTGGTATTCAATCGCCATTTCCGGGTCTGGGACTACCGCCGGATGCCCCTGAATTTCTGCGGTCAGGTATGTGTGCCCTTTTTTATTCTGTGGATCCCCTTGAGCCTGGGGGCAATGCTGCTGTACCGCCGGGTGGAGCGAATATTGCCATAAAAAAGGAGGACATTGTCCTCCTTTTTTATGGATAGGCAGATGGCTTTTTGAAATTTGCGCAGCATTTCCGAAAACCCTCTGCCCGATTCGTATCCCACCGGCGATACACTTGACAAAAAAGTGTTTTGGGCAGTCGTTTTTTCTCTTCCCATGGGCGTCTGCCGCGGTGCTTTTTTGTCCACCCTAAGTTTGTCCCGGCGGGGGTAAAATATTCTGCAAAATCCATCAAAATAGTTTGCCAAAATCATACAGTTGTGCTATAGTAAAAGTTAAGGTTTTCTATTCTCATGAAAGGAGAATTACTATGATATTCGGTAAGCATATCAACCGTTATTATGGCCGGTTTCTGTTTCTGATTATTGCAGGTCTGGCGTCCTTGATCATGGTGGACTATCTGCAGCTGATGATTCCCAACATCTACCAGATGGTCATTGACGGCATCAATACCGGTAAGGTAGCCGGTCAGGACTTCAGCATCACAGTGTTGGTGGATCATATCTGTATGCCCCTGCTGCTGATCATTTCCGGTATCGTGCTGGGCCGTTTCCTGTGGAGAATTTGTTTCTTCTCTGCCGGCATCAAGGCAGAGGCAGACCTCCGTGGCCGGATGTTCAGCCATTGTAAGGATCTGTCTCAGGAGTACTACCACAAGAACAATGTGGGCAACCTGATGAGCTTCTTTACCAACGATCTGGACACTTTCCAGGAGTGCTATTCCTGGGGCGTGATGGAGTTCTTTGACGCAACGTTCCTGGGTGGACTGGCCATCTACAAGATGTGGAACATGGACCCGGTACTCACAAGCCTTGCCCTGATTCCCATGTCCTGCCTGCTGGTGGCAAGTATCCTGGTGGGCAACAGCATGAGCCAGAAGTGGGAGCGCCGTCAGGAGGCGTTCTCCAATCTTTCCGATTTTTCTCAGGAGAGTTTCTCCGGTATTGCCGTTGTCAAGGCCTTCGTCAAGGAGGCCAAGGAATTGTGGGCTTTTAAGAAGCTCAGCAAGGAAAATGAGGAAGCCAATATCAATTTCACCCGTTCTTCTGTGCTGTTCCGCATTCTGGTTATGACCTTTGTGGAGACGGTCATGTGCATTATGCTGGGTTACGGCGGCTACCTGGTACATACCGGTACCTTTACCGCCGGCATGCTGATGAAGTTTATCGGCTACTTTAACGCCATTATCTGGCCCGTGATGGCTGTGGCGGATCTGATCGATATGACCTCCCGGGGTCGCGCTTCCGTGAAGCGCATCAGTGAGCTTTTAGATGCAAAGCAGGATATGGTGGATGCACCCGATGTACAGCCTCTGCCCCAGATCCGGGGCGATATCGAATTCCGCAATTTGAATTTCCGTTACCCCGACGGCGAGTTCGACGCTCTGCGGAATGTGTCCTTTACCATCAAGGCTGGTGAGAACATCGGTCTGGTGGGCCGTACCGGCTCCGGTAAGACTACCCTGGTGGACCTGATCCTGCGTACATACAATGTCCCCGACGGCACGATTTTTGTGGACGGCCACGATGTGAACACCGTTCCCATCCGGGATGTCCGGGCAGGCTGTGCCTATGTGCCTCAGGACAATTTCCTGTTCTCGGACACCATTACCAACAACATCGGATTTGCCGTGAATGATAAGAACCATCAGAGCATCGTTACTGCGGCCAAGATGGCAGATGTGGACGGCAACATCCGGGAGTTCTCCCAGGGCTATGAGACCATTCTGGGTGAGCGGGGCGTGACCGTTTCCGGCGGTCAGAAGCAGAGAATTTCTATTGCCCGTGCTCTTTTGAAGGATGCACCTGTGCTGATTTTGGACGACTCCGTTTCCGCGGTGGACACCAAGACCGAGCGAACCATCCTGCAGAATCTGCGGCAGACCCGCGCCGGCAAGACCACTATTTTGATTGCCCACCGGATCTCCACCATCGAGCAGATGGATAAGGTGTTGTTCATTGACGACGGTGCGGTGGCCGGTTTTGCCACCCATGCAGAGCTGTATGAAACTTGTGAGGAATACCGCAAGATGGTAGACCTGCAGCGGCTGGAAGAGGAAGGAGGCGAGCACAATGCGTAATTACTTGCCTGTTCTCATTGTGGGCGCCATTATCGGCACCTTCACCCTGCTGTTCGTTGTTGCCCGCATCCTGCTGCAGAAAAAGCTCAACTCCATGACCAAGGATCGGCATATGTCCGACCGGGAGATCATTGGCCGCTTGCTGCGTTACGGCAGACCCTACCTGAAGCAGTTTATTCTGGTGCTGGTGATCATGCTGATCTCCATCACCTACGATCTTCTGTCCCCCTACCTGGTAGGCCAGATCCAGGAGCTGATCAAGGTCCCCGGTTTCCAACTGTCCCGTCTGTGGGCAATGGTGGCCGGCTATGCCGGTGTGCTGGTGGTATCCATGGTGAGCCTGTATATGCAGACCATGATCCTGCAGAAGGTGGGTCAGAAGATCCTCTCCGACCTGCGTGAGGATGTGTTTACCCATATCGAGAGCCTTTCCCACGAGCAGCTGAACAATATTCCTGTTGGCAAGCTGGTGACCCGTGTTACCAACGACACCAACGGCATCTCCATGATGTTCACCAATGTGCTGGTCACTATGGTAAAGAATGTAATGGTGATTATGGGCGTGCTGGTGGCTATGCTGATGGTCAACTACGCCATGACTTTGGTGGTGCTGTGCTTTGTGCCTTTTGTGGTGCTGTTCACAGTGATCTTCCAGAAATTCTCCCGCACCGCCCACCGGGGCGTTACCGATGCCCGTACCGAGGTCAACACCTTCCTTTCGGAGAACCTTTCCGGCATCAAGATCACCCAGATATTCAATCGGGAGCAGGAAAAGCTCAACGAGTTTTTGGAAAAGAGCAATGCGCTCACCAAGGCCAAGAAGCAGAGAATGCTGGTGTTCGGCGTGTTCCGGCCTATGGTGTATATGCTCCATATCAGCTGCGTGCTGTGCCTGTTCTACTTCGGCAGCCGGGGCTATATCAACAACACCGTGTTCCTGGGACAGACCATTACCTCCGGCACACTGGTTACGTTCTATTTGTACGCATCCAAGTTCTTTGACCCCATTCAGACTCTGTCCGAGCATTTCGATGTACTCCAGTCGGCCTTCGCCTCTGCGGAGAAGATCTTCACCATTATGGATATGATCCCTGAGGTGGTGGACGAGCCTGACGCCATCGAACTGGAAGAGATCAAGGGCGAGATCGAATTCCGGGATGTGTGGTTCGCATATAAGCCCGACGAATGGGTGCTTAAGGGCGTTTCCTTTAAGGTTTTCCCCCGGCAGACTGTGGCCTTTGTTGGCTCTACCGGTTCCGGTAAGACTACCATCCTCAGCCTGATCTGCCGCAACTACGATATCCAGAAAGGTCAGATCCTGATCGACGGTATCGATATCAAGAAGATCAAGATTGCTTCTCTGCGCCGCCATTTCGGTCAGATGCTTCAGGATGTGTTCCTGTTCACAGGCACGATCCGCAGCAATATCCTGCTACGTATGGAGGGCGTCAGTGATGACGAGGTGATGGAGGCTTGCCGCTACGTGAATGCGGACTCCTTCATCAATAAGCTGGAAGCAGGCTTGGATGAGCCGGTGCGTGAGCGGGGCAACAACTTCTCCGCCGGTCAGCGCCAGCTGCTGAGTTTTGCCCGTACCATCGTCCATAAGCCCTCTGTGATGATCCTGGACGAGGCCACCGCCAACATCGATACCGAGACGGAAGTGCTGATCCAGGACTCCCTGGAGAAGATGAAGAACATCGGCACTATGCTGATCGTTGCCCACCGCCTAAGCACCATTCAGCATTCGGATAACATTATCCTGCTGAGCAAGGGTCAGATCATCGAGCAGGGCAATCACCAGGAACTGCTCCATAAAAAGGGCAGATACCATCAACTCTATACTCTACAGTACAACAAGCAGCAGATCGAGAAGAGGTAATACTTATGTTTCTATGTGCAAAACCTGTGTGGATCGCAGGAAAGGCCAAAGAAATGAATATCCAGGCAGCCATCCGAACACGGGTGGCTGCCTGTGATGCTCTCAGCCTGCATATTGCAGGAACGGCCTTCTACCGTTTGTTTGTGAACGGTGACTTTGTGGCGGCAGGACCTGCCCGTGCCGCAGAGGGATATCTCCGGGAGGATGTGATTCCGCTGACCTACCGGGAAGGACAGGAGCTGGAGATCGAAATCGAAGCCATCGGCTATTTCTGTGGCAGCCTGGCGGCGGTGCGCGCTCCTTCCTGCATTATGGCAGAGCTGCGGCAAGGAGATCGGGTGCTGCAGTATACCGGACGGGATTTTGAAGGTTTCCTGCCGGGAACTCACCTGCAGAAGGTGGAGCGGTACTCTGTCCAGCGGCATTTCTCTGAGGTGTGGGATTTCCGGGAGAATCGGGAAGTGCCAGCAACACTGGAGATATCTAAGGAAAGCTACAAGATTCTGCCCAGAGTTGCGCCGTACCCTGTTTACGATGAACTGTCTCTGAATACCGCTTACCGGGTTGGCACATTCCAATTTGATGAGACTCTGCCTTATAAGGGGAATAAATACTCCTGGCGATCTGTGCCCAAGGAGTGGGGCGTGTATGAAAAGGACGAGGTGGTCAGCCGCCCCTGCAAATGGCTTCAGCGGCAGAAGCAGACAGTGACCGGTCAGGAGCAACCTCTGCCGGTTGTTCTGGAGCAGGGACAGTATGCCATCGTGGACTTTGAGAGAATCGAAGCGGGTTTTTTGAAAATGGAGTGGGAAGCTCTCCGGGAAAGTGATGTGGTAGTGGGCTTCACAGAGTTGTATCTGGGAGAGGAATTCCAGTTTACTCAGATGAATGCCCAAAATGTGCTGGAGTATTTCCTGCCTGCCGGAGATAAGCGGACAGTGCAGAGTTTTGAGGCATACACCTTCCGCTATGCTATCATTATGGTAAAAGAGGGTAGCATTCGCCTGAATGGTTTTGGAGCAGTTACCTATATGTCCGACACCCGGAATGTGCCGGAGCTGCCCTATGAAAATGAGACGCAGGCAGCCATCGGTCGGGCGGCGATCCGGAATTTTGCCCACAACGCCCTGGACTTCTATATGGATTGTCCCTCCCGGGAGCGGGCAGGCTGGCTGGCGGACGGCTACTTTACCGCACAGGCGGAGTTTGCTATGACCGGAAAGACTCAGATCGAGGATGCATTTCTGGAAAACTACCGGATGTTCCCCAACCGCAGGGGAGAGATTCCCAAGGGCGCATTGCCGGAAACCTACCCCAGCGACATCGTACCCGGCGGTACATTTATTCCTCAGTTCAACCTGTGGTACATTCTGCAGGTGGAAAAGTATGTGTTCGAACGGGGCAATGCGGAGAAAAAAGAGGATTTCCGGGACAGTATCTACGGGGTACTGGAGTTCTTCCGCGGTTACGAAAACAGCGATGGGTTGGTGGAGAATCTGCCTTCCTGGAACTTTATCGAGTGGAGTGGCGCCAATGATTGGTGCCAGGATGTGAACTATCCCACCAATTTCCTTTATTCTGCAGCGCTGCAGGCTGCGGCCCATCTGTATGAGGATGAGGCGCTTGTAAACCGCAGCGAAAAAGTGCGGCAGGAGACGCTGCGCCAGTCCTTTAACGGTAAATATTTCCTGGATCACAGTGTCCGGGATGAAAAGGGCAATTTGCAGCGGCAGCCCCATAGCTCTGAGGTCTGCCAGTATTATGCGTTGCTCTTTGGCGGAATCGATCCCCATGCCCCGGAGTATGCATACCTAATCCACCTGATGTGCGATGTATTTAAGCTGGATCGGGAGGGGGCTGTGCCGGAGATCATTGAGATCAATGTGTTCCCGGGTCTGCTCCTGCGAATGGATGCCTTGATGAAACTTGGAAAATATGATCTGGTGCTTTCTACCGTTGAGGATTTCTTCGGCAAAATGGAGCCCTACACCGGCACTCTTTGGGAGTACCGCCAGTTCAAAGGCAGCTATGACCACGGTTTCTCCTCCATTGCATATAAAGTAATGAAAGAAGCTTTTGAGAAAAAGAAAAACCTGACATCGTAAGATGTCAGGTTTTTTGTTGGAATTAACCGCCAAAGACGCTGAGCAGGAAGCCTGCGGCAATGGCAGAACCGATGACGCCGGCCACGTTGGGACCCATTGCGTGCATTAGCAGGAAGTTGGAGGGGTTGGACTTCTGACCTTCCTTGTTGGCCACACGGGCGGCCATAGGCACAGCGGACACACCGGCAGAGCCGATGAGGGGGTTGACCTTACCCTTTGTGAGCTTGTACATCAGAACGCCGCCCACCAAGCCACCGCAGGTGGAGAGGATGAATGCGGCAACGCCCAGCACGATGATCTTCAAGGTGTTCATGTCCAGGAAGTTGCTGCCAACCATCGTTGCGCCCACGGAGGTGGACAGCAGCACGGTGACAATGTTCATCAGTGCGTTTTGCGCGGTATCGGACAGCCGGTCGGTAACACCGGTTTCCTTCAGCAGATTGCCCAGCATTAGGCAACCTACCAGGGGAGCGGTGTCCGGCAGCAGCAGCGCTACAAAGATGGTAACAGCGATGGGGAAGATGATCTTTTCTGCCTTGGAGACGGTACGGGTCTGCTCCATCTTGACTTTACGCATTTCAGGGGTAGTCAGCAGCTTCATAAAGGGCGGCTGAATCAGGGGGATCAGCGCCATATAGGAATAGGCGGCCACAGCAATCGCACCCAAAAGATGGGGAGCAAGCTGAGAAGTCAGGAAGATGGCGGTGGGGCCGTCAGCACCACCGATGATGCCGATGGATGCAGCTTCGTTGCCGCTGAAGCCCAGAAGCACTGCACCCAGGAATGCGGCAAACACGCCCATCTGGGCGGCTGCGCCCAAAAGCAGGCTCTTGGGGTTGCTGAGCAGAGGACCGAAGTCGGTCATCGCACCCACACCCAGGAAGATGAGACAGGGGTAAATACTGGTTTTTACGCCAATGTAGAAAAAGTCCAGTAAACCGCCGTCGTGGAGAATGTCACCGTAGCCGATCTCGCCATTCATAAAAGCGGTCCACAGCTCCTGATGGTACATATTCGCCATAGGCAGGTTGGTCAGGATACAGCCGAATGCGATGCCGCAAAGCAGCAGCGGCTCAAATTGCTTGACAATGGCCAAATACAGAAGGAAGCAACCGATGGCGATCATCACGGCATTGCGCCAATCCATAGCTGCGAAACCGGAGTCGGTCCACAGCTTCAGCAAAATTTCACCAATATGCATTACTCTACCTCCTTAATGGAAATAAAGCGCAGCTCGTTGATAGGCTTTTGCAGCTTGTCTGCCACAATGGCCATAAGCATAGCAGCGGTTTTAGGCTCAACATTGTGGAGCTTTACACCGCCGGCGGAGCCGGGAGCAGCGGGAATAGGAGGTGCTTCGGGAGGCGCAATAGCCGCCACGGCAGCTGCTTTGCGCTTTGCAGCGGCAATAAAGCATTTGCCCAAAATCACGGTCAGGATCATCAAAAGAATCAAACCGAAGAATACCACAACATAACCAAGCAGTGCGTAAAGACCGGCTTGGCTGATGCTGATATCTGACAGAATCATAATATTCCCTCCTTGGGAAAAGGTACGGAGGCCGAACCGTCGTTCAGCCCCCGGTTTTTATTACTTGTCGGAGAAGAGCCAGTTGATCAGGGAGGTGGTCAGGATGATCAGACCAATAACAACGAAGATAACTAGCATGCCAACGCCCATTCTGGGCAGCTGGGCAATAAAACCGGCAGGGTTAAATGTAATATTCATACCATTAACCTCCAAACATGCTCAGGATGATGCCGCCGGCGATAACGGAGGCGATCTGGCCGGAGACATTGACGCCGATGGAATGCATCAGCAGGTGGTTCTGAGGATCTTCAGCAAGACCCATTTTGTGTACGATACGGCCGGACATGGGGAATGCGGAGATGCCGGCTGCACCGATCATAGGATTGATCTTCTTCTTGGAGAACACATTGATCAGTTTTGCGAACAGCACGCCGCCGGCGGTGTCCACGATAAATGCGATCAGACCCAGACCCATGATCAGCAGGGTGTCTACCTGCAGGAACTTACCTGCGGTCATATTGAATGCAACGCTGATGCCCAGGAAGATGGTGATCAGGTTTGCCAGCACCTTCTGTGCGGTCTCGGACAGGCTGTCCAGCACGCCGCACTCGCGGATCAGGTTGCCGAACATCAAAAAGCCGATCAGCGCGGTGGCATCAGGCACAATGGCGGAGGCTACCACAGTGATGATGATGGGGAACATGATACGGGTGGTCTTAGAAACAGACTTCTGTTCGTAGGGCATCCGGATCATACGCTCCTTCTTGGTGGTCAGCGCCTTAATAACAGGAGGCTGGATGACCGGCACCAGAGCCATATAGGAGTAAGCAGCCACGGTGATGGCGCCTACATAGTTGGAACCGAGAGTGTTAGCCACAGCGATGGAGGTGGGGCCGTCGGCAGCGCCGATGATGGCGATGGAGGCGGCATCCTTTGCTTCGGGGAAGAATACACTGGCCATTGCCAGGGTGAAGAAGATGCCGAACTGTGCTGCAGCACCGAAGAGCATCAGCTTGGGGTTGGTCAGCAGCGGGCCAAAGTCGATCATGGCACCGATGCCGATAAACAACAGCAAGGGGAACAGCTCGTTGGCGATGCCAGCCTCATACAGCTCCAAAATGGGGCCGGTGAGGGCAGTGGAGCCGGGAATGTTTACCAAAATGGTACCCAGACCCATAGGCAGCAGCAGGGAAGGCTCCATCTCTTTCTTGATTGCAAGATAGATCAGCAGACAACCCAGCAGGATCATTACGATATCCTTCCACTGGAACGCCAGCAGGTTTTCGTATAGAATTTCCATATGTCCTCCTAATTAGCCGATAACGACCAGAGGAGCACCGGTATCCACAGTTGCGCCCTTGGTGACAACTACCTGCGTGATAGTGCCGGCCTTGGGAGCCATAATCTCGTTTTCCATCTTCATAGCTTCCAGCACGCAGAGGACATCGCCCTCCTTGACAGTCTGACCCTGAGCGACATTCACCTTCAGGATGGTGCCGGGCATGGGAGCATTGACGGGTTCGCCGGCGCCGGTCACGGCAACGGCAGCAGGAGCGGCTGCAGGTGCAGCAGCGGGAGCGGGAGCAGCCACAGGGGCAGCTGCGGGAGCGGCGGCAGGAGCAGCGGGTGCCACAGCCTCGTACTCATCCAGCAGCATAGCCTTACCGGCTTCTACTTCAACTTCATAAATACGGTTATTCAAAGTAATTCTGTATTTCATAATTACTCGACCTCCTTGATGGAAATAAAGCGCAGCTCATTGATGGGCTTTTGCAGTTTATCCGCTACGATGGCCATAAGCATAGCAGCGGTCTTGGGTTCTACATTGTGCAGCTTCAGCTGACCGGCAGAGCCGGGAGCTTCCTTAGGCTGGAACGCAATGGGTTCCTGTGCTTCGGGAGCGGCAGGTGCGTTCTTCAGAGACACGGCCTTGCGGATCACGACGACAATCACGATCAGAGCCAGCACAGCAACCAACGCCAGAGTGATGGCGTCGTTTTGCTGCTTGGTAAGCGCCAGAATCACAGGCATGCCTTACACCTCCACGATGGAGTATGCACAGACGTTCTCTTCCTTGGCCTTGCGATCCTCGAAGAACTTCTCAGCCAGGTTGGGGAATGCGATATAGCTCAGAACATCCTCGTCGCACTTTGCCAGGTCGCCCAGCTTCTCACGGGTGGGCTCCACGATGGGCTCCAGAGTGTCGGCATAGCGGCCGTCCAGGGGCTTCTCGTCGCCCAGGATCTGCTTCTGGATATCAGCATCGATGGGAGCGGGGGTAGTACCATACTCGCCGCGGCAGTAGGCCCTGATCTCCTTGGAAACGGTCTTGTAGCGCTCACCGTCCAGCACGTTGCGGACTGCCTGCACGCCCACCATCTGAGAGGTGGGAGTCACCAGGGGAGGATAGCCCAGATCGGCGCGGACCTTGGGTGTCTCGGCCAGAGCTTCCTCAAACTTGTCCAGAGCGTTCATCTGCTTGAGCTGGCTCAGCAAGTTAGACAGCATACCGCCGGGTACCTGATAGGTCAGGCACTGGGTGTCGGTAGCCATGCTCTTGGGCATCAGAGTGCCGTCGGCAACGAACTCGTCCCGGACACCCTTGAAATAGTTGGACATCTTGGTGGTGCAGGAATCATCCAGATCAACCTCATAACCCAGCTGACGCAGTGCGTAAGCCATGGTCTCGGTTGCGGGCTGGGAAGTACCGCCGGAGAAGGGGGAGATAGCGGTGTCGATAATGTCGACGCCGGCTTCCACAGCCTTCAGGTAGGTCATAAATGCCAGACCGGTGGTGGAGTGGGTGTGCAGGTCGATGGGCAGATCCACAGCGTCCTTAATAGCGGACACCAGATCGTAAGCCTCCTGGGGACCCATAATACCGGCCATATCCTTAATACAGATGGTGGAAGCGCCCATTTCCTTCAGCTCCTTGACCATCTCCACGTACTTGGCGTGGGTGTGGACAGGAGAGGTGGTGTAGGAGATAGCACCGGATGCAATGGCACCGGCTTCCACAGTTGCTTCCATAGCAACCTTCATGTTCTTCACGTCGTTCAGGGCGTCGAAAATACGCAGCACATCCATGCCGTTTTCCACAGCCTTGCGAACAAAGAGTTTTACAAAGTCATCGGGGTAGTGGGAATAACCCAGCACGTTCTGACCGCGCAGCAGCATCTGCAGCTTGGTGTTGGGCATCTTTGCGCGGATCTTGCGCAGACGCTCCCAGGGATCTTCGTTCAAATACCGCAGGCAGACGTCGAAGGTGGCACCGCCCCAGCATTCGGCAGCATAGAAACCGGCTTTGTCGATGGTCTCCAACATGGGCTCGAACTTATCGTAGGGCAGACGGGTGGCGATCAGAGACTGGTTTGCGTCACGCAGAACGGTCTCCACAAACTGAACTTTTCTTGCCATTTTATATAGACCTCCGTTTTGGAAATTTGTTTACGGAAACAGGGCAAAATCTTTCGAAAAAGGTTCTGCCCTTTCCCCGCAAAGGGAAAGCTTAAGGGAAAAGCCGGGGGATTGCTCCCCCGGCTTTTGGGTAGTCGCGGGATTATTCAGCCTTGGGGCCTGCAGCAACCAGAGCCTTGCCCTCGTCGTTGCCGGTGTACTTGGTGAAGTTCTTCACGAAGCGGGCAGCCAGATCCTTTGCCTTCTCGTTCCAGATAGCGGGATCGGCATAGGTGTCGCGGGGGTCCAGGATTGCGGGATCCACGCCGGGCAGGCTGGTGGGAACCTCGAAGTCGAAGTAGGGGATCTTCTTGGTGTCAGCCTTCAGGATGGAGCCGTCCAGGATAGCATCGATGATGCCGCGGGTATCCTTGATGGAGATACGCTTGCCGGTGCCGTTCCAGCCGGTGTTGACCAGGTAAGCCTTGGCGCCGGACTTTTCCATCTTCTTGACCAGCTCCTCGCCGTACTTGGTGGGATGCAGCTCCAGGAAGGCTGCGCCGAAGCAAGCGGAGAAGGTGGGAGTGGGCTCAGTGATGCCGCGCTCGGTGCCGGCCAGCTTGGAAGTGAAGCCGGACAGGAAGTAGTACTTGGTCTGCTCGGGGGTCAGGATGGAAACGGGAGGCAGAACGCCGAAAGCGTCAGCGGACAGGAAGATGACGTTCTTGGCGTCGGGACCTGCGGACACGGGGCGTACGATCTTCTCAATGTGGTTGATGGGGTAGGAGACACGGGTGTTCTCAGTGACGGAGCCGTCAGCGAAATTGCACTTGCCGTTCTCGTCAACGGTAACGTTCTCCAGCAGAGCGTTGCGCTTAATAGCATTGTAGATATCGGGCTCGGAGTCGGCATCCAGGTTGATGACCTTAGCGTAGCAGCCGCCCTCGAAGTTGAACACACCGTTGTCGTCCCAGCCGTGCTCGTCATCGCCGATCAGCAGACGCTTGGGGTCGGTAGACAGGGTAGTCTTGCCGGTGCCGGACAGACCGAAGAACAGAGCGGTGTTCTGGCCGTTCATGTCGGTGTTGGCGG
>JAZNZH010000020.1:0-16033 GCA_045594845.1 Faecousia sp. | reverse complement strand
GCCTTTACTTTATCCTCTGTCAGCTGGGGACGCAAATAGTTTTCCATAAAACATCCTCGATTAGATTTTTTATTATCTTATCAAATTTTGCAGATTGTGTCAATCATAGGAGGTGGACAGAATATCCGTTTACATAACCTTCAAAAAACAGCATTTTTCGTGGTTTAGCGACCTAAAGTTTTCCCCACATTCCACAAGTTATTCCACAAGCAACGCCCAAAAAAAGCCTTGCAGGCCGGGGTCTGCAGGGCTTTTTCGGGTATTTGTGATTATTATGTTAAAAACTGGGGATTTTTCATTTGCTTTACATAAAACTGTTCAAAAGGCTACTTGGGCAGAGAAGATCCGTTCCCCGGATTCCTCTGTGCGGTGGCCATCCACCGTCAGTTCTCCCTGGGCGCTGAGCTCCCATTTCAGGGCGATTTCCTGTCCTTCCCTGGCCTCCTGATTGTAGCAGACCACCACTTTCTTAGGTGTATGAGCGCCATAGAATTTAGAAGGCAGAAGATCTGCCACCCAGTCCAGATACCGGGTGTTATTCATATGGCCGTTCTTATCCAGATCCAGGAACTGAACCTGCCGGGTCTGCCCGCTGGAAAGGCCTTGCGGTGCCAAAGCACGGGGGGCAGGCAGCTCATTGCCAAATTCTACGCCCGGCACCATAATGCCGCTTTTTGCCGGCAGGATCATCCCTCTGGTGTTCCGGTCCATGATCACCCAAATGCTGATCGCACGGAACAATTCCCGGCCCTTTTCATCATAGGCAACCGTCGACCGGGGAAAGGCCACCCGGGTGGTGGGCATAGGCCAGGTGCGCAATGTGACGGTCTCCCCCAGCCGGGGCAGGCGGTCCACCTCCACACGGTACCGCAGCACCGCCCAAAACAGATCCCCCAACTTTTCATCCTCCACGCCCAAATGATGGCAGTGGGCGCCGGCGGTCTCCTGCACCAGGTACAAAAGCGCTGCCGGGTGCAGCCGCTCAAAGCCGTCGGTCAGCACCTCGGTGATTTCGTATTTCTTTTCAAAGATCTGCTCCATAAGCGGGCCGTCCTCTCTCTTCATCCGCCTATAGCATACACCATTTTGTCGCTGCCGTCAATCCACAAGAGGCAGCGTGATGGTAAAGGCAGTTTTCCCATCCACACTGCGGACCCGGATATCCTCACCGTGACTGGTCATAATGCTCTTGGCGATAGCAAGACCCAACCCCCAGCCGTCCTTATCCCGGGAACGGCTCTTGTCGGTTTTATGGAAGCGGTCGAAGAGGCGCTCCAATTCCTCGGGCGCAATGGTAGGTCCGTCGTTTTCCACGGTGATCAGAACCTTATTGTCCTGGGTGGTCAAACCCAGCAGCAGAACGCCCTCTTCTGGGCAGAATTTCACCGCGTTGTCCAGCAGGTTATACAGCACCTGGGTAACGGCATCCTCGCCGGCAAAAGTGTACACCGGCTCCTCGGGAAACGCAACTCCCACCCGCATTTTCTTCTCCACGATCTTCTGCTCAAAGCTCAGCAGCACCCGACCGGCGCACTCGCAGGCGTCGAACCGGGTCTTTTGGCTTTCCGGGAACGCCCGGTAGCTTTGCACCCGACTCATTTCCAGCATACTCCGCACCAGGCGGCTCAGGCGTTTGGTCTCCTCAGACACCAAAAGCAGGTATTTTTCACTGTCCCGGGCGGGGATCGTACCGTCCAAAATGCCGTCCACATAACCGCCGATGGTGGTCATGGGAGTTTTCAGCTCGTGGGAAACATTGCTGACAAATTCCTGTCGCTGCTCTTCGCTGCGCTGCAGAGAGGCCGCCATAGTATTAAAGGAACGGGACAATTCCTGTACCTCCACAGGAGAGCGTTTTTCCACTTTGACCCGGGATTCCAGATTGCCCTGGCCGAATTCCACTGCCGCTTTTGCCACATTCCGCAGGGGGCGGCTGATCCGCCTTGCGCAGTATACCACCACCGCAAGAGCCGCTGCCAGCACCAGTGCCGCTACGATCAGATAGATTTTGGTCATCTCCCAGAACATGCCCCGAATATGGGTTGCTGGGGCGGAGACCATCACAATGCCGATAATATTCTTTGCGTTATCATAGATAGGCAGCGCTGCCACAGCCCGGCGCTCTTCGTAGAGACCCTTGACCATACCCACTGTCTCATAGTATCCGTCCGCCTGGATCTTCTCCATAAACACCCGGTCCACCGCCAAACCGATATGCTCGCAGCCCTCCAGCGCATCGGAGCAAAGCACCAGCCGGCCGCGGCCGTCGCAGATCACTGCGTCACTGCCGGTAGCCAGGGTGCATGCCCGCAGATTCATATAGAAATCCCGGCCGGTGATCTCGTCCTCGGCAATATAGGATTTGGTGATTTGGGTCAGGGCCTTTGCCTCCCGTTTTAGATTGTCTATAGACCACTGGCTCATATAGCGGTACGCCAAAAACTGGAAGGACAAACCCACGATCAGCATCGCCACCAATAAAATAATGGCGGTGGACAAAAAGACCCGTCGAAATGTTGTTCTCATACTTACACTACCTCGAATTTATAACCTACGCCCCAAACGGTTTTTACGCTCCACCGCTGGGAAGCGCCCTCTAATTTCTCACGCAGGCGCTTAACGTGGACATCCACAGTGCGGGAATCGCCGAAATAGTCAAAGCCCCACACCTCGTCCAGCAGCTGATTGCGGGTATAGACCCGGTTGGGCGTGGATGCCAGGTAATACAGCAGCTCCATCTCCTTGGGGGGAATGTCCAGCTTTTTATCCCGGACAGTGAGCTCGAAGGCCTCCATATCGATCACCAGGTTGTCAAACACCAAACGGCGGGGCTTGGGGGCTTCCTCGCAGCCGCTGCGGCGGAGCACCGCTTCGATCCGGGCCAGCACCTCTTTCATTTCAAAGGGCTTGGTGATGTAGTCATCGGCGCCGGTTTTCAGGCCCAGCACCTTGTCGTCGGTCTCACTTTTGGCAGTGAGCATGATCACCGGCACCTGGCTCTCGGCGCGGACTGCCTTACAGACCTCCCAGCCGTTCATACCCGGCATCATCACATCCAGCAAAATCAGGTCGGGCTGCTCCCGGCGGAACTGCTCCAGACCCTGCCGGCCATCGGCGGCAGTGCGGACTGCGTAGCCCTCCTTTTCCAGATACAGCTTTAAAAGCTCACGGATATGCACATCATCTTCCACAACCAATACGCAATAGGACATAAATACATCCTCCTTAATAGGTTTTTCTCTATTATACTACATCCTCACCCATTTGCGGTGAATTTTTTGTTAACACCTGCGAGCCGCCGGTGGCGATGCGTGCAAGATGCAGCAGTATTCGTTACACCTTTGGGTGTTGCTCGGTAACGCTACATTCCCCGTGTCATTCCGAGCGGAGGCGAAGCCGGAGTCGAGGAATCTCAAGGAATCTCCGGACTACCGATCTCCCGTGAGGCCCCTCGGCTACGCTCGGGGCGACAGCGGTTATTCGATGGGGATTGCCACACCAGTCTGCGGACTGGTTCGCAATGACCGCAAAACAGTCAATTCAACAAAAAAGAGAGGCTCAGAAGAGCCTCCCTTTTTATTTCTTCAGTCGTTTTTGCAGTGTGGTGACGGAGTAGGCGGATTCGTAGATCCGGAGCATTCCGTATTCTACGGTAACCACATAGCTTTTAGGCAGATCGTCGCAGGAGATCACATTGCCCTCCTCCTGGGCCCGCCGCAGAAAATTCCGGGTGCGCTTGGAGGTAGTTGTGTTGTCCATATCGAAGATTCCTACCACTGCCGATGTCCGCACGGACATATCATTGCCGATAGGCAGATACATATTATTCTCCCTTCAGGCTTTGCCATTGGGCCACGGCCATCTCGTCGCAGCGGTTGTTTTTCGGATTGTCGGCATGGCCCTTGACCCAGTGGTAGCGCAATTCGTGCTTTGCCACCAAGTCAAGTAACGCGCCCCAAAGGTCCGGGTTCAGCGCAGGCTTTTTATCCGCCTTGCGCCAGCCCTTTGCCCGCCAGCTTTCCGCCCAGCCTTTACTCAGGCCGTCGATGACATACTTGCTGTCGGAGTAAAGCTCCACGATGCAGGGCTCTTTCAGGGCTTCCAATCCCCGAATCACCGCCGTCAGCTCCATCCGGTTATTGGTGGTGCTTTCCTCTCCGCCGCAAAGCTCCTTTTCCACCCCGTTATATTCCAGGATGGCCCCCCAGCCACCGGGGCCGGGGTTGCCGGAACAGGCGCCGTCGGTATACAGCGTTACGGTTTTCACTCTGCCACTTCCTCGTTGATGGTCTCTACGCGCTCCAGGGACACCAGCTTGTTGCCCTCTTCGATACGCATAATGATAACACCCTGCACATCCCGCTTATAGATATTGATGGAATTTGCAGGTACGCGGATGATCACGCCGCCGTTTTCAATGAGCATAACATCGTCGGTGTCGCTGACCACACGGCAGCCGGCAACACGGCCGGTCTTTGCAGTGATATTGTAGTTCTTCAGGCCCTTACCGCCACGGCTCTGGGGAATCTTCTCGCCGTCGGGGCCGGTACGCAGGTACTCGGGCAGCTCGGTGCGCTTACCGAAGCCGTTTTCGGTGACGGTGAGCAGGGTCTTGCCCTCTTCCACCTTTTCTGCGCCGATGACCCGGTCGCCCTCGCCCAGCAGGATGCCCCGGACACCGGTGGCATCTCTGCCCATGGGACGGGCATCGTTTTCGTTGAAGCAGATGGCCATACCGTCAGCGGTGGCCAGAATAATATTGTCGTTACCGTTGGTACGGATCACATTGATCAGCTGATCGCCCTCATCCAGGGTAATAGCCCGGATGCCGGTACGGCGGCGGGTATTCAGCGCTACCAGAGGAATGCGCTTAACAGTACCCTTGCGGGTGACCATCATCAGGTACTCGTTCTCGTCGAATTCCCGGGTGATCACCATTGCAGTGACCCGCTCCTCCTGCTCCAGAGGCAGGATGTTCACCATAGCGGTGCCCCGGGCAGTTCTGCCGGCCTCAGGGATCTGATAGCCCTTGCGGTGGTGGACACGGCCCAGGTCGGTAAAGAACAGAATATGATCGTGGGTGGAAGCGGCATTCAGGCTCTTTACATAGTCCTCTTCCTTCAGGTTCTGGGCGTTCACGCCACGGCCACCGCGGCTCTGGGTCCGGTAGGTGTCCACAGGCATACGCTTCACATAGCCCTGCTTACTGATGGTAATGACGCACTGCTCCTCTTCGATCAGATCCTCGATATCGATGTCGTCCTCGATATCCTGGATCTCGGTCTTGCGCTCGTCGCCGAACTTGTCCCGGATGGTGATCAGCTCCTCGCGCAAAACACCCTGGAGCTTTTCGGGATTTGCCAGCAGGTCATTATAGTATGCGATCTTCTCCTGCAGTTCGTCGTACTCAGCCTGCAGCTTTTCACGGTCCAGACCCTGCAGGGCTTTCAGACGCATATCCAGGATAGCCTGTGCCTGCACATCAGAAAGGCCAAAGCGCTCCATCAGCTTTTCCTTGGCATCATCGTAGGCGGAACGGATGATCCGGATCACCTCGTCGATGTTATCCTGGGCGATCAGCAGACCCTCCAACAGGTGGGCCCGCTCCTGTGCCTTGCGCAGATCGTACTGGGTACGGCGGGTCAGCACCTCGATCTGGAAGGTCAGGTACTCGTCGATGATCTGCCGCAGAGACAGAATTCTGGGCTGCTTCTGGTCGTCCACCAGTGCCAGCATAATGATGCCGTAGCTAGACTGCAGGGCAGTCTGCTTAAACAGGTTGTTCAGCACAACCTGGGGATTTGCGTCCTTTTTCAGCTCGATCACGATACGCATACCGTTGCGGTCGGTCTCGTCGCGCAGGTCAGAAATACCTTCCAGGCGCTTTTCGTTGACCTGATCGGCAATGGCCTTGATCAGCTGACGCTTATTGACCTGGTAGGGCAGCTCACTGACGATAATGCGCATCCGGTCATTGCCGAATTCCTCAAACTCGGTACGGGCGCGGACCACCACCTTGCCGCGGCCGGTGGCGTAGGCAGCGCGGATGCCGCTGCGACCCATAATGATACCGCCGGTGGGGAAGTCAGGACCGGTAATATGTTCCATCAGGTCCACCATAGAAATCTCCGGATCGTGGATCACTGCCACGCAGGCATTGATCACCTCCGTCAGGTTATGGGGAGGAATGTTGGTGGCCATACCAACGGCGATACCGTTGGAGCCGTTCACAAGCAGGTTGGGGAAACGGCTGGGCAGCACCCGGGGCTCTTTCCGGCTTTCGTCGAAGTTGGGATCCCAGTTGACGGTGTCCTTGTCGATATCCCGGAGCATCTGGTTGGAAAGCTTAGAAAGTCTTGCCTCGGTATAACGGTAGGCAGCGGCAGGGTCGCCGTCCACAGAACCGAAGTTACCGTGGCCGTCCACCAGCATATAGCGCATAGAGAAGTCCTGGGCAAGACGCACCATTGCGTCATACATGGTGCCGTCGCCGTGGTGTTGATACTTATCTATCACTTCACCGTCGCAGGTTGCGGACTTCTTAAAAGGCTTGTCGGAGGTCAGACCGGATTCGTACATAGTGTACAGAATACGGCGGTGCACCGGCTTCAGGCCGTCGCGGACGTCCGGCAGGGCGCGGCCAACGATGACGCTCATGGCGTACTCAATATAGGATTTCTCCATCTCCTCCACAAGGTTGGATGTTACGATGGCCTGCTCGGGATAGGCAATATCCTCAGGCTTATAATTTCTGTTATGCTTTGCCAAGTTGCGTCACCTCCTTAGATATCAATGTTGATGGCGTATTTTGCGTTCTTCTCGATCCACTCTTTGCGGGGCTCTACCTGCTCGCCCATCAGCACGGTGAAGATCTCATCGGCCAGGCGGGCATCCTCCAGAGTGATCCGGCGCAGGGTACGCTTTTCGGGGTCCATGGTAGTCTCCCACAGCTCGTCCTTATTCATCTCGCCCAAGCCCTTGAAGCGGTTGATCTCCACCTTTGCGTTGCTCTCGCCACGCATTTCGGCAGAAACCAGGTCTCTTTCCTCGTCGGAATAAGCCACCCGGACGGTCTTGCCCCGAGTCAGCTTATAAAGAGGCGGCACGGCGGAGTAAACAAAGCCGTTTTCGATCATCGGCCGCATATAGCGGAAGAAGAAGGTCAAAAGCAGGGTGCGGATATGGGCGCCGTCCACGTCCGCATCAGACATAATGATGACCTTGTGGTAGCGGAGCTTTTCCACATCGAAGTCCTCACCGATACCGCCGCCCAGGGCGATGATCAGAGGACGGAGCTTATCGTTGCCGTAGATCTTATCTGCCCGGGCCTTCTCCACGTTCAGCATCTTACCCCACATTGCCAGGATGGCCTGGAAACGGGAGTCTCTGCCCTGGATGGCAGAGCCGGCAGCGGAGTCACCCTCGACGATATACAGTTCGCACAGGGAGGGGTCTTTTTCGTTGCAGTCCTGGAGTTTATCGGGCATACCGCCGGATTCCAGACCGGTCTTGCGGCGGGCATTCTCTCTTGCCTTGCGGGCTGCCTCACGGGCCCGGTTTGCCAGCATTGCCTTTTCCAGAATGATTTTTGCGGTAGCAGGATGCTCCTCGAAATAGGTAGCCAGCTGCTCGCCCATGATCTGCTCCACCAGGGTGCGGATATAGGCGTTACCAAGTTTTGCTTTGGTCTGACCCTCGAACTGGGCATCGGTCAGCTTGACAGAGATAATGGCGGAAATACCCTCACGGCAGTCCTCGCCGGAAACCTTGTCGTCGCCCTTGATAATGCCGTTTTTCATGCCGTAGTTGTTCAGCACACGGGTCAGAGCCGTCTTAAAGCCGGTCTCGTGCATACCGCCTTCGGGAGTGCGCACATCGTTGGCAAAGGACTGGATGGTCTCGTTGAAGCTGTCGTTATACTGCACGGCGATCTCGGCAGAGGCATCGCCCTTGCTGCCTGCGATGTAGATCACATCTTCGTGGATCACCGTTTTTTTGCGGTTGGTGAAGGTGACAAATTCCCGAATACCGCCCTCGTAGCACATGGTTTCGCTAATGGGCTCTTCCCCGCGGGCATCGGTGATGGTGATGGAAAGACCGGCATTCAGGAATGCCTCCTCACGCATACGCTCATGGAGTATCTCGTAGGAATAGATCACATCGTCGAACATCTCCGGATCGGGCTGGAAGGTGACCTCGGTACCGGTTTTGTCGGTGTCGCCCACGATCTTCATCTCCTGGGTGATGTGACCCCGGGCAAATTTCATTTCGTGGATCTTGCCGTTTTTATAAACTCTTGCAGTCAGGCTCTCGGAAAGGGCATTGACAACAGATGCGCCCACGCCGTGGAGACCGCCGGAGACCTTATAGCCGCCACCGCCAAACTTACCGCCGGCGTGGAGCACAGTAAATACAACCTCCAGCGCAGGCTTGCCGGTCTGGGGCTGGATGTCCACGGGGATACCACGGCCGTCATCGGTAACGGTGATGGAGTTGCCGGGGTTAATGGTCACGGTAATGTGCTTACAGTAGCCGGCCAACGCCTCGTCGATGGAGTTATCCACGATCTCGTACACCAGATGGTGCAGACCGGAACTGGACGTAGAGCCGATGTACATACCGGGGCGCTTGCGAACAGCTTCCAGGCCTTCCAGCACCTGGATCTGTTCACCGCCATATTCCTGGGTTACCTTGGTTTCTTCACTCATAATCAAAACTCCTTAATATAAGGGTACTTTTCTTTCGCTTTTTGTTAACACCCAAAGATGGAACGACTGCTACCGCACCTCTCCGTGGCTGATTTCTACGGTTTTGCCTAATTTAGTAAAACGGCCGGGTTCGCAGCAGGTGATGAACACCTGCCCGTCGGTGATCTGGTTCAGCACAAAGTCCTGCCGGCTGGCATCCAGCTCGGAAAGCACATCGTCCAAAAGCAGCACCGGGGTTTCTCCGCTTTCCTTTTCCATGAGTTTGCGCTGGGCAAGCTTCAGGCTCACCGCCGCGGTGCGCACCTGTCCCTGAGAACCGAAACTCTTCAAAGAAAGGCCGCAAAGATCCACATCGAAATCGTCCTTATGGGGGCCGGTTAAGCATTGGGCGCTTTCCAGCTCCGCCCGATAATGGCTTTCCAAATGCTCCCGGAGATTTTCCGTCAGGGTAGCAACCGGAGCAAAGGGATCTTTCACCGTGGAGACGGTTTTGTACACCAGGTTGAAACACTCAGCGCCGCCGGAGAAATGCTCGTGATAGATTTTTGCCTCCCGGCACAGACCCTCATAGAACCTTGCGCGATAGGAAATAATCAAACCACCAAGTTGACATAACTTTTCATTATATTCCGGTAAAATCTCTAAAAGCGCCGGTTTATCATAGCGTCCTTTCAAGATTTGTGCCTTCTGATCAATGACTCTTTGATACTGAGAAAGCGCCGCCTCATAGTTTGGGCGTAGTTGACATAATACATTATCACCCATTTTTCGGCGGGCAGACGCGCCGGTCTTTAAAACCATCAGATCTTCCGGGCAGAACAGCACTGTTTGCAAAACCCCGTGTATATCACCGGTGGACTTTTTCTTCACGCCGTTACGGTAAAGCTGTCGTGGTCTGCCGTTAAAAAGCTGCCAACGCAGAGTCTGATTGCGCTCTTGAGAAAACACACTGCCCTCAATTTGGGCATAGTCCTCCCCGAGGGCGATCAGCTCTGCATTTTTCTGGGTGCGAAAGCTTCTTCCGCTACCCAAAAAACCGATAGCTTCCAAAAGATTGGTTTTTCCCTGGGCATTACTGCCCACCAAAAGATTCACTCCCGGATCAAATTCCAGGCTTAACTGCCGATAGTTCCGGTAGTTTTCTAAAGAAATATTACAAAGGTTCATGAATGCAAATCACATATTCCGTACCCATAAAGGTGAACCGGTCACCCGGGTAAAGCTTCTTGCCCCGCATAGTGCAAATTTCGCCGTTGACTTTCACATTTTCTTCCAAAATCACGACTTTTGCCTCGCCGCCGGTAGAAACAGCATTGCTGTATTTCAGAGCAGCCTCCAATTTGATAAACTCCGAAGAAATACAAACCGGCTGGGCGTTATCTTTTTTCTTCACGGTAACTTTCATAAAAGTCTCCAAAAAATCAGTTGGTTTTAATGCGGACAGGCAGGACCATATAGGAATAATCCAACTTTTCGTCAGCGGGAGTCAGCACGATGGGAGACAGGCCGTTCGTCAGCTCCAGCACTACTTCCTCGCTGGGAATAGCTCGCAGCGCATCAATAATGTAACGGGCATTAAAGCCGATTTCCAGATCCTTTCCGTCACCGGCGATGGAGCAGCGATCCTCTGCTGCGCCGATGGTGGTATTGGTCCGCAGCTGCAGCAGCTGGTCAGAGAAAACACAGCGCACAGGGCTCTTTTGCTTTTCAGATACGATCAGACCCACGCGCTCAAAGGCAGTCTGCAGGTCACCGGTGTTTGCCACCAGCTTAATGGGACTGTTGGTAGGAACAACTTTCTTCCAATCCAGGAAAGCGCCTTCCAGCAGACGGCAGACCAGAGTAGCAGGACCGAAGCTGAACAGAATATGGCGGCTGCCCAGGGTAAAGGTCACATCTTCCTCGGCATCCTGCAGGATCTTCTCTACTTCCTTCAGACCCTGTGCAGGCACAACGAACTGGAGATTCTTGCCGGTAGCCTCTTCCATCTTATATGTGCGTCTTGCCAGACGGAAACCGTCCACAGCAATGGCGGAAATCTTATCTCCCTCCATCTCAAACTTAACGCCGGTATGGATAGGACGGCCCTGGTTTTCAGAAACAGCAAAAATAGTGCCGCTGATCAGCTCCTTCAGCGCGGACTGGGGCAGTTTCATCAGTCTTCCTTCGCCAATATCGGGCAGTTCGGGATAGTCCTCAGAAGACTCTGCGGAAATAGTAAAGGAAGAGTAACCGGCGCGAATGGCAACCTTGTAATTCTCATCCACCACCACAGTCACAGGACCCTCGGGCAGACGCCGGATAATATCGCCGAACAGCTTTGCAGGCAGAATGCAGGAACCTTCTGCTGCAATATCCGCTTCTACCTCGTAGGTGATGGCGGTTTCCATATTGTAGCCGGTGAAGCTCAGTCCCTGGTAAGCCTTACACAGAATACCCTCAATAGCAGTCATAGCGCTCTTCTGGGCAACGGCGCGTCCGGTGATATTCAGCGCATTGACAAGTACACTTTTTTCACAAGTAAAACGCATTTTAAAAACCTCTTTTCTGTATAGATAAAGATAAATATATATAAATAGTTATTTTAGGTAGTAATAATAATAGTAGTGCAAAAAATTGTGGAAAAGGCGGGTTTTATTTAGGGAGACAATCACTTTTTTTCCACAATTGAGAATGTGGAAAAAGGAGGGTTTTCAACAGGGAGATTTTTGTAAATATTTTAATTTTTTTCTCCACAAAAATTGTCTCCACATTCCACAACCTCTGTGGAAAATTTTAAAGACAGGAATTGATATTTGCGGTGATGTCCCGAATGTGATCCTGCAGGTTCTTGTCGCCACCCTTGAGAGCCGCTTCCACCTTTCGGATGGAGTAGATCACCGTGGAGTGATCCTTATCTACCTCTTTACCGATTTCGGTGGTGGAGAGGTTCGTGAGCTTACGGATCAGGTAGACAGCCACCTGCCGGGCTTCTGCTGTTCCCTTATTTTTCAGGTTACCCCGGAGAACAGACTCTTCCACGGAGTAGAATTTACATACCTGATTGATGATCAGGTTGGGGGTAGGCAAGGAACTGCCGCCATTCTGGAACATATCGCTGATGGCGTCGGAAACACTGTTAAGATCCAGATGCATACCCATATCCCGGTAGGCCTTGATCTTGTTGACGGTGCCTTCAATCTGCCGCACATTGCTGGTGACATTTTTAGCAATGTAGTCGCACACATCGTCCGGCAGGGGCATACCCAGGTTATCGGCCTTATTTTTAACAATGGCCACACGGGTCTCGTAATCGGGGGGCTGAATGTCTGCGATGAGACCCCATTCAAAACGGGTCTTCAGCCGGTCTTCCAGGGTGAGCATATCGCTGGGCTTCCGGTCGGAGGTCATAACGATCTGCTTATTTTCTTCATACAGCTTATTAAAGGTATGGAAGAACTCCTCCTGGGTGGATTCCTTACCGGCAATAAACTGGATATCGTCGATGAGAAACAGATCTGCTTCCCGGTATTTACTGCGAAATTCGATGTTTTTACCGCTTTGGATGGCGGCGATCAGCTCGTTGGTAAACTGGTCGCCTTTAATGTAGACCACATTGGTGTCGGGGTTGTTCTTCTGGATGCCGTTGGCGATGGCGTATAGAAGGTGGGTCTTTCCGATGCCGGGAGGGCCGTAGATAAACAGGGGGTTGTAGACTTTGCCGGGGGTCTGGGAAGCTGCCAGGGCGGCGCTGTAGGCAAACCGGTTGGAGGGACCTACCACGAAATTATCGAAGGTATACTGGGAGTTAAATTCCATACCGGCTTTTTTTGAGCCTTTAGCACGGTAAACCTCCAGTTCTTTATCGTTGTAAATATAGACCTTTGCCTCGGTGTTGGTCAGGCTGCGCAGGATGTCCTGGATCTGCAGCTTGAAGCGGCGGGCAATGACCTCCTGCCGGTATTCGTCGCCGGTATGCAGCACCAGCTGCTCCTCATTCAAGTCTACCACCTCGGTATCGTCGAACCAGGTGGAGATGGTAATGGGGTCGTACTGCTCCTCCAGGGTGTTGATGATTTTCGCCCAAACATAGGCACTTGAAAGCATATTTTTTCTCCTTTCCATATTGAAAAATATTGGTCGGGACGCAAGATTTTGCGACTATTTTCTCACCCTAAATTGTACCACATTTCTGTGGAAAACTCAAGCATTTTTCCACAGATACAATATAAAAAAGAAATAAGAAAATCGACGCTGTTTTCCCAGCCCCGACTGTAACTATTATAACACGCCTTTTTACGAAAATCTTCCCGCCAAATTCCCATTTTTATTTTTGAAAAAATGCCTATTTCCCTTGTTCCCCAACGACTTTTGGCTTTTTTGATAAAAATGGCATTACAGAAAGTTGCAATCGTTTCGTTCCACCTTTGGGTTTCCCTCGGTATCGTTACTTTTCCTGTCATTCCGAGCGGAGGCGAAGCCGGAGTCGAGGAATCTCAGAAAACCACCGGGCTGCCAACATCCCGGGAGGTCCCTCGGCTGCGCTCGGGACGATCACAAACGCTGTCATCTGCAAAAGAGAGATTCATAGGGCATCTGTTACGCGCATAGATTCTATAAAAGGAGCTGATAAAGGATGAATCAGGCGGAATTGCAATTTCCCCATAAGCTGACGCTCTCTGAGCGGAAAGTACTGAAGATCTCCGGGGTTACCGGTGTGGTGGGCTTCGATGAGGAAACAGTGCTGCTGCACACCACCATGGGGGATCTGACTGTCCGGGGGCAGGAGCTTTCTCTGGAAAACCTGTCCCTGGAGGGAGGTGAGGTGGCGGTGACGGGGAAAGTCCACGCCCTCTTTTACAGTGAGATCACCCCCAAGGGCGGCGTTTTCCGCCGTCTCTTCAAATGACCCACCCGGCAGTGGCGGCTCAGCGGCTGCTTTTGTGCTTTTTACTGGGGTGCGTTTTGGGAATGCTCCACGACCTGCTTACCCCGGTGCGAAAAAAATATCCTCTCTTTGGAGATTTGCTTTTGCTGCCGGGGATGCTGTACCTTTGGTTGGTAGCGGCATTCCGGGTCTGCCGGGGGGATCTGCGGCTGGGATATTTAATGGGTCTTTTGGTGGGCGCGGCGGTGTGGCATACGCTTTTTGCCCGGCCTCTTTTGCCAATTTACGGCGCATTTTGGAGACCGGCGGCGGTGTTATGGAAAAAATCCTGGAAAATCGTAAAATTTTTCTTTGCAACGGGGAAAAAATGGGTTAAAATAAAATGGAGAAAACACCGGCAACGGGAGGATTTGAACCATGGCCGCAAACAGAAAAAAGCCCAGGGTGAAAATCAAATACCGCCACTCTTCCATTCTGCTCAAATGCGTGATCCTGACGGCTATCGTACTGTCTACGGTGGCCCTGCTGATCCTGCGCAACGCCATCGCGCAGGAAAAGATCGCCTATGACCGGCTGCGCCAGGAAGCGGCCCTGGAAGAACACCGCCGGGCGGAGCTGGAGGAATATGTCCGCTCCCACGGCACGGTGGAGGATATCAAGCGTTATGCCGAAGTGGTGCTGGGCCTTGTGGACCCGGAGACCGTGTATTTTGAAGTAGTACCGAAAGACTGATTATTGGAGGAACCAGGCATTTTATGGAATTGACCGTAGGAGACATTGTAGAAGGTAAAGTGAAAAACATCCGCGAGTTCGGCGCATTTATTGCCCTGCCCGGGGGAAAGACCGGTATGGTACATATTTCTGACATCAGTAATACCTATGTCAGCAACATCCGGGATCACCTCACCGAGGGGCAGGATGTGAAGGTTATGGTGACCGGCATTGACGGCAACAAGATCAACCTTTCCATCAAACGGCTGACCGCTCCCCAGGAGTCTGCACCCCGCCGTCCCGCTGCGCCCCGCGCGCCCCGGCCTGCTACTCCCCCTCCTGCGCCCAAGACCGCAGATCAGCTTTTCGAGGAAAAATTAAAGCAGTTTATGAACGAGTCCGATAGTAAAATCTCGTCCATCCGGCAGTATAGCGACCGGCGGACTCGCTCCCGCAGGAGATAATTATGGCAAATGTAGTGATCACCGGCGGCTCCCGGGGCATCGGCCGAGCCACTGTGGAGGAATTTGCCGCAAGAGGAGACAAGGTTTGGTTCCTCTATGAAAAATGCCACGAGGAGGCAAAGGCGGTGGCTGACCGCACCGGCGCTACAGCGATTTGCTGCGATGTGGCGGATTCAGAGGCAGTCAGTGCGGCGTTCCGACAAATTCAGGATGTGGATATTCTGGTGTGCAACGCCGGAATCAGCATCACCGGATTGCTCCAGGATATGTCTGAGGCGCAATGGGACCGGATCTTCGATGTGAATGTAAAGGGTGTGTACCTCTCCATCCGGGAGGCGCTGCCTGCATTACTGCGGAAAAACAGCGGCAGCATTATTACCGTCAGCTCCATGTGGGGTCAGGTAGGCGCGTCTATGGAAGCAGCCTATTCCGCCACCAAGGGGGCGGTGATCGCCCTGACCCAGGCGCTGGCAAAGGAGCTGGGTCCCAGCGGCATCCGGGTGAATTGTGTTGCCCCCGGCGTGATTCTGACGGATATGTGCGCCGATGTGGAGCCGGAGATTTTGGAGCAGATGGCGGAGGAAACGCCCCTGCAGAGAAACGGTACGGCAGAAGATGTGGCGAAAGCCATCGTATCTTTAAGTGAACTGGATTTTGTCACCGGACAGGTGCTTTCTGTCAGCGGTGGATATGTAATTTAGGAGGATTTACCTATGAAAATTGCCATTGCTTGCGACCACGGCGCATTGGATTTGAAGAATGCGGCCATCCGCCACCTGACCGAACAGGGTCACACCGTGGTGAATTTCGGCACTGATACCCTGGATAGCTGCGACTATCCCGATTTTGTAGCGCCTGCCGCCAAGGCGGTGGCCTCCGGCCAGTGCGACAGAGGCATCGTGCTGTGTACCACCGGTATCGGCGTGTCTATTGCCGCCAATAAGGTGAACGGTATTCGCTGCGCTCTGCTTTCTGACCTGATGAGCGCCCGGATGACCCGGGAGCACAACGATACCAATATGATGGCCATCGGCGCAGCTGTGACCGGCCAGATGCTGGCTTTGGAGATCATGGATACCTGGCTGGCTACGGAATTTTCCCACGGCCCCCGGCATCAGCGGCGGATCGATAAGATCACAGCCCTGGAAAAGGAATAAAAAAAGAGGCTCAACAGAGCCTCTTTTTTATTCAGTTGACAGTTGCTTTGTCATTACGAGGAGCGAAGCGACGTGGCAATCTCCACCGAATAGCCGCTGTCGTCCCGAGCGCAGTCGAGGGACCTC
>JAZNZH010000019.1:0-9856 GCA_045594845.1 Faecousia sp. | reverse complement strand
CCTGTGCCGCTGCACCGTAGTTCAGCATCCACTTAACCAGGCTCTTCAGTTCCTCGGTGTACTTACCTGCCAGAATGGCATCGGCATAGTCCCGGATGGAGGAGGTTTTCTCCAATACGGTCTGGCCGCCGGAAACCAGGGTCAGCTTCACCTGGGCAGTCATTTGGGCTGCGCCCAATGCCACCGGGAATACATAGCCATTGTCTCCTGCGGTCATTTCGCTGACCGTAAAGGTCTCGTAGGTCTGACCGTCTACCGTAACGGTCATCACGCCGTCAGTGGCGTGCTCAGCGGAGATATTTGCGTAGAAACGCAATGTCAGGTCTTCGCCCAGTTGCAAATCCGTGCCAACCCATTGGGTCGTGCCGGATTCGGTGGCAAGTGCGCTGATGGGGAGCATACCCAGAATCAACACAAGTGCCAACAAGAGAGAACAAACTTTCTTTGCCGTTTTTTGCATAATAACATCCTTTCGTATTTTATTTTCAGAAAACCTCTGAAAGGTATTTTCAGAGGCTTCCCTAAGTTTTAAGAGATTCCCCAATCTCTGTAGACTTCCGTAAGTTCACGTTGCTCATACTCATGCGTAATACCCAACGCGATACAGTCTGCCTTAAAGGACTGCTTCATCTGCAGAACCTGCTCGGCGCTATAGATTCCGGAGTGGGAGGTAATCAGCTCATAACGCAGGAATATACTCTCCATTTTCACATGGTTCATATAGATTTCATAATTGGGATCGGTGTTTTTGCCCTCATTCAGCGCCTCATACGCCTGATCGATCAAGCCCTGCCAACGCAGCAGCATTTCTCTGGGCCAATAGTTCTCACCTACCAGGACGCTATAGATATCACCGGTATACTCTACCGGGTAAGCCTGTTCCAAATAGCGCATCCAGCTCTGCAGCTCCTCAAAATACTGCTGCATCGGTGCTGCGGCTGCGCCGTAGTAATTTTGGAAAAAGTCATTCACCATATCCTGATAGCTCAGGCTCAGATCCATTGCCGCCAGGCTGTCGGTATAGACCTTCAGGCTGGTAAAGCCGGTGGAGCAAGCCATATTGTGCTGACCCTGAATCATTACGATATCCACTTTGTTTTCATAACAGAACCGAAGGTTTTCCACATCCGAATCCCAACTGTCAAAGGGATACAGATAGCCGGAATAGTTGGTTTGATACAGCCAGTAATACATCTTGCTGCTGAGCGTTGACCAGGCCTTCATCATTTCCGCAGATTCCACATTTTCCTGCTCATAGAAATTGTGAATGTATTTGGCCTCGATGGGTGCATAGATCACGCCCACATCCTCGTCACATACCAAGGACGGATCGTTGGGGGTATAGGTGCCGTCACTGTTTTTGACAACAGGCGGTTCCACAAACTTGTGATACGCCATTAAGTATAATGTAAAATCTCTCTTTTCCGTGCCGTTTTCATCGGCATATTTTTGCAGACCGCTTTGTATCTTTCGGCTCAGCATATTGGTAAACTGAATAACTGCCGCACTGCGGGTACCGTACTGCTTTGCAGAGTCGTTACAGGCCTGGCATTGACAGGAGGTCCAGGTGTCGGCCATGGTAAACTGGCCTGCGTGGATATTCGGGTTTGCCATAATATTTTCCAGCATTACCCGTGCCGCTTCGGAGGTCATTGCATCCAGCTCCTCCGCATCGCCGCCGGCAGTATAGCAAAGCTGATCCTTTTGAGCCGAGAACCACGCCGGATGCTCCTGGTAGTAGGTCTCTACCGGCAGGTACAGTAAGCTGGTATGGTTATCCTGACTCTGAATGCTTAAAAACTGGGTCTTATAATCCGAATATCCCATCAAATACAGGGCATCTGCGGAGAAGGTGTCACGCCAGTTGCCCAGCAGAATGTTGCCAATATCCGGCTTTTCAGTGATTTCCATATCCGGCAGTGTGGTGCCATCCTTGGTGTAGACAAAGGTGTCCTGACCGTAGACCTGCATACCCAAAACATGCTTCAAAAACGCAATCACCGCATACCGTGCGCCAAAATCCTGCTGTGTCATTAAAAACACATTGTCGCCAGCAGTTTTAATATAGTAGCCGGTACTGTCCAGATCCACGGCAGGCATAGTCAGGCCTGCCTTTTTAAACAGATCGGCATCATTGAAAACAATAAACTTTCCGTCTGTATCAAATTGGGATGCCTCGGCGTATTCCAGCCGACAGCCGGTAACCCTTTCCACATAACGCAGAATATAGTCTGCGGCAGTTTCGTTTGCCTCTCCTTCTGCCACGATCAGCTTGTAATCCGATGCCCCGTTCACCACAAAGGGGCGGGTGCTTTCTGTTACAGATACCTGATGCAGCGTGGCATTCACCTTATGGGATACATAATCCTCTACCGGATTTACCGCAGACGCGTTTTGGTCGTCGATGCCCTTTTCGCCGCAACCGGAAAGCAGCAGCACCAGGGAAAGACATCCGGCACAAAGCGCCTTGATTTTTCTGTTCATATCCCCGCCTCCTTACTTTCCGTCATCTGTGACCGTCACAGACCAGGTCTTATTACAGATATAGCCGTCACTGTCTACCGCCATAACGGTGAATTTATACGTTCCGGCTTGGGTAGCCCATACAGAATTGGAATCTGCCAGGATCGTAACGATCACACCGCTGGGGCCGGCAACAGTCTTGAGCACGATCAGCTCCTCTGCCGGAGTCTTGCTGTCGGATACGGTAAACTCCGGAATGCAAAGCGCATCGCCTGTCTTGGCTTTCGTGGGCAAATCACCCTTGAACTGAATCACAGGCGCAGAGCCATCCACAATATGCAAAACATAGGAAAGACCGCCTTCTTTTTCGCTAAAGCTTTCCTCGGTGGTATAAATCACATCATACCGACCTTCCGCTGTGGCGGTAATGGTGTACTCCCGGTTGGGGTCAACATTTTCCAGTACTGTACCGTCATCGGCAGTAACGACTGTATCGCCCTGCTTCACGGTGAGGTGGAATGTAATATTGGGATTGAGCACATCCGCCGCATAAGCCGCTGGCAGAACGATCTGCGTGCCTGTCTCGAAGCGACCGCCGTAGCTGCCAGTCACATCAATCCAAGCCTCCACACGGTCACGGTTGGAGTTGTTTAATGTATGGTTATTCAATGACACCAAACGAAGCTGTGCGCCCGCATCCGCTTCCCGGAAGGCCATAGAGAGGGTAAGATAGTGGGAATCAAAGTCCGTAAATTCACCGATATCAATATCAAAGCCGGCAATTTGCAGCTTGCCTTCCGCATAGGTAATGCGCACCTGATGGCCCGCATTCAAGCTGACCTCGCCCATATAAAGGACGGTATTGCCCACCTGAACACCCAGGACGCCATTTTTTTGAAGCAGCTCCACCGCCAAGCACTTGGAGGTGTCTGCAGAATCCCGGAAGGTCATTACCATGCCATCAAAGTCTGCCTTGCCCGCTACGCCCTCAAGCACCATAGAGAAGTCGGTCGCCAGCAGGGGGTTAGCAAAGGTCCAATGGGCATCGGGCGCATCGACTGTAAAGAGCATACCCTTTTCCTCGCGGGTACAGGTAAAGCCCTGACCTACAAAATAGTTTTCCAAAAACAGTCTTGTCTTGCCTTCGTCGGAGTCAAATGCCTTTATGACCGGTCTTTCCACCTGATAAACCGCGCCCTCACATTCAAACACAATGGTCACCAGGTCCATATTGTTTTCCACGCGGACCGCAAAGGGCTTTCCCGCCTCTATCGCAGCAGTACCGGCGGCATCCTGGATCTTGCCTGTGGCTAATTTTTTCTCTACCGTGCCGCTGCGGTAATCATGAAAGTACACGCTGGGGAAGGCATACTGGGAATCCTCAATCAGATACTCCGGCAGCTCGATCCGGTCTACCATGATCGGCTTGTCTCCGATATCGACCTGAATGGTCTGTTCCAGGGTTTGGCTCTGGCCGGCACAGTCGGTGATCTGATATGTGAGCTGATACTGCCCCGCTGTCTCAAAGCAGTAATTTTCCGTCAGCACCGTCTGCTCACCGTTTACGGTGGTAAAGATCCGCACAGCGGGCAGACCGCTGTGGCAGGTGGTGGTGTATTCGGCAGGCACGAAGTATTCGCCCAACACATATTGGGTTTTGGCCTCACCGACAAACGCAATGGTAGGCTTTTCCACCTGTTCCAGCGATTTGATCCACAGGATCTCCCGTCCCAGGTTGCCATAGGCATCGGTAGCCTCGTAAACAATGGCATAATCGCCTACATAGTTTGTTTCAAAATATCCGTCCTCAATATTTAAAATCGAGGCATCCGGAGAGCTGTAGTTGTACCAGGCAGATACCCGTACATCAGATACTGTGCCGGTATTATCCTTCGCTGTTGCGGCAGGCACGCTGTAGATGCCGCCTTTTACGGCTGCCGGAGGTGTTTCATACGGGGTCTGTATTTGAAATTCAGGCGGCTCGGTGTCCTTGATGATCCTCTGAGACAGGTCCAGATCGCCAACAGTGCTTAGGAAGAAGTTGGCTGTAAGACCCTTGTAGTTTTCTGCCCAGACAGTCAAATAAGCCTTACCGCTGGGGAAACCGCCCCAAGGGGACTTCTGATACTCTACACTGTCTAAGTCCACAACCATATTGCCGTTTGCAAGGATCTGCATTGTGGCCGTGTCAAGGCTCAGATTGATACCGGTGTTCAGCACATCGGTACATTCATAGGCGAAGCCGTGGTAAATATTTCTTCCCCACAGACCCTCTGTCCAGAACTTGTCAGCGTAGTCATCGAAGCCGATGATCTCCTGACCGTTACCGCCGGCGGTAACGTAGGAAGCTCTGATCTCCGGACTGTTGCTGTACTGACGCACAGACATATATAATGTAATTTCAGGATTTTCCGCATCCGTGAACTGAAAGCACAGCTTTTCATAATCCAGCGTTCCAACCTTTTCAGGAATAACAAAGCCCTGGATCAGCATACCGTCTTCCAACGCATCTATGGAAATAGGAGCATTCAATTTCAGCTTATCGCCGTATTTCAGAGATACATGCAAGCCGGATACGCCCTGAACACTGGGTGCCTTCCCGTAAACCGCGGTGGAATCCTCCGAGGTCAACACGCAAAATTCCTGCATTACCAGGAAAGAAACCTCATCTACATATACCTTACCATTGGCTACAGCTGTGTACACGACTGTGTATTTGCCCGCATCGTTCAGGGCAAATTCTTGCCTGGAGGTAACTGTTCCGTCGGGCAAGCGTACAACCGCAGTGACCTCAGCCTGCTGCCCGTCAACATTCATTTCCCGTTGGGGCACGGTGAAAATGGTCCCCAGGTCATACTGCTGCTCGATTTTCGCAGGCAGCCATGTCGCTTTTGCTTCGATTTCACCCACAAACAAGACTCCGGCAACAACAGCAAAACACAGTATCGCGCTGATGAGTCTCAAGTGTTTTTTCATCGTTCCATCTCCTTATGCTTATGCTGCTTAATAAACCATCTGCCCCCAGATATTCTTATACTGGCTGAGCATGCCGTTAAAGTAATCCGCCAAATCTACTTCGCCCTTACGCAGAGGCACGCTGGGGCTGCCGTAATGTGTGCCGCCAATGATGCTCTCCCACATATCCACCATGGCGAAGCTGCCTGCCTGGTTCACGTAAATGGGCTCAGCGGAATAAGGGAATACGATCTCGGAATTCTTCTGCAGTTCCATAACGGAACGACCGAAATTGGTCATCTGCGTCATCTGTTCGTCTGTGATCTCATACTTCAGTGCCTTGGGCGTATTGGTTACCTGAGAGAACTCAACCAGTGCCTGGTTGGAATAAGCAAACCGGATGAAGTCCAATGCGATGGGTTTCTTCCACTCTTCAATATTTGCCTTCATAAAGCACAGAGAATAGCTGTTCTCGCACAGAGTGTTAACACCAAGCTCATTGGCATCAAGCTTGGGCAGAGGCATGATCGCAAACTTTCTGTTCTGCTGAGAATAGCTGTCGCCCATAGCGTCAACCATATCCTTGTAGGTGGCCTGTGCCTCGTTCTCCCACCATGTGCCCTCCACCAGCATCGCAATGGGGGCCGTCTGACCGTTGTCGTGACCGGCGTAGAGGAAATCCTCCTGCGCGTTCATATGGGAATACGCAGTGTTGAAGCCCAGTTCATTATAATAAGCATCGTTGGATACCATCTGCTCCAGGAAGCTCAGTGCGTAGTATCTGCCCTTGGTCCGAAGCATTTCGTAGCCGTTTGCGGCAGTAATGGTGGTGGGCTGTGCGTCCTTCACAAAGCCGGTACCTGTAACGGTGCCCAAGTTTTTAGCAGTGCCGTTCATCGTGAAGTTCAGCATTGTCTGCTCTCTGCCCTCAACATTAGCCAGCAGTGCCTGCAGCAGGTTGCCAATGTAGTCATCCCGGTTCGCGCCGTTCCAGTTCACAGGGGTCTGGCCGTTGGAAGCGATGTAATCACACAGAATGAAAAATTCCTCATAGGTTGCGGGCAGGCCGTCATCGGCAGTGCCATACTGGCCGTCGGGGCCGGCGCTCTTTTCATCGGTGCTTCTGACGATGAAGTAGTCCTCAATATTCTGTGCATCGGTTACATCCTTTGCAAAATAGTACTTTTCCTTTTCAAACAGGTCCACATTGTACATCAGGCTTGTGTAGGACGCGTAATGGGGAATAGCGTAGTACTTGGTCTGACCATTATCATCTACACCTAAGTATTCCTTCTGCTCCTCGTACATCTTGCCTTCAATTGTGGTGCCGGCAGGATCACCGTAAGATGCCATATCACCGGTAACCGCTTCAGTAATGTCTGCCAAAACGCCCTTGTTCAAAAGGGAATAGTAGTATGCCTTCTCTGCGAAGTAGATTTCTTCCTTGTTGTGCAGGATCTTGTCTTCCAGCTCGGTGGCCAGCGCTTTTTCGTTGTTAATGATGATCTGAATACCCTTTTTGCCTTCTTCATAGACATCGTCCTTATGAAGTTCTTCATAACGGTCTTTCAGGTTTTTCAGCCACTCCACGCCGTAACCACCGTTAAAGTTGTGGATAAATAACTGGGTACGCTCGGTATCCAACGATTCAGCATTCCCCTCAGGCCCTCCGGAACCGGAGTTTCCGCAGGCTGCCATACTCAGGCTCATCACCAGTGCCAGCAGCAAGGCCACAATACGGTTTAGGTACTTACTCTTTTTCATTGTTCATTCCTCCATATTGATTCAAGAATTTTTTATATGTATCGTACGAAAATGGCACATATCCGCTTAGGTAGTGATTGCATCCCGACCCCAACGGGGTTTTCCACGACACCATCAAGATCCGTTTTTCTGCATAAGAATACGGAATCTGTTCCAGCAGAAGTACCTCTTCTCCCACCGACGCTTCACCGGTAGTCAGCACCTCTTCCGTCAAAGCATCCTTCACCTCGTAGCTGCAAGGCAAAACCTTGCCTGTGTCATTGACGGCCTTCAGCCCAATGCTCCAGTTCTCCGGTTCTGAGAAAGCCAGTAGGAACGGCTGCTGTACATTTTTAATGTAATGATAGGCCAGCTTCTTTTGGTAGTAGTAATCCACCACGGCATCGGAAAACTGTGGCCAGCCGTCGATCAGATTCCACCAAATAATGCCGCCCCGTTTTCCCTTATCCATACGGAACAGTTCAATAAAAAATTTCATGGCCTCTGCCTGAGATATCTGACTGGCGAGGGCAAAATCTTCTATATTCTCGGGAACAAAGCCAAACAGCTCCCGAATCTGATCTGCCATCAGCTTAATGCGGTATGTCCAGGGGCCCTCCTTGGCAGGATTGGAGCTGTGAATGATCCAATCTTCATTCTCCTGCCACGGCCACACCTTTTCCCCGGAGATAAACTTGTAGATAGATGCCGGTTCAGGGCAACCGTGATAGCCCATTTCGCTGGCAAAGTGGGCAATGTTTTTGCTGTAATATGTACTCTTAAAATAATCTCTCGGTCCCCACAAATGCTGCTCAGAGAACAGGCCGGGATCCTTCCCAAAGCATTCGCCGTCAATAAACGGGGAGCTGGGCAGGTAAGGTCTTGCCGGGTCCTCCTGGCGAATCACCGCCGGCAGCACCTGTCTTGTGAGGATATTGTCATTGGGATTCCGGCGGAAGGTGGTACAGTACGCAGATTGATCCACCTCATTATCTCCGGCCCACAGCAAAATACTGGGGTGCTGACGCAATCTTCTCACGATCGCCGTCGCTTCTGCAAAAAGCATTTGGCACATCCGATCATCCTGGGGATACAACCCACAGGCCATCATAAAGTCCTGCCAGATCAAAATGCCGTGCTCATCGCAGAAATCATACAGATAATCATCTTCGTAAACATTGCCGCCCCACAGCCGAATGGCGTTACAGCCAATATCCTCCAGCAGCTCGCAGGCTTTGGGCAGGCGCTGCCGATCTCTGGAGTGGAACGCATCCATAGGCACAAAATTTGTACCTAAAACAAAGACCTTCTCTCCGTTTACGAGAAATTGGAATTTACCGGACATCTCCATATCCGTCAGACTGGTACGCTCCAGCGCAACGGTTCGAATACCTGTGCGGAACTGTTTCCTATCCAGCACCGCATTATCCTTTTTCAAGGTTACACACACATCATACAGGTAGGGGGTGCCGCTTCCCTTGGGCTGCCACAGCTTTATATCCTGCAGGCCTTCCAGGAAGATCTCTCCGGCCACACTCCACAGCTGCTTTTTTGCAAAAAACCGGCTGTCACCGCAGATACCTTCCAATTCAATGGTATACGAGGACAAATCTGCCGCCTTTATATCCAGCTCATAGAAAAACAGCAGGGATGCTTTTTTTCCCTTTTTATCAGCTGATACTGTCATCAAATATGCCTGTTTGATGCTCTCCACGGGACGGTATTGCAGATATACCGGACGAAAAACACCGCAGGTAACGATTCGGGGCATAATATCCCAGCCATAGCTATGGGGAGCCTTTCGGATGTGCAGGGAATCAAAGTTATATGGCATATGGGTATTGCCGGCTTTGACCTCGTATTTCCGCGCCTCCATCGTCACCGGCAGGAAATGCAGAACCAGCTCATTATCCCCTTCCACCAGGTTGTTTGGCTGGAAGGTATGGGAAATAAACATATTTTCCGTCTTTCCCAAAAGCTGACCGTTGAGCCAAATCTCGCAAACGGTATCCAGCCCCTCAAACACCAATTCCGGGATATAGCCCTCCTTTTTTTGATAAGAAAAGCTGCAACCGTAAAAGGCATGATAGCTTTCATATTTTTGAAGCTGTAAAACATTTTGATCCTTATATATCTCGGGAACGATCCCGTTTTCCTCCAATGCAAGGGCAAACTCTATGGGTACTTGGGCTGACATTTGTCCCTCTCCGTAAGAAGAGAGCTCCGCAACTGTTTTAGGAACTGAATGGGCATCCACAGCTTCGTGGGCAATATATGCGATTTTCCACTGATCGTCAAATGTGATTTTTTCCCATTTATTCACGGTAATATCACCCCTATTGTGTAATCTATCAATATTTTAACATTATTTTGGTCGTACTTCTTGTGGATATTGACTGTAAATTTGCTTTTTTTCACTGTGGGCTTTTATATTTTCAACAAATGTGATAGTATATTAATAGTTCTTCCTCACTTTTCCGAAAGGAGTTCGGGATATATGAATGATATGAATACGCCTCATTTTGCGAATAATGGCCAGGTTGATCCTGTAGCCTCCTTTGATTTAGCCAGTCCCTACCACAATCTGGATGTTGCGTTTCACTGGAAAAACGTTGATTATCCCGCTCTGCACACCCATGAGCATTGGGAGATCTTTGTTGTTATGCAGGGCGAAATTATGCATACCATCAACGGT
>JAZNZH010000018.1:0-12244 GCA_045594845.1 Faecousia sp. | reverse complement strand
GAAGGTTCCACCCAAACGGTCATTTCCTCCGGTGCCGGATGTTTTAATCTTCCCATTCGCCTGGGGAGCCATAATGAGATCGTTGAGATTGATTTGATGAACGACGAGGGCATATTAGAAAGTGAACATTCTGTGACTTCAATCTAACTTCAATCTTCCTCCTGTACAATGTGTCCATCACAGTGCAGGAGGTTTCTTTATGCCATTTCAAACCGTATTCAAGCGATACGAATTGAAATATCTGCTGACTCCCGAACAAAAAGAAAAAGTGCTTGCGGCAATGCAGCCGTATATGAAACTGGACAATTACGGCAGAACCACCATCCGCAACCTTTATTACGATACCGACACCTATCTTCTGATCCGCCGATCCATTGAAAAACCGGCATACAAGGAAAAACTCCGTATTCGCAGCTACAGCCGCGCAAGTGCTGACAGCACAGTATTTGTGGAGCTGAAGAAGAAATACAAGCATGTTGTGTATAAGCGCAGAATCTCTCTTGCGAACCGGGAAGCCATGGCATGGCTATCCGGTGAGAAACACTGCAATCAACATACGCAGATCGCAAATGAAATCGATTATTTTATGGAGCTGTACGGCACACTGCGTCCTACCGTTTTTCTTTCCTATGAAAGAGAGGCCTACTACTGTAAGGACGGAGGCGATTTTCGTGTGACCTTTGACGACACCATCCTTTGCAGACAGAACAATTTATCTTTGGAATCCGAAGTGTACGGCACGCCCATCCTGCCGGAAGGCAAGGTGCTGATGGAGATCAAATGCTCCGGAGGCATTCCTCTTTGGATGACCCATGTGCTGTCAGAAGAGAAAATATATAAAACATCCTTTTCCAAATACGGAACGGCCTATGGGATGCTGATCTTTCCCCAAACCCACCCGACAAATTCTTATCATATGCTGGAGGTAGCCACCAATGCTTGAAAACTTATTCAAAGGACTTTTTGATACAGATTTAGTAACGGTCATTTCTGTGACCGATTTCCTGCTCTGTCTGGGATGCTCCCTTGGGTTGGGACTTGTGATGGCCTTTGCCTATATGTACCGCACCCGTTATACCAAAAGCTTTGTGATCACCCTAGCGCTGCTTCCTGCGGTGGTCTGTGTGGTGATTATGCTGGTCAACGGCAATGTGGGTACCGGCGTGGCAGTGGCAGGCGCGTTTAGCCTGGTTCGGTTCCGCAGTGTTCCCGGCACGGCAAAGGAGATATGCATGCTCTTTTTGGCAATGGGCGCGGGCCTGATCGCCGGTATGGGATACTTAGGCTTTGCGGTACTGTTCACCCTTGTAATGTGCGCCGTGTTTGTTCTTTATAACTGCCTGGACTTTGGCACGAAAAAGAATGCGGCTACTTTCAAAACCTTTACCATTACCATCCCGGAAGATTTGGACTATTCCGGTGTGTTTGACGATGTTTTTGCGGAGTTTACCCGCAGCCACGATCTGATTCGGGTCAAAACAACCAACATGGGCAGCATGTTCAAGCTCACTTACAATGTGGAGCTGACGGATGCGACCCGGGAGAAAGAAATGATCGACAAGATTCGCTGCAGAAACGGCAATCTGGAAATTGCGGTGTCTAAGCAGGAAACTGTGGGGACAGAATTGTAACGGAGGGATATCATGAGGAAGATCATATCTGTTCTCTTAATACTGACATTATTGCTTGCCGGATGTGGCAATAACAGCAAGCCGAACGGGTCGGAGTCTGGCAATGGCACAACCGATAACGGCGGAGAAAACAGCAACGCAGCTCCTGTGGATGTAGATTTCTCCCAAACTGACGGGGATATGTTTACCGAGCGTGACAGCAAAAGTGAGTATGATGCAAGCAAGGCCGTTACCATACAGCTGAATGGCACTTCTGCAACTGCCAGCTCTGACAGCGTGCAGATCAACGGATCTACCGTTATTATCAAAGAGGAAGCTACCTATGTGATCTCCGGCAGCCTGAACGGCATGGTGGTTGTAGATGCACCGGATACTGCGAAGCTGCAGCTTGTTCTAAACGGCGTGGATATTACTTGCGAGACTTCTGCAGCGCTATACATTCTGGAAGCCGATAAGGTGTTTGTGACCCTTGCAGATGGCACAACAAACACCCTTGCAAACGGCGGCAGCTTCGTGGCCATTGACGATAACAACATTGATGGAGCGCTGTTCTCCAAGCAGGACTTAACCTTCAACGGCACCGGTTCTTTGACGGTGACCTCTCCTGCGGGACATGGCATTGTTTGTAAGGATGACCTCGTATTCACGGGTGGCACTTATACGGTGAAATCTGCCTCCCACGGCATTGATGCTAATGACAGCGTAAGGATTGCGGATGCGAATATCACGATAGATGCTGGCAAGGATGCCATCCACTGTGAAAACAGCGAGGATGCGACCAAGGGCTTTATCTATATTTCCAGTGGCACGATTATAGCCGAAGCGGAAGGTGATGGTATAGCTGCAAGTGCCTATATGCAGATCGCCGGTGGCACCATCGATCTGATTGTAGGCGGTGGCAGTGAGAACGGAAGTAAGGCCCATTCTGATAACTTTGGCGGCTTTATGGGCGGTGGTCATGGCGGTGGCAGACCCGACGGAATGGGTCCCGGTAATTCTCAAACCACCGGGACAGAAGAAAACAGCACAAGCATGAAGGGCATGAAAGCGGCAAACAGCATGTTGATCAGCGGTGGTAATATCACCGTCAATTCTGCTGACGATGCGATCCATTCAGATGTTTCGCTCATCATTAACGGTGGCACATTTACCCTTGCTTCCGGTGATGATGCTATTCACGCGGAGGACACCCTAACCGTTACCGCAGGCAGGATCGATATTTCTAAAAGCTACGAAGGTTTGGAAGCCTTGCACATTGATGTGCAGGGCGGCAACATCAAACTGGTAGCCAGCGATGACGGACTCAACGCCGCAGGAGGTACAGACCAAAGCGGCACAACGGGTGGCCGTGACGGAATGTTTGGCGGAGGCCCCGGAGGAATGGGTGGTGGCAGACCCGGCGGTGGCGGTTTCGGCGGCATGTCCGGAAACTCCAACGGCAGCATTAAAGTTTCCGGCGGCAATCTCTATATCAACTCCTCCGGTGACGGCATGGATGCTAATGGGACTCTGGAGATCTCCGGCGGCTATACGGTGGTCGTTGGCCCGACCCAGGGCGATACCGCAACGCTGGACTATGACACAAGCGGAATCATTACGGGCGGTACTTTCATTGGCTCCGATGCTTCCGGTATGGCACAGACCTTCAGCGATTCTAAACAAGGTGTTGTTGCGGTGAGTGTGGGTAATCAAAGCGCAGGAACGCAGATCGTTCTGAAGGACAAAAACGGGAATACCGTTCTCGAGCATACCCCGGAACTGAACTTTGCAGTGGTGATCCTGTCAAGCCCGGAACTGGCAAAGGGAGAAATCTATACCATTACAGTAGGTTCGCAATCCGGAGAATTTGAAGCAAACTAATATATGAAGCACCGGCGGCAGAGCAAAACTCTGCCGCCGCGTTATACTAGATATCCTTTAAAGCCTTAATGGCAGCCATGGCTACCGCAATTGTGACTTCCGCAGCCGTGGTCACCGCAGGTGTGCTCCTGTCCGTGATGGTCGTGGTGGTCGCATTTTGCATTTGGGTCGTAGGAAAGTGTTCCGGCGATACAAGCAACAACAGCATCGTCCGCGTTTCCGCTAACACCACCGAACAGCTTGATGCCTGCCTGGGCAAGAGCCATCTGGGCACCGCCGCCAATGCCTCCGCAGATGAGAACATCAACGCCGAGATCGGAAAGCAGGCCTGCCAATGCGCCGTGACCGCTTCCGTTGGTGTCAATGACTTCTGCCTTTACAATAACGCTATCCTAGACATCATACACCTTGAATTGTTCGGTATGACCGAAATGTTGGAAGATTTCTCCGTTTTCGCAAGTTACTGCAATTTTCATTTGATTATCTCCTTTGGATTTAATTGTTTCATAGATTTTCTGAACTGGACGGCAAAAAGCACCGCTGTGAAGGTTACGGCTATGATATCGGCAACCGGCTCTGCCATATATACGCCCATAGTTTTATCCGATATCAGATTGGGCATCAGATAGATCAGCGGCAGCAGCAGAACGAACTTACGCACAATGGCTACAATAATGGAGCAAGGCGCGTTTCCTGTGGAAACAAAGGTCATCTGGCAGGCAATTTGAATGCCAAAAATGCACAGGACTCCACAGTAAACGCGAAGGGCTTTTGCGGTGAAGGCGATCATTTCTGCATCCGGGGTGAAGATCCCGGCAAATACCTTGGGGAACAGCATGATCGCGCCCCAGATCACAAAGGAATAAATAAGGCAGGATGCGAGCAGCAGCCGGAAGGTTTTCTTGACACGGTCCGCGTTTTTGGCACCGTAATTATAGCTGGAGATGGGCTGCGCGCCTTGCGCAATACCCTGCATAGGTAGCATAGCAAACTGCATCACACTGGTCAGGATCGTCATGGCTCCAACTGCAATATCGCCGCCATACTTTAGAAGCGAAGAATTGAAGCATACGGAGATCACGCTCTCGCTGCCCTGCATAATAAATGTGGAAAGTCCGAGAGCAACACAAGGGAATACCAGCTTGCCATCGATTTTCATGTTCTTTGTTTGTAACTTCAGATAGCTTCGTTTACTGCAAAGGAAGGCAAGAACCCACACGCAGGAGATCGCCTGAGAAAGAATCGTGGCAAGGGCAGCACCCTTAACGCCCATATGGAAACCGAAAATAAAAATAGGATCCAAAATGATGTTGCTGATGGCACCGATGAGCACCGTCACCATACTGACCTTGGTAAAACCTTGGGCGGTGATGAATGCGCCCATGCCAAGAGTCAGCTGAACAAATACCGTACCGATGGCGTAGATGTTCATATAGTCGGTGGCATAGCCGATAGTGTTTTCACTGGCACCAAACAGCAATAGCAGGTCCTCATTCCAAATCAGCAGAACTACACTCAGTACTGCAGAAATAACAAGCTGCAAGGTAAAGCAGCCGCCAAGGATCTTTTCTGCCGATTCATTGTCGCCCTTGCCCATATAAATGGACGCCTTCGGTGCACCGCCGGAACTGATCATCGATGCAAAGGCAGAGACGATCATAATGATCGGCATACATACACCGACGCCGGTAAGGGCAAGGCTGCCGTCTCCCGGCATGTGACCGATGTAAATGCGGTCTACAATGTTATACAGCATGTTGATCAGCTGGGCAACCACCGTGGGAATTGCCAGCTTGAACAGCAGCTTCCCAATCGGCGCAGTGCCGAGCATTTCTTTGTTATCGTTCACGAGAAGGGTCCTTTCTGTATGGTTTCGTGGTTCTTATTCATTTATTATAAACGATACAAAGATAAATGGATAGACTTTTTGTAAATAATTCTATTCATCATGCAATATCAGTAGGCTTTGCGCCGAAGTTAAATATTTGTTGAAGTTTAGTTGAAAAAATATGCTATAATACAGGTAACATACTCTTTCAGGAGGGGTTGCGATGCTGAAGATATTGATTGCGGAGGATGACCGGGAGCTGCGGCAGCTGTTTTCCCATGTGCTGAACCGGCACGGGTACACTGTGGTAGGCGTTTCCAACGGCCAGGAAGCGCTGGATGCCTTAGATAAGGATTTCTATGATATGATCATCTCCGATATTATGATGCCGGTAATGGACGGCTACGAGCTTGTACGGCAGCTCCGGGACGTGGGAAACACCACCCCGGTACTGATGATCACCGCTAAGGATGCTTTTGACGATATGCGCCTTGGTTTTCAATCCGGTGTGGATGACTATATGGTCAAGCCCATCAATGTCAACGAGATGGTGCTGCGTGTGCAGGCACTCCTGCGTCGTGCCCAAATGATCAATGACCGACGGCAGACAATCGGCGATACGGTCATGGAATGCGACTCCCTGACTGTGAGCGTTGCGGGCGAAAGTATGATCCTGCCCCAAAAGGAGTTTATGCTGCTTTACAAAATGGCGGCATACCCCGGCAAGATCTTCACCCGGCAGCAGCTGATGGATGAGATTTGGGGTTATGATTCTGAAAGCGATACCCACACCGTAGATGTACATATCGGCAGACTCCGTGACCGCTTCCGGGACAACAAGGACTTTAAGATCGTCACGATCCGTGGCGTTGGCTATAAGGTGGTGAAGCTATGACGGTCAGAGAGCGATTTGAAAAAGTACGGCAGGAACAGCGAAACCGCTTTAGTCTGCGAACCCGCTTGACCGCGTTGGTAACACTGGAAATGCTTGTCTGTGTACTGGTTGCCTATGGATTGGATCAGCTCTTTAACGAAGTGCTTCCATGGACAGTCCCATTGGAGCTGGAACTGGTAGGTACATGCTTACTGGTTGGCATTTTGGTCACAAGCCAGTTGTCCAAGTATTTCTTCAATCCGATCAAAAAGCTGCGCGGTGCTATGGATAAGGTCGCAGAGGGCGATTTCTCCGTCCGGTTAGAGGAAAAGTCCAGTTCCAAAGAGATTATGGAGATATACACCGGCTTCAATTTGATGGCAAATGAACTCAGTTCCACAGAGATTCTGCAGACCGATTTTGTGTCCAACGTATCTCACGAGTTCAAGACACCCATCAATGCCATTGAGGGATATTCTACCTTGCTGCAGGACGCTGACAATCTGGACCAGACCCAACGCGAATACATAGATAAGATCCTGTTCAACACCCAGCGGCTGTCCTCTCTTGTGGGAAGCATCCTGCTCCTGAGCAAGCTGGAGAACCAGCAGATTCCCACCAACCAGACCGAATACCGCCTGGATGAGCAGATCCGGCAATCGGTGGTTGCGTTGGAAACGGCATGGGTACAAAAGGATATCGAACTGGATGTGGAACTGGATCGCGTGTCCTATCTCGGTAACGAACAGATGATGCGCCATGTGTGGGATAATCTGATTTCCAATGCGGTGAAATTCAGCCCGCAGGGCGGCGTAGTGAAGCTTCGTCTCACCAAAAAGGCGCGCAAGCTGATCTTTACCATAGAGGATCAGGGACCCGGTCTTTCTGAGGACGCGCAGAAGCACATTTTTGATAAATTCTATCAGGAAGATTCTTCACATAAACAGGAAGGAAGCGGACTTGGCCTTGCTTTGGCAAAACGCATATTGACCATTGAAAAGGGTCAGATCACCGCGGAAAACATCCATGAAGGTGGCTGCCGATTCACTGTAATATTACGAACCAAATAGAATATGACATACCAAAGGGGTATCCGTTGAACAGCAGCGGATACCCCTTTTTTCAACAATAATTGACATTGGATTTATGTTCAGTTGTATTTTTCTTTTTATACTGCCTTCATAGAATGGACTTGGAGGCGAAAAATATGGAAGAAAAGTATAAGCACAAGATCATAACGATTCCAAATGTTCTGTCATTTTTTCGATTGCTGCTGATCCCGGTGATCGTGTGGCTGTACATAGTCAAAAAAGATCCGATTTGGACAATGGCGATCCTGGCACTGTCCGGCATCACTGACATTGTTGACGGTATTATTGCCCGGAGGTGCAATATGATCAGTGACTTTGGCAAAGCATTTGATCCGGTGGCAGATAAGCTCACCCAAATCGCTATGCTTTTCTGCCTTGTCAGTCGATTCCGGTGGATGCTGCTGCCTCTGTGTGTGCTGGTCGTGAAAGAGATCACAGCGGGCATAATGGGTCTGATGGTGATCCGTAAAACCGGAGATGTATTTGGAGCAGTATGGCACGGCAAGGCAACCACCGTGTCTCTATACAGTATGATGATCATCCATCTGCTCTGGTTCAATATCCCCGGTGTTATTTCCGGTATTTTGATCGGCGCATGTACTGCTTTAGCACTGCTGTCCGCATTTATGTACACCAGAGAGAATTTGAAGAAGCTGCGAAGCAGGAGAAATTGCCATGCACAAAAATGAGAAATGGATCAAGCTGGCAGGTACCGTGCTGTGTGAGATCTTTACGGTATGCACGATCTTTATGCTCTTGGCAGGCAGTGAGCCGGACAGATTATTACTTGCCTTTGCAACACTCCTCCTTGCGGCGTTACCAATGCTGCTGGAGAAACTGCTGCATTGCAGGATCAGCCTTCCGGTATACATATTCGCCCTTGCCTATGCCATTGGCCCCATGCTGGGACATTGCTGGAAGCTATACTATACCGTTCCTGTGTGGGATAAGCTTTTACATATTAGCGGCGGTGTGATGTTTGCGATTTTGGGTGCATACTTCTTTGACTTACTGGCGAAAAGCAAAGAGTTGCCCGTTGTCAGGACAATTTTTGCCCTGTGCTTTTCTATGGCAATTGCGGTGCTATGGGAGTTCTGTGAATTTGGCGCAGATACCTTTTTGGGTATGGATATGCAGGATGATACCGTCATTCACAGTTTGACCTCCTATCTTTTGGGCGAAAGCCTGGGGGTTACCGGCAGTATCGAGAATATTCAATCAGTAACGGTGAACGGCACTGCGCTTCCCGGATATATCGATATTGGCCTCATTGACAGTATGCTGGATATGCTGCTGGAAACTTTGGGTGCAACCGTTACTTGCCTGATTATTTGGGTCGATAAGGGAAGACATCCTTTAATTCAAAATCATAACGGGAGAGAAAGATGAAACTGCTGAAATGTGCGTGCTATTTGGCGCTGACAGGAACAGTTGGGTTCTTTGCTGGCAGGATCGTTCCCAAGGGGTGGCTCAAGCCGGAAAAAGGATGGTTTCGCAGTTTTCCATTTGAGAGAAACGGGGCAATTTATGAAAAACTGGGTATCCGCAAGTGGCACAATAAAGTGCTGGATATGAGCCGTATTCTGCCTGGGTTGATGCCTGCAAAGAAACTTTCCGGCGACTATGAGCAGAATCTGCCGGTGATGATCCGGGAGACCTGCGTGGCAGAGGCAGTGCATATTACGGTGAGTGTCGCCGGTTTGCGCTGCCTGTGGATGTGGCCCGGTATGGGTGGCGTGACGGTAACGGCGATCCACATTGTCCTTTTGAATCTGCCGTTCATTCTGATTCAGCGGTATAACCGCCCCAGACTCATTCGCCTGCAGAAAAAGCTGCAGACCCGTAAAGAAAAGAAAGAAGGAACTCTATGCGTGTTCTGATATTAAGCTGCAACACCGGCGGCGGACATAATGCCTGCGGCGAAGCGATCCGGCAGGCATTTGAAGTTACCGGAGATACTTGTGTGTCAGCAGATGCTTTGCAATTCACCTCAAACAAGCTGTCCAAATTCGTATCTTGGGGGCATACGACCATGTATCGCCGGATCCCAAAGCTGTTTCGCTTTGGGTATGGCTATGCGGAAAATCACCCTAAAATGATGCGGGAGGATGCCACGGTAGTGAGACTGCTGACTGGCGGAGCGGAACAGCTCCATAGCTTTCTTGTGACCGGTGGCTACGATGCTGTAATCTGCACCCATGTTTTTTCAGGGTTACTGCTTCGTAAGACGCTGGAATTATATCCGATGCCCATCAAAACGGCCTTCGTCGCTACAGATTATACCTGCAGTCCCGGCGTGGCAAACAGCAAACTGGATGTTTATTTTATTCCGGATGCAGCACTGGCCGAGGAATTCATAGCAGCCGGAGTTCCCGGAGGGAAGCTGGTTGCCAGCGGAATGCCGGTGTTATCGCAGTTCTACACACGCGGGGATAAAGAAAAAGCCAAACAGGCACTTGGCATAGAGCCGGACAACACCCATCTTTTGCTGATGTGCGGCTCTATGGGCTGCGGACCAATGAAACAGCTGACGGAAGACTTGAGCCAGCGGCTGGAGCCGAACTGGGAGATTTCCGTTGTCTGCGGAACCAATCATAAGCTTCGCAGGGAACTGGAACAGAAATACGAGAGTCAACCCAACATCCACATTCACGGTTTTGTGCAGGATATGAGCGCGCTAATGGACAGCGCTGATTTGTATTTGACCAAACCCGGCGGGCTTAGCACTTCTGAGGCGTTGGCAAAAGCACTGCCTATGGTGCTGATCGATGCGGTTGCCGGTTGTGAAGGCTATAATCTGCGACATTTTACCGCAATGGGCGGTGCTGTGACCGCGTCAAGCATCGAGGAACTGACAGAGCTTTGCGTGGAACTGATGAAGGACCATCAGCGCAGGGAGATTATGGAGTCAGCTTTGCTTTCTCACCGATATACGGATTCTGCCCAGTGTATTTTTCAAGTGATGCGTGATTGGGTCAACGGAGGTGCACAATGATTGTTTTGTATATATTGGGCGCTTTGTTCGCGATACTGATTCTGTATTTTCTGTTTTTGGGTGTTTGCGCCCTGCTGGTTGATCCCAAAAAGGAATATGCGCAAAACAGTCCGTTTTACCGCTTCCTTTTGGGAAGCGCTACAGCAGTGGCGATGAAGCTGCTGCGGATTCGCATCCATGTCAGCGGCATGGAGAAGATTCCCAAGGATGAAAAGGTGCTGTTTGTCTGCAATCACCGCTCCAATTTTGACCCGCTCATTACTTGGAATGCTCTAAAAAAGTGGAAGATCGCCTTTGTTTCCAAGCCCGAGAATTTCAAAGTTCCGTTTTTTGGGCGAATCATCCGGAAATGCTGCTTTCTGCCCATCGACCGGGAAAACCCCAGAAAAGCCATCGTTACCATCAACAAGGCTGCAAAGCTGTTGAAAGAGCAGGAAGTCTCCATCGGTATCTACCCGGAGGGGACAAGAAGCAAGACTTGTCAGTTACTGCCTTTCCATAATGGTGTATTCAAGATTGCACAGAAAGCGGAAGCACCCATCGTGGTACTCTGCATCACAGGCACAGAGAAGATATCCAAAAGGACGCCCTTTCGGTACACAGATGTGTATTTGGATGTCCTTGAGGTATTTCCCACGCAGGGAATCAAAGAAACAAAAACTGAGATGATCGGCACAGCAGTTCGACATCTGATCGCAACAAATATAGAAAAGAGAGATGCAATATGGCAAAAGGATATGTAATTTATAACCCTCTTGCCGGAAACGGCAAGGCAAAAGAGGATTCGCAGCTGCTGCAGATGGTTTTGGATGAGCAGCTGGAATATTACGATATGACCCGAATCACCAACTACGCGGCTTTTATTAGCGGCATGGAGAAAGAGGATTATCTGGTGATCGTGGGCGGTGACGGTACACTAAACCGATTTGTCAACGATACAAACGGTGTGGAGATCACCCAGGAGATCGTATATTACCCAACCGGAACAGGAAATGACTTTGCAAAGGATATGGGTATGGGAGAAAATCCACGCCCCATCACCGAGTATCTGAAGGATCTGCCCTCCGTGGAGGTCAAAGGAAAACGCTACCGTTTTATCAACGGTGTAGGCTTCGGTATTGACGGCTACTGCTGCCAGATAGGCGATGAGCTTCGGAAGATCCCTGGCAAGAAGGTCAATTATACCGGTATTGCAATCAAAGGATTGCTGTTCCACTTTGCACCGAGAAACGCAAAGGTAACCGTGGACGGGGAAGAATATGCTTACAACAAGGTGTGGATCGCGCCGACCATGCATGGAAGATTCTACGGCGGCGGTATGATCCCCACACCAAAGCAGGACCGAACTTCCGGCAAGCTTTCGCTAATGCTGTTTCACGGGGCAGGCAGACTCCGCACCCTCTGTGTATTCCCCAGCATCTTCAAGGGCGAGCACATAAAGCATACCAAAATGGTAGCAGTACATACAGGCAAGGAGATTACTGTAGAATTTGACCGGCCCACACCCTTGCAGATCGACGGCGAGACGATTCTTGGCGTAACCAAATATACCGCATATGCGGCTAAGATAAAGGAGAAAGTATTATGTTAAAACGCAATTTAAGCAGTATGGCAATGAGCTTTGTGGAATTGATCATCGGCATTTTGCTGCTGGTAAATCCCATTGGATTTACTTCCGGCATCATCATTGCCTTTGGCATTGTACTGATGATCATGGGTGTCAGCAAAACCATCAAGTATTTCCGCACAGAGCCGGAGGAAGCGGCAGTCAGTCAGATCCTTGTGAAGGGATTACTTATGCTTTTGGCAGGTGCTTTCTGTGCCTTCAATTCCCATTGGTTTATTGCCACTTTCCCGGTTTTGACACTGGTGTACGGCGTGGTGATTTTGATTACTGGCATTACAAAGGTCCAGTGGACCATTGATATCATCCGTATGAAGCGCAGTAAATGGTTCTGGGCAGCC
>JAZNZH010000017.1:0-56659 GCA_045594845.1 Faecousia sp. | reverse complement strand
TATCTTGTCTTGCAGAAAAATCTCTCGCTTTGGAGTGCTTTGCAGTTTTGAAGGTAAGATTTTTTCTCACAGGAATATTCAGAGGACGAAGAAATACTGGATGTATTTCAAGGACGATGGATTTTCTGTGGGGAAAAAGATGCATTCAAAACCGTGTAAATCCCTATGTGAGGTCGCCCAATTTTTATACTTCTGCTTTCAGGAATTTTGCCAGGGGTGTTCTGCCCATCAGGAAGAACAGCGCCAGGCACAGCACCATATCCGGCAGCATATATGCACCGTTATACAGGGCGGAGTAGAACCAGGGGGTGGTCATGGTCATGCCGAAAAAGCTTTCCGGCATATATTCTGCCCAAATGGTGGCGCCTACCACATAGTGCACGCAGAATCGGGCAGCGCAGGCAACGATCGTGGCAACACACCATTTACCCTTAAACAGGCCGGCAAGGCCCAGCACCATATACGCCAGCAAGAAGTCGCCGATGATACTCTGCCAGCCGATGGCGATGCCGCCCTCAAAAAGGGTCTGCAGCAGCGCGTGGGCAGTGGCCGCGATCATACCCGGCCCGAAGCCCCAGCGGATGCAGAACAGCAGGATGGGAAGCATGGCAAAATCGATGCTGCCGCCCCAGGGGAGCTTGTACAACGGCAGAAAACTGAGGATTTCCGCCAATGCGATGAGGATGGCGCCCTCGGTTAGCGCCCGGATGCTTTTGTGTGTCTTGGTCATAGATATACCTCCTAAAATATAATGTCGCATTGCAAACCCGTCTAGGTGCAATGCGACACGAAGGTATCCCATATATGCATCTTTTCCTACGACGGTACTGACCGTATCAGGTTCACGGGTCCAGACTACCAAGTCTGATCTCAGCCGGATGCATCCGGCTCCCCGAAGATGGATTTACTTTTGCGATCTATTGCTATTATAGCAAGCTGTCGAACTTTGTCAAGCCATTTGTAAACTAAGTTCCTGACCGCCCAGAATATGGAAATGGAGATGGAACACAGTCTGACCTGCATCCGGGCCGCAGTTAGAGACCACCCGGTAGCCGCCGGTAAGACCCTCTGCCGCCGCGATCTGGGGGATCACCTCAAAAATGTGGGCCACCACGGCGCTGTTATCCGCATTCAGTTCATTAACAGATGCGATATGGGCCTTGGGGATCACCAGAATGTGGGTGGGCGCCTGGGGATTGATATCCCGGAAGGCATACACAGTTTCGTCCTCATAGACCTTAGTGGAGGGGATTTCCCCGGCGATAATTTTACAGAAAATGCAATCCATAACCATACTCCTTATAAGCCGAAAATATGCAGACCCAGCGCGCTGACCACGGTCATAATAATGCCCGCCAGGATCACGCCCAGGCACACGGAAAGAACAGTGGATTTAAAGCCCGTATCCAAAAAGCTTGCGCCCAAAGTGCCGGTCCAGGCGCCGGTGCCGGGCAGCGGAATGCCCACAAACAACAGAAGACCCAGGAAAAGGCCGCCACGGCCGTTTTTGGTCAGCTTCTGGCCGGCTTTTTCGCCCTTGGCCATACAGAATCTGCAGAACTTGCCGATAAAGCGTTTTTCCGAACCCCAGATAAGAAACCGTCTTGCAAAGAAGTAGATAAACGGCACCGGCACCATATTGCCCAGCACGCAGATCCACAGCGCCACATAGGTATTGAGTCCCATACCCTGAGCCACAGGAATCGCGCCCCGGAGCTCGATAATGGGAATCATAGAAATCAAAAACACATAGAGATACTTACGAAGCATACTGCACCTTCCTTATGTATCCAGCAGGTAATGTACCTGGTTGACCACTCTCCCGCCGCGGTAATAGAACCGGGGCACCCGGCGGCTGATGCCGCAGGCCATTTCATAGTTAAACGATCCGGCAACTGCCGCAATCTGCTCCATTGTAATCACATTTTCTCCGTCAGCGCCGATCAGGGTGACAGGATCGTTCAGCTCTACACCGGGGATGTCGGTCACATCCACCATCAACTGGTCCATACAGACCCGGCCTAAAATGGGGGCTTTTTTACCCCGGATCAATACATAAAACCGGTTACTGAGACTACGGCTGTAGCCGTCGGCGTAGCCCACAGGCACGGTGGCTACCACCGTTTCCTTTTGGGTGACAAAGCAAGCACCGTAGCTAATGCCTCTGCCTGCCGGCAAGGTCTTTACGTGGGTGATACGGCTGTGCCAGGAAAGAGCGGGCCGCAGAGAAAGCCGACGGGGATCTACCTCATCGCTGGGGTACATGCCGTAGATCACGATACCTGCCCGGACCATATCATAATGATTTTCAAAATTCATAAGACCTGCGGAGTTGTCCAGATGCCGGATAGGCACATTCACACCCCGCTGGGCCAGCATTTCCACAAAAGCATCAAACCGCTTTGCCTGATTTTCGGCCTGGGTCAGGTCCTGACAGTCTGCAGTAGCGAAGTGGCTAAAAAGACCCTCTGCTTCCAGACCGGGGAGCGCCGCGATCTTTGCGCAGATATCTGCATTTTCCTCGTCTGCCTGAAAACCGATCCGGCTCATGCCTGTGTCCAGCGCAAAATGGAAGGGCGCTACCGCATCCAGCTTCTTCGCCTCCCGGCTCAGGGCCACCGCATCCTCATACCGGAAGATGGCGGGACGGATGCCCTCCAAAATTGCCGTGCGGAAAGCAGACGTAGGCGTATGACCCAGAACCAGGATGGGTATTTTTAGCCCCGCCTGCCGCAGTTCCAATGCTTCCTGCATAGAGGACACACCGAAAAAGGCGCACAGCGACTCCAGTTCCCGAGCCACCTGCACGGCGCCGTGTCCGTAGGCATCCGCCTTGACCACCGCCATTACCGGCACCCCGGCTTTCTGGCGGATAGCACGGAAATTGTCCCGTACGGCATCCAGGTCTATGGTAACGTAAGTGTTATCAAAATTCACGGTTTTCAACTCCGAAGATGATAATTTCTCACATTATAGCATAGTTTTTTGCAAAAGTAAACTGCCGCAGCCAAAGCCGCGGCAGTTTTCTCTTTATTTTACAGTGCCGTCGGGATTCAGCAGGGGGAGCTTTTCCAGATAAACCAGATCCTCCCGATCCTGGGCATCGCCCTCGGCCAGAATGGCCATTCTGCCGGCAATGATGCCGCCGGCCTTTTCCACCAGGGCTTCCACAGCCTGCAGGCTGCCGCCGGTAGAGATCACATCGTCCACGATGAGAATACGCTTACCGCGCATCAGCTCTGCATCAGCGGTATCCAGATACAGGGTCTGCTCCTTGGCAGTGGTGATAGACTTCACAGTGACTTCAAACACGCCGCTCATATAAAGCTTAGGCACTTTTCGGGCCACAAAGTACTTCTTTGCGCCGCTCTGACGGGCCATTTCGTGGGCAAGAGGAATGCCCTTTGCCTCAGCGGTAATAATATAATCATACTCCGGGGTCTTCTTCAGCAGTTCCCGGGCGCAGGCCACGGTCAGTTCCTGATCGCCGAAAATCACAAAGCCGGCTATGTAGAGGTCGTCGGTCACTTTACACACAGGCAGATCTCTTTCAAGACCCGCAACATTCATACGGTAATACATTTGGAAACGCTCCTTTCCTTTTCTATACTGTTATTATACCCCCTGCAAAACAAAAGTCAAGGCGCAGCACCAATACACTATTTTCAGAAAATTTAAAAATAAGGGGAGACAAGAGGAAATTTTTGTGCTATACTACAAGGTGTATCCTGCCGAACTGTCGGCAATTTCCCCAAATCCTACGGTAAGGAGGCGTTTCCAAAATGAAATACTGGATCGGCTATGTGGTCGCATTGATCTTTGCCGCCTGTACCTGGGCGCTGAAGTCCTTTGCCGCCACCCATAGTCTTTTGGTTGATATCGTTTACCCCTATGTTTCCCGAATGGTGGTGGCCTTCCTGTCCCAGAAGACCGGCCGCACCGGCCTTTGCATCTGGCAAATTTTAGTGGTGATCGCGGCGCTTTGTATCATTACCGCTGTGATCTTCTATCTGTGGAAGAAAAAGAATCCCGTCCGCTGGATGGGCTGGACCCTGGCTGTGATCTGCACTTTGAATCTGGTGTCCACCGGCGTATTCGGTCTGAATCGGTACTCCGGCGCATTGAGCGATGACATCCGGCTGGAAACCGCAGACTATATCTCCACCGATCTGCAAAACGCCCTGGTCTACTATCAAAAGCACGCCAATGAACTGGCAAAGACCCTGCCCAGAGACAGTAAGGGCAATGTGATCGCCGATTTCGATTCTGTTGCCCTCAATGCCGCCAACGGCTTTAAAGTCCTAAATGAGGATAAATTCTACTCCGTCTTCTCCGGCAACACCGTGCCTGTGAAGAAGCTGGGCTGGAGCTGGATCTATAACATTACCGGCACCACCACCCAATTCTTCCCCCTCACCGGTGAAGCCGCGGTGAACAAAAACACCCCCACTGTAGGCCTGCCCTTTGCGGTTTGCCGGGTGATGAGTGAGCGGATCTGCATTTCCAATGCACCGGACTCCGCAATGGCTTCCATTCTTGCCTGCATCAACAACCCCGACCCTGTCTTCCAGTACTCCGGTTATTTTATGGCCTATCGGTATTGCTACGAAGCTTTGGACGCTATCCCCGGCGGCACGGCCTCCTTCCGCAGCAAGGAAAACACCCAGCTGCAGCACGATGTTGATCTGTACAACAAGAGCTTTGCCCGTCGGGCTGACAATGCTTCCGGCAACGTTCTTCTGGAGGCCGGCGGTATGAAATCCATCCACGCTGCAGATCTTTTGGTAAGCTGGCATCTGCAGACTGTGGTTACGCCCATGCACCAGCAGGAAGAAAGCAAGTTCGATCCGCTGGATGAATCCAAGGTAGATCTGTCCGGCCTGCCCAACGCCCCCACCAAGCCCACAGAACCCACGGAGGGCAAATAAGTATGTATGAGACCCTGAAAGCCGGTCTTCCCGGCCTGGGACTTTCTTTGGATGATGCCCGGTGCAAGACTCTTTGCGATTTCGGTCAGGCGGTGATCCGGCAAAACGAGGTTATGAACCTGACTGCCATCACAGAGCCCACCCAGGTGGCAAAGCTGCACCTTTTGGACAGCATCAGTCTTCTGACACTGCTGGACCTTCGAGGCAAGAAAATGATCGATGTGGGCTGCGGCGCAGGTTTTCCCGGCGTGCCGGTAAAAATCGCCTGCCCTGAGGTAAAACTGACCCTGCTGGACTCTTTGGGTAAGCGGATGCACTGGCTGGAGGAAATCCTTCCCACTTTGGGTGTGGATGCCGAATGCCTTACCGCCAGAGCGGAAGAGGCTGTCGCCCAGCGGCGGGAGCAATACGATGTTGCCACCTCCCGTGCCGTTGCCCGGCTAAACATCCTGCTGGAGCTGACTGCCCCCTATGTAAAGGTAGGCGGCTATGTGCTGGCAATGAAAGGCACTGCCACGGAAGAAGAACTGCAGGAGGCGCAAAACGCTATCCGCAAGCTGGGCCTGAAAACCGAAAAGGTGGTCACCTTCCCTGTGGACGGCACCTCCCACACGGTGATCGTTTTGAAGAAAGTTTCTCCCACTCCCGCCGGCTACCCCCGGCGCTATGCAAAAATTAAACAAAATCCCCTGTAAGACCTGCCTTCGCAGGTCTTACTTTTTTATTTTCCGGGTATGCTTTTTAACAAATAATTTACAAACACCGCGTTGCTTTGCCCTGTATTGTATGCTATTTTATGGTTAGGAAAGTATCCGCTTTGAGAAAGTAGGTTTTTATATGTCGAAATTCAGTGTAAAAAAGCCATTGACCGTATTTGTGGCGGTGATTGCCATTTTGGTGCTGGGCATCGTATCCTATACCAAAATGACTCCCGATCTGCTGCCCAATATGGACTTCCCCTATGTGCTCATTATGACCACCTATCCCGGCGCCAGCCCGGAGAAGGTGGAAGCCGAGGTCACCAAGCCTTTGGAGCAGAATATGGCCACCCTGGAGCACATTAAGGAAATCACCTCCACCTCCGCGGAAAACTATAGTATGGTGATCCTGGAATTTGAGGAGGGTGTGAATTTAGACACCATAGGCGTAGATATCCAGCAGCGCGTCTCTGCCCTGCAGGGCAGCTGGAACGAAATGGTTGCCGCCCCCTATGTGCTGAAGATCAACCCCTCTATGCTGCCGGTTATGGTAGCAGCGGTATCCCGGGAGGGTATGGACAATGTGGCCCTGACCCAGCACCTGGATACCAGCCTGATGCAAAAATTGGAGGGCGTCCCCGGCGTGGCCCGTGTCTCCACTTCCGGCGCCATCCGCCAGCAGCTGAACATTCTGCTGGACGAAAAGCTGATCAACTGCGCCAACGAAAAGGTTGCCGGCGCCATCAACGGTAAAATGGACGACGCCCTGGCAGAACTGAACAAAACCAAGGAAGACCTGCTGGCTGCCCAGAAGCAAATGGAAGCCGGAAAACTGGAGCTGGAATCCGGCAAGGACGCCCTCACCGGGCAGCTTTCCCAGGGTGAGACTGAGGTGGACCGGCAGCTGCAACAGCTCCGGGATGCCAAGACCCAGATCAATTCCACATTACCTGTCCTTAAGGCCATCCAATCCGGCCTGCAGGCACTGGAAAAGCCCCTGAACGACACCAAGGCGCAACTTGCCGCGCTGCAGGAACTGCAGTTGCAGCTGGAAGATATTGACCGTCGGCAGACAGAGTTTGACGCCAAAATCCAGGCTATCCGGGATAGCGGCAAACCTCAAGCCGATATCGACGCAGAGATCAATGCGCTGATGGTCACCCCCGAATATTTGGATTTGCTGGCGGATATCGCCCAGGCAGATGCACTGCTGGCCGCCAATGCCGCCACCCGGGAGACGCTTTCTGCCCGGATCGCCATTACCGAAGCCGCCCTGAAAGAGATTGAGGCCCGGGTTGCTGAGTTTGAAGCCATGCTTGCCAAGGAAGGTATGGACATCACCCAACTGGATAGCCAGATTACCACCTTGGAAGACAGCCTGACACAGGTGGATGCCGGCATCACCGCGCTGGAAGATGCCAAGCAGACCCTGAGTGAAAAGAAGATGGAAGGGCTTTTGAGTCTTTCCGATGCAGCCACTCAGCTGGCTGTCAACGGCGCCACCGTCACTGCCGCTATGACCCAGCTGGACAGCGGCATCGACACCTTGGAAACCACCCGGGAGCAGACCCTGGGCCAGGCAGACCTGACCAAGATTCTCACCATGGATATGGTCAAAAACATCCTCACCGCCCAGAATTTCGCCATGCCTGCCGGCACGGTGGAAAAAGACGGCGTCAGCTATATGGTCTCCGTGGGCGAGGAGCTGACTTCCAAGGAAGAGATCGAAAACCTCCTGCTGTTCGATATGGGGCTGGAGGGCGTAGCGCCCATCCGGCTGAAGGATGTAGCCGCTGTGGTGCTTACCGATAACCGGGCCACCACCTACGCCAAGCTGGACGGCCTGGACAGCGTGATGCTCACCTTCGAAAAGCAGAGTACCTACGCCACCGCCCAGGTCACCGACAACATTTTAGACCGGTTCGAGGAACTGGAAACAGAAGATCCCAACCTGCGGTTCGTCTCCCTGATGAACCAGGGCGACTATATTTATATGATCGTGGAGCAGATCTTAGGCAGTCTAATCTGGGGCGCGGTATTCGCTATCCTGATCCTGCTTTTGTTCCTGAAAGACCTGCGACCCACCTTTATCACCCTTTGCTCTATTCCTATCAGCGTGATCTTCGCGGTGGTGCTGATGTATTTTTCCGGCGTCACTATCAATATGATGTCCCTGTCCGGCCTTGCGGTGGCAGTGGGTATGCTGGTGGATAACTCCGTGGTGGTCATTGAAAACATCTACCGCCTCCGGGCCAAAGGCGCAACTGTGATTCAGGCCGCTATCAGCGGCGCAAAGCAGGTGGCAGGCGCGGTGGCGGCATCCACCCTGACTACGGTGTGCGTGTTCCTGCCCATCGTATTTGTTACCGGCCTGACCCGTCAGCTGTTTGTAGATCTGGCACTGACTATGACCTACTCTCTGGTGGCCAGCCTGATCGTGTCCCTGACCCTGGTGCCGGCAATGGCTTCCGGTATGCTCCGTAAGGAAAAGAATATCAAGACTCCTTTGCTGGATCGGCTCCTGCGGGGTTACGAGAAGGCTGTCCGCTGGGCGCTGCGGCGCAAGGTTATCGTACTGGTAACCGCTATCGTGCTTTTGGCCGGCACTGCCATTTGGACACTGTCCAAGGGCTTTATCTTTATGCCCAGCACGGATATGCCCAGCATCACAGTCAATGTCACTATGCCGGAGGATGCCACAATGGAAAGCGCTGTAGAGGTGTCCGACGAGATCTTAAGCCGCATCGGGGAAATGGACGGCATTGCCACCGTAGGCGCTACCATGGGTGGCGGTCTGAGTCTGAACTCCTTGGGTGATACCGGCGCTTACAACGTAACCGTGTATGTGAATCTTGCCGACGAAAAGGCCTCCGGTGCCGCGGTGGCAAAGAAGATCGAAAAAATGTGCGCCGACCTGCCCTGCCAGGTTTCCGCCACCGCAGAACTGATGGATATGGGTATGCTCACCGGTTCCGGTATCAGTATGCGGATCTATGGCAACGACACAAAAACCCTTCAGGACAGCGCATTAGAAGCAGCTAAGATTTTGGCCACTGTTCCCGGTGTGAAAGAGGTCTCCGACGGCCTTGAGAACACTGCCCCTGCGCTGCACATCCACATCGACCGGGATGCGGCAATGAAAAAGGGTATGACTGTGGCCCAGATCTATATGGAACTGGCTGCTGCGCTGCAAACGGAAAGCTCCGTCACCACATTGCAGCTGGACGGCACCTCCACCGAGGTGACTGTGAAGAAGCCTGAAGCATCTAAGCTGACTCCGGAGACCCTGCTGGACTTTAGCTTCTCTGTCACCTCTCCTACCGGAGAGACCTCCACCATGCGGCTGGGGGATGTGGCCACTGTGGAAGAGACTGTGGGCATGACCTCCATCTCCCGTATCGACCAGAAACGGTATGTCACCGTCTCCGCCACCTTAGAGGAGACCGCCAACGTAACGCTGGCCACCTCCCGTGCCGAGACGGCTATGACCGCCGGGGAATTTGCGGACGGTGTGACCTATGAGTTCGCCGGTGAAAACGAAGCCATTATGGAAGCCATGGGCCAGCTGGGCCTGATGCTCCTGCTGGGCGTGCTGTTGGTATACCTGGTAATGGTGGCCCAGTTCCAGTCCCTGAAATCCCCCTTCATTGTGATGTTTACCATTCCTCTGGCCTTTACCGGCGGCTTTATCGCCTTGCTGATCTGCAATATGGAAATGAGCATCATCTCCCTGATCGGCTTTATTATGCTCACCGGCATCATCGTCAACAACGGCATCGTGCTGGTGGACTATATCAACCAGCTTCGTGCCGATGGTGTGGAACGGACTCAGGCCATTGTGGAGGCAGGCGTAACCCGTATGCGTCCCATCCTGATGACTACCGTGACCACTGTCCTGGGTATGCTGGTGGTGGCGCTGAGCCGGGATGCAGGCAACGCATTGATGCGTCCCATCGCGGTGGTATGTATCGGCGGTCTGACTTACGCAACGATTATGACCCTGTTCGTGGTGCCTTGTATCTACGATATGATGAACAAAAAAGATCTGCGCGTCATCAGTGAAGAAGACCTGCAGGACGTAGATATGTAACAAAAGTCCCCCTTTTTATAAAAGGGGGACTTTTGTTCTTGCTTTTTACATGGAATGTGGTATGATTTTTGTAGAACAAATTTTAGGAGGCTCTTTGCTATGTTAAATTGGAAAGTGATCACCGACGAAAAGTGCTGCCAGGGCGGCATCCGCCGTATTGTGCAGACGGAAAAGCTGTACGCCAAGATCGGCGACGGCATTTCCTTCCCTATTCCCACCGGCACCATTGCTCCCAACACCAGAGTAAAGCTGTTTGTGGGCATTAACCACACCTGCCCCAACGAGCTGAAGGTCTCCCTGAACGATACCCCCTGCTACGGCGCAGATTTCGGTATGGACTCCTACCTGCTGCTGAGCGACCCCACCACCCTGGCTTACACCATTGCAGCCTACAGCCTGACTTTGGATGCCCCCAAGGCAGACACCCAGACCGTTCATATCAGCGGCAACCCCAACGGCATCATTACTTACCTGGAACTGAAGATCGCGGAATAATCGCGTCAATCCACGCAAAAACGCCCCCTCATAAGAGGGGGCGTTTTTTATTGGAACAGTTTTCCATCCATGCTTTGTGCGTATACTCGGTGACACCGTGGGTATAGACCACCGCAGGGCAGGACACTGTCTGCAGCAGCTGCCGGGTGGTCATTTTCTTGTCTTTTTCTGTAATCCCGGGGGTAATCTTCAAAGCAAATTTTATATTAACCTCCAAACAGAAGCATAAAACCTGCCAAAACAATCAGAAATGCAAAATTGAATGCGGTGAACAGGGCAATATAGTACCGTGTCTTGCCCTTATTCTGCTTAGTGTACTCCCGGAAAGTAATGAGGCTCGCCAAAGACGCAATCAGGGTGCCTACGCCGCCGATATTCACGCCCAGCAGCAGCTCCCGATAGTTGTCGGTAAACTGGGACAATAAAATGGCCGAGGGCACATTGCTGATCACCTGGCAGGATGCTACGCTGAACAGCAGGGTGCTTTTATTCAGCAGATAGGAGAATATCCTCCGCACCGCCTCCACCCGGGCCATATTCCCGGAGAAGACGAAGAAAAACACAAAGGTCAAAAGCAGCGGATAATCCACCATTTTCAGGGCCTTGCGGTCCAGAAACACCAGCGCCGCCGGGATCACGATCAGACCGATCCAATAGGGGATCCCCCGGAACACAATGGCAATTGCCAACGCAAACAGCAGCAGATATGCAGCCGTTTTTCCCTTGGGCATTACGATCTTTTCGTCCGCCACCTCCAAAGGTTCCGGCTTTACGAAAATAATACAGCACAGGGTGATCAGCGCCACCGAGAGGATAAAGGGCGGCGTCATAATGGCCATAAACTCCAAATTAGGGATCTTGAATTTGGTATACAGGTACAGGTTCTGGGGATTGCCGAAGGGGGTCAGCATACCGCCCAGGTTTGCGGCAATATTCTGCATAATAAAGGTAAAGGCCATGTACTTATTCTTGCCGGTGGAGGAAAGCACGTACATACCCAAGGGCAGAAAAGTCAGCAGCGCCATATCATTGGCGATGAGCATAGAGCCGATAAAGGTGATATACACCAGCGCCAGCACGGAAAGTCGGGCGTTCCGGAAGACCCGGACGATCTTCTTTGCCAGCATGTAGAAGAACCGGATGTTCTTCAGGGCGCACACCACCGCCAGCACGCAGAACAGGCAAGTCAGTGTCTTAACATCAAAATAGTCCAGGTAGGCCTTGTCCGGGGGTACGATAAAGCAGGTAACCAGCGCCGCAACCGCCGCAATGAGCATCACCGTATTTTTCTTAATAAAACTGCTGACGGCATAGCCGCGGTGGAGCTTTTGCATACGTCCCCCTCCTTTCTTTCGGTTTCCATTATGCCCCTGATTTTTCTGTTTGTCAACCGCCTTTTGGGCTATTGTAAAAAGAAGATTTTTCGTGTATAATAGAGGGCGAAATTCTTATTTAGGAGAGAAATTATGAAGATCACCAACGACATTTTATATGTAGGCGTCAACGATCGCCAAGTGGACCTTTTTGAGGGTCAGTATGTCGTACCTGAGGGTATGGCATACAACTCCTATGTGATTATGGACGAGAAAATCGCCGTGATGGATACGGTGGATGCCCGTTTTGGTAACGAATGGCTGGAGAATCTGGAAAAGGCCCTGGACGGCCGCACTCCGGACTATCTGGTGGTACAGCATATGGAGCCGGACCACTCCGCCAACATTGCGGTTTTTGCCGAAAAATATCCCAACGCCACCGTCGTATCCTCCCAGAAAGCCTTTGCCATGATGAAAAACTTCTTCGGCACCGACTTTGCTGAGCGTCGGGTAGTAGTCGGCGAGGGTAGCACTCTGGAGCTGGGTAAGCACACCCTGACCTTTGTCACCGCGCCTATGGTCCACTGGCCTGAGGTCATCGTTACATATGATGCTTGCGATAAGGTGCTTTTCTCTGCTGACGGCTTCGGTAAGTTCGGCGCATTGGACGCAGAAGAAGCCTGGGCCTGCGAAGCCCGCCGCTACTACATTGGCATCGTGGGCAAGTACGGCGCACCTGTACAGGCCCTGCTGAAAAAGGCCGCCACCCTGGACATCGCTACCATCTGCCCCCTCCACGGTCCGATCCTCACGGAAAATCTGGGCTACTACCTGAACCTGTACGATATCTGGTCCTCCTACCGGCCTGAGGAAGCGGGCGTGGTCATCGCCTACACCTCCGTCTACGGCAACACCAAGAAGGCTGTGGAGCTGCTGGCCCAAAAGCTGGAAGCCATGGGTCACAAGGTCACTGTCACCGACCTGGCCCGGGACGATATGGCAGAGGCTGTGGAAGACGCCTTCCGCTACGACAAGCTGGTGTTGGCCACCACTACCTATAACGCCGACATCTTCCCCTTTATGAAGACCTTTATCCACCACCTGACAGAGCGGAACTACCAAAACCGCACCGTGGCATTTATGGAAAACGGCAGCTGGGCGCCCATGGCCACCAAGGTAATGCGGTCTATGCTGGACGGCTGCAAGGATCTGCGCTACACCGAGAATACTGTGCGCATCCTCTCCGCGTTGAACGAAGAAAGCATCGCCCAGATCGAAGCCCTGGCAAACGAGCTGTAAGACCCCCCTCTTGGGCGACCTCACATAGGGATTTATACGCTCCAAATCAGCTCTTTTCCCGCAATACTGCATTAAAAAACCACGGCAGGCGTCAGCCTTGCCGTGGTTTTTAATGCTGTTTTGAAGGTCGTCCTTATTTTTTACGCTTTTTTCTTACTCAAATTCTGCAGCAGGAAGACCGCCATCAGCACCGCAATCGCGCCGCCTAAAATGGCATACATTCCACCGATTTCCACAGTTTCGCCCATTAGCTCCGGGTAAAAATCCAGGGATTCCTGAATGCCTTTGACCAGTTCCGCCGGTGCGCCGTCATCCAGCATCTGCTGAAATGCGCCCCGCATAGCATGGTTGCGCACCAACGCCGTACCGTAAGTACCGGGCAGGAAAGAAACCACTTTTTGCAAACCCTCGCCAAAAGTAGCGATAGGCATGTACGCGCCGCAGATAAAGCCGTAGCCTGCGCTAACGATAGAGCCTACCGCCGCGATCTGTCCCTGGGTAGACAGGAAAAAGTGTATCACGGAAGAAAGGGCCGTGCCGAACAGCGACAGTACCAACACATCCAAAAGCAGATATGCTACATCCGCTGCCGACATATACCAGCCTACCACCGCCACATAGCCCAGACATACCGCTGCCGCCACCAGACATACCAGCAAAGTGGAAAGCAGGGATGCTACAAAGTAACCGATGGACAGCGCAGAAGTCTTTACCGGAGTGATCCGCAGATCCTTGATGCTGCCGTTGGCCTTATCCTGCACCATTAAAATATTGGAGCAGAATGCCACAGTAATGCACGACACCGCTAAAAGCGAAGAGATCAGCTGACCGCCTACCAGGCCGTCCAGCAGTCCGTCGGAAAGCTTCACAAACTCCGGCAGGTTCTGTGTAAATGTATCCCGATAGATATTCCCCAAAAAGGTAGCGTACAGCACCAGCAAAATGCAAGGAGTGATCATGGCTGTAAACAGCATGCCCTTATCCTTGAAAAACAGCTTTGTATTGCGGCGGATCAGCGCCAAAACCTCTGTCATTGCCGGTCACCTCCCGTTAAATCTCTGCCGGTAATGGCGAGAAATACATCGTCCATTTTACCTTTTGTGATCTCGTAATCCCGAAACAGCTCCGGATTCTCTCCAATCAGCCGGGTGGCCACCGCCGGATTGCCGATGGTGATCCGGTAGGCATCCCGGATAGGGGCATAAGGCAAATTGAGTGCCTGTACCTGTTCCTCCGTTGCACCGTAGAGGGTGATATAGTCGGAGGTGTAGGTGTTCTTCAGTGCCAGGGGCGTACCTTCCGCGGCAATTTTGCCGTGATCCAGCACCACAATATAGTCCGCCTCCGCGGCCTCTTCCATATAGTGAGTGGTGAGGAAAACGGTCATATTCTTCGTGCGGCGCAGATCCTGGATCACATCCCACAGCATTTTCCGGGTCTGAGGATCCAGTCCGGTGGTGGGTTCATCCAGCACAAGGATCCGGGGCTTGTGGAGTAATGCCCGGGCCACATCGATCCGCCGGTGCTGACCGCCGGAAAGCTTGCCCACAGGGCGCTTGAGCAGATCGGTAAAGGACAGAAGCTCCGCCAGCTCCTGCAAGCGCATTTCAAAGGCCTTGCCGGTGATGCCGTAAAGAGCAGCCCGGCTGCGAAGATTCTCCCGGACGGACAGGGCGTTATCCAGCACAGAATTCTGGAACACCACACCCAGCTGCCGCTTGGCATCATCCAGGTGCTTATCTAACTCCAGTCCTCCGATGTAAACCTCACCGCTGTTCTTGCGAAGCTGACCGCAGAGAATGTTGATAGTAGTGGATTTGCCTGCGCCGTTGACACCCAAAAAGGCAAACAGTTCTCCCTCCCTGACCCGAAAGGACACATCCTGCACCGCTTTGACATCGCCGTAGCTTTTATATAGATTGCGGATCTCAATAATATTTTCCATAAGATCCCCCTTTCCTTTTCCTCTGTCTATATCCTAACACATCCACCCGGAAAATGCACCCCCTCTCATTATAAACGGCGCAAACACTTGACCAAGCGGTGTTTTGCCATCTTGTTTTTGCATTTTTTTGCGAAAAAGGGTTGACAAACCCTATGCAGTGGGATATAATCAGTCGTGCTTTGGACGATTAGCTCAGCTGGCTAGAGCATCCGCTTGACGTGCGGAAGGTCATAGGTTCGAGTCCTATATCGTCCACCAAACAAAAAGACCATCCATTTGGATGGTCTTTTTTGTTTGGTACGGTATTTAGATATCGGACTCGAACCCATTTACATGGAACTGTCCGGTGGACAGTTCCTGCCACCAGTGCAAACACTGGTGGCTACCTTTATTTTTGCCCAGCGGGCAAAAATGCAAAGTCGAGTCCTATATTAGATGTATCGACCTGGCACCACCCAATTGGGTAGTCTTTTCTTTTTGAGGCAGACGATGATCTCGAACCCAGCTATACACAACGCGGACAACTCTTATCCTTACATTGCAAACATTGCGCCGGATTGTGTGTATCAAGACAGCATCGCATATAGTCACATTCATCGCAGCAGCATTCTATCATAAAGAAAAAGCGGCATCTTTCGATGCCGCTTTTATAATTTATTTTTCTTCCGGAGTTTCGGGAGTCTGCTCCGCCTGCTCCTGCTGGTTCTCCTCGCGATTTGCCCAGTTGTCCAGCTTCTTCACCGCGCCGGCTCCGGTCTTGATCAGTGTCTTACCCAGATCGCGGAACGCATGGCCCAGGCCTACGCCGGTCTCTTTCCAGGATTGCTTCAAATCTTTTGCCACAGGTAATCCCTCCATTAGCATTTTGTATAGGATTATTATATTTGCAAACTGATTTCTTGTCAAGTCGGCAACTTCGACTTGACTTATATGGATCAGCGGCACCCAATTGGGTGCCGCTCTTTCTTTACTCCTCGCAGCCGGAAAGGCATCTGACCAGGCAGGCAGACCCGGTCAGCGCCAGCGCCAGCGCCGCTACCACCAGACCCACCAGCACTGCGCTGAGGACACTGGTCGCAACGATCCCTACCGCCAGCAGTACCAAGCTAAACAGCACGGTGCCCAGAATGCCTGCCAGCACCGCATTCAGGGAAGGACACAGACAGCCTCTGCACTCCCCTCTTGCTGCGGATGCCACCAGCACCCCAAGATACACCACCGCCACACCGGCAGCCGCCCACAGAAATACAGGCGTTACGGTAATTGTACCGGAAATCTGCAGAAATGCTGCCACTACGCCCACGATGGCGCTGACTACCACTGCAATCAGCCCGCAACTTCTTTTGCAACAGCAGTTATAAGATCCCATTTGATCACCCCCCGTTGCATTCTATGCCCTTTTGTCGAAAAAGGTGCCCGGCGTGCCGCCGGTGGCAATACGTGCACAACACGGCAATCATCGTTACGCCTTTGGGTATCGCTCGGTAACGGTAGAACGCACCGCTGGCAGAATATACCCCGGCGTGCCGCCGGTGGTTATACACGCACAGTACCGCAACTAAAAAGACCGCCCTCAGGCGGTCTTTTTTATTAGTTCAGAGCTGCGATCAGCTGGGGGATGGAGGGCTCGAAGGCTGCGCCGTACCAGTGATCAGCATAGTTGGCAGTATCCCGAATGCAGGCCACTGCATAATCTGCAGCAATCTTGGCGGCATCATATGCGCTCTTGCCACGCATCAGTGCGCCCACAAAGGCAGAAGCGTAGATATCGCCGGTGCCGTGGCAGGAATTGGGGAGCTTTTCGTGTTCGTAGTACTGATACTCGCCGTTTTCCAGCACCACTACGCCGGTCTTACCCTGACGGTAAGAGACGCCGGTGAGGATCACATTCTTGCTGCCCAATGCGGTAAGCTTTGCCAGCAGGTCGTCGATGTAGGCCCGATCATACTCGGTCTTATACTCAGCGCCGGTGAGGAAACAAGCCTCGGTGATATTGGGCACCAGATAATCCGCCTGTGCGCACAGCCGCTTCATGGCCTCCACATACGCCATATCAAAGGCGGGATACAGCACCCCGTTATCTGCCATAGCAGGATCCACGATCTTTACACAGTCGGGGGTGCCGGTGGTGTTGAAGATGTCGGTGACATAGTCGATCTGCTCGCTGCTGCCCAGGTAACCGGTGTAGATAGCGGAGAACTTGACACCCTCCTTCACCCAATGCTCCCGGATGGCAGGCATATCGCCGCTAAGATCCCGCACAGTAAAGCCGGTAAAACCGCAGGTGTGGGTAGAAAGCACTGCAGAGGGCAGCACACAAGCCTCCACGCCGCAGGCGGAAATAATGGGCAGTGCCACAGTCAGGGAGCACTGACCTACACAGGAAATGTCCTGAATGGTCAAAATTCTCTTATAAGCCATAATTTTTCTCCTTTGTGTTTTTATGGTCAAATTATAACCACAGCCACGCAAGAAATCAAGAACTTTTTTATGAATTTTTTATTGCCTTTTGCAAGTCTGCAGAAAGGGTGTTCATCCGCTTTTCGTCCGCTTTATTGATCCTGCGGTCATAGGTTAAAATACCGTTGATCTCATCCTCCACATCGCTGACCTGAGTATAGATCGCACCGCAAAGGCCCTGGGGGATGGCGGGTAAAATCCGGGTGCGGTACAATTCCTCCACCGCATCCTGGTAGTGGCGGAGATCCTTGCAGGTTTTGTAGCCGAAGGACTTATCCGGATGAAAGAGGTGACCCTTTACCGGCAAAGCAAAACCGCCAAACTCGGAAACGATCACAGGCCGGGTCTTGTGCATCTTCAGCCGGTGCCAGAAATTAAAGTAAATGTGGAAACTCTCCACATCCGTCTTTTCCCTGCGGAACCAGCCGGAGGTGGTGTCAATGATCCGGGTCGCATCCCAATCACGCACCACAGGGTACACCCGGTCTGCGGTAAACTGACCCCAACCCTCATTGAACACCGTCCAGTAGACAATACAGGGATGGCTCTTCAGCAGCTCCACCGTCTCCCGGGCGGTATGCAGGAACATATCCCGGTTCTTTTGGTTGGTATTGCGCCAGCAATCGGGGAGCTTTTGCAGACCTACGGTGGGCAACAAAGTATCCCGGAAGAAGCTGTAACGGCCGTTATTGACCATATCCTGGAACACCAGCATACCCAATTTATCACACTGGTAGTAGAATTCCTGGGGCTCCACCTTGATGTGCTTTCGCAGAGTGTTAAAGCCCAGGCGTTTCATTGCCAGAATATCGTCTGCATAGCACCCGGGATCGGCAGGGGTATAGATGCCGTCAGGCCAGTAGCCCTGATCCAGCAGGCCGTGGAAAAAATAAGGCTGGCCGTTAAGCAGCAAGCGGGGAACGCCGTCCACCACCTTGCTCTCGATGCTGCGAACGGCAAAATAGCTATCCACCTTGTCGGTATCAGTGACCACGGAAAAATCATAAAGATAGGGGTCTTCCGGACTCCACAGATGCGGGTTTTCCGGGGTAACGGTCACCTTGCCGTCGGTGAGGGGGAATTCGCCCAATGCCGGGATCACTACCTTGCCGGGTTGGGGCGGTGTCACGGTGATTTCCACACCGTAGCCCCGGTTTTCCACCTGTACATCCTCAATGTATTGCTCCGGTACGCTCTCCAGCCACACGGTCTGCCAGATACCGGACACCGGAGTATACCACATACCGCCCCGGCGGCGCACCTGCTTGCCGTAGGGGAACGCCTTATCCCGCAGGTCATCATTTGCCACGATCTTCAGGCCGTTGTTTCCCTCCCGGAGAGCGTGGGTAATGTCAAAGGTCATAGGGGTGTAGCCGCCGAAATGCGAGCCCACCTCTTGTCCGTTTACATAACATATCAACGTTTGATCTGCCGCACCAATATGGAGCAGCACTCTGCCCCGGTGAAAGCCCTGCGGAATGGTGAACTTCCGTCCGTAAACCAGAGGGTCTCCCTCCTCGAAATGCCGGTTTACCCCGGAAAGACGGGATTCTGGGCAGAACGGCACAGTGATCTTGCTAAAAAAGCCCTTGCTGAAGAAATCCCATTTGCCATTTAAGTTAACATAACTTTCTCGACGCATCCGGGGTCTGGGATACACATCCCAGGGAATTGGGGGCAGCTTTTCTCCCCTTTGTGTCACCAAATCTTCCATATCAGTTCTCCTTTTTCAGCATACGGAACAAAGGCAAAAATGCGATCCAAATGGCAACCGCTGCCACCAGCGCTGCCAGGAAAATATTTTCATTGGGAATAAAAGAGGTTGTGCCGTCAGTGTTCACAATGGTCTGGGCATTTCTCAGCACCGCTTTGCCGACTGCCGGGCCAATGACGCCGGGGATCAGCACCTGACCCACGATCCGTTGACCCTGAAACATACCGGCCTTACCTGCGGGGGTCTTATCCCGGAGAATGGCGCCGAACACCGCCATGCCGGCAAGATAACCGCACATCATCATCAGCGAGCCGATGAACACCGGTACCGTAGCCCGGAAGAAATACAGCACCACATAGCCTGCCATCAAAAGGGCGATCACCGGCATCGCGGAAGCCTTGAAGCCCTTGCGGTCATACACTCTGCCGTAAACGGCAGTAAGCGCCGCCGCCAAAATAATCGCCGGGGCAAACAAAAGCACATAGTTTTCCATACCCAGACTGACCTCATAGTAGAGGATCAGGTAGGGCATAAAGATCTGGATGGAAATACCGAACACCGCGTAGGCAAGCAGCGCCAGGTACAAAGAGGGGTTTTCCCGGATCACCTTGGGACGGAAACCGTAGAAAATGTTCTTAAAGTAGTTTTCGTTGCCGGTGTTGTCCACCTTAGGTTCCTGAATCAAAAAGAATCCCAACACGCCCAAAAGCAGCACCACGCCGCCGATGACGGAGAAGATCACTGTCCAGGTTTGGGGCAGGTCCTGGTCCAGGCTCATGAAACCGCCGAACACCACCAAAATGGCCATCAGGGGCATCATGGCGTTGATGCCCTCGGCTGCGCCTCGGTTGGTCTCGTCGGTGGAATCGGTGAGCCATGCATTGAATGCCGCGTCGTTGGCGGAGGATCCGAAAAAGGTCATTACGCAGTCCATAACGATCACTAAACTAATACCCACAGATGCTGCCTGTGCCACCGGAACAAACCGGCTGATCACATCCGTGCGGATGAGAGAAAAGCTCAGAATAGACAGACCCCAAAGGATATAGCCGCCGCAGATAAAGAGCTTGCGCTTACCTACCTTGTCGCTGAGCGCGCCGATGAGCAAAGTAGTCACCGTTGCGGCAATGGCAGAAGCCATGACCATATTGGAGATCGCCTCCGGGCCGGCGTGGAACATCTTATAGATGAACACATTAAAATACATATTCTCCATCACCCAGGCGATCTGGCCAACCAGGCTGAAGATCACTAAGGCGATCCAAAATTTCGGGTTCTTTTTCACAGCTTTTCCCCCTTTCAGAAGATAGCTTTATTATAACACAGAACGAAATTTTTTACAATTACCTCCTGGCACTAACCGCATATCCGTGTCATTCCGAGGGAGCGCAGGCGGCAAGTTGCCGCTGACAATACGTGCAAGGTGCAGCTGTTATCGTAACACCTTTGGGTGGAGCTCGGTAACGTTACATTTTCGTGTCATTCCGAGGGAGCGCAGCGAATCGAGGAATCTCAGAAAACCTCCGGGCTGCCATTGTTCCGCGAGGCCCCTCGGCTACGCTCGGGGCGACAACCGTTGTTCAGCGGGTATTGCCGCGTTGTTGCGCAATGCTGGCAAGGACAATCAATACTGTCTATTAAAAAAGACCACCCTCTTGGGTGGTCTTTTTATTACGCAAATTAGGCCTTGCCGGCGCAGCCCAGAACGTTCACCAGCTTGTGGCGGACGATCTCCTTAATGTTTGCGCGAGCGGGCTTCAGGTACTGACGGGGGTCGAAGTGATCGGGATGCTCGTTGAAGTACTTACGAACAGTGCCGGTCAGTGCCAGACGCAGATCGGAGTCGATGTTGATCTTACATACGCTCAATGCTGCAGCCTTACGCAGCTGCTCCTCGGGTACACCGATTGCGTTGGGCATCTTGCCGCCGTTGGCATTGACCATTGCTACATATTCCTGGGGAACAGAAGAAGGGCCGTGGAGAACGATGGGGAAACCGGGCAGGCGCTTGGTAACCTCTTCCAGAACGTCGAAACGCAGAGCGGGGGGAACCAGAATGCCCTGCTCATTGACAGTGCACTGCTCGGGGGTGAACTTGTAAGCGCCGTGGGAAGTGCCGATGGCGATTGCCAGGGAGTCACAACCGGTACGGGTCACGAACTCTTCCACTTCCTCGGGACGGGTGTAGGATGCAGCCTCAGCGGACACGTTGACCTCATCCTCGATGCCGGCCAGGGAGCCCAGCTCAGCCTCGACCACAACGCCGTGATCGTGAGCGTACTCAACGACCTGCTTGGTGATGGCGATATTCTCCTCGAAACTCTTGGAGGAAGCGTCGATCATAACGGAGGTAAAGCCGCCGTCGATGCAGGACTTACAGGTCTCGAAGGAGTCACCGTGGTCCAGGTGCAGAGCGATGGGGATATTGGGGCACTCGATGACAGCAGCCTCCACCAGCTTAACCAGGTAAGTGGGGTTGGCGTACTGACGGGCACCCTTGGAAACCTGCAGGATCACGGGAGCATTTTCCTCACGGCAAGCCTCGGTGATACCCTGAACGATTTCCATGTTGTTAACATTGAAAGCGCCGACTGCGTAACCGCCGTCGTAAGCCTTCTTGAACATTTCGGTAGTAGTTACAAGAGCCATAATGTTCTTCCTTTCTCATTTCACGGGCAGAGCCCGATTTTTTACGAATACATTATAGCACAAATTTTCCGCTTTTCAATAACCAACGGTATGTTTTTTATGAGAAAAATCCCAATTATCTATTTACCTTTCCCCTAAAAAGGTGTATAATCATTTGGAATGAAAATTTGCACCCAAGGAGTGTTGTTTTATGAAACTTTCCCCCATGCAGCTGGCTCGTTACCAGTACCAGCCCAAGCTCCCCGGTATGCTGCGCAACGGCATCGCGGAGATCTGTGTTAAGAACGGCGAGGCTACCCAGAGCGTAGCCGACCAGGAGAAGATCCAGGCTCTGTTCCCCAACACCTACGGTAAGAATGAGATCACTTTCCAGAAAGGTCGCAACACCGCCCCTGCAAAGCGTCAGGTGGTTGGCGTGATCCTGTCCGGCGGTCAGGCGCCCGGCGGTCACAATGTTATTTGCGGTCTGTACGACGCCCTGAAAGCCACCGACAAAAATAATGTCCTCTACGGTTTCAAGGGCGGCCCCAGCGGTCTGATCGACGACGACTACGTCATCTTCGACGACGAGTACATCAACGCCTACCGCAACACCGGCGGTTTTGATATCATCGGCTCCGGCCGTACCAAGCTGGAGACCCGGGAGCAGTTCGCCATCGTGGCCGAAAACTGCAAGAAGCACGGCATCAACGCCCTGGTGATCATCGGCGGCGACGACTCCAACACCAACGCCGCCGTGCTGGCCGAGTACTTTGCCGCAGAGAATGCCGGCATCCAGGTCATCGGCTGCCCCAAGACCATCGACGGCGACCTGAAGAACGAGGACATCGAGTGTTCCTTCGGCTTTGACACCGCCACCAAGACCTACTCCGAGATCGTGGGCAACATTGAGCGCGACGCCAACTCCGCCAAGAAGTACTGGCACTTTGTGAAGGTCATGGGCCGTTCCGCTTCCCACGTGGCACTGGAGACCGCTCTGCAGACCCATCCCAACATCTGCCTCATCGGCGAAGAGGTTGCCGCCAAGAAGATGTCCCTGGCGCAGATCGCCGACTACATCGCTGACTCCGTAGCCGGCCGTGCCGCCAAGGGCTGGAACTTCGGCGTTGCCATCATCCCTGAGGGCATCGTGGAATTCGTCCCCGAATTCTCTGTGCTGATCGCAGAAATCAACGAGCTGCTGGCCGGTGCCAAGGCTGATGCCTTCAATGCCCTTCCCACCTGGAAGGAAAAATACGCCTTCATTGAAAACGGCCTGACTGCCGAATCCATGGCAGTATTTGCCATTCTGCCCGAAAGCATTCAGCAGCAGCTGTTCCTGGAGCGGGATCCCCACGGCAACGTGCAGGTTTCCCTGATCGAGTCCGAAAAGCTGTTCTCCGCTCTGGTAAAGGACAACCTGGCTGCCCGCAAGGCTGCCGGTACCTACTCCGGTAAGTTCTCTCCCCTGCATCATTTCCTGGGCTACGAGGGCCGTTGCGCTTTCCCCTCCAACTTCGATGCCGACTACTGCTACAGCCTGGGCTACAACGCCTTTATGCTGATCCAGTACGGCTACACCGGCTACCTGAGCAAGGTCTCCAACCTGTCTAACCCCGCCGAAGAGTGGGTGGCAGGCGGTATGCCCATTACCAAGATGATGAACATTGAGCGCCGCCACGGTGCTGACAAGCCTGTTATCCGCAAGGCTCTGGTGGAGCTGGACGGCAAGCCCTTTGGCTATTTCGCTTCCGTCCGGGAGCAGTGGGCGCAGGATACCTGCTATGTCTACCCCGGCGCCATCCAGTACTGGGGTCCCAGTGATGTCTGCGACACCACCACCGTCACCCTAGCTCTGGAGCAGGGCAAATAAAAACAAAAACCCCCGAGCAACAGCTCGGGGGTTTCTTATTTACTTCATGCCGTAGCGCTCCTGCAGGTACATTACATATTTTTCCACAGAAATATCCGGGGTCACGGTTTCCTCTTCCGCCTGGTAAAGCTGCATCTCCTCAATGATCTGCTTTTGATCCAGCTCCACTGACGCCACCAGATTGGACTCCTGCTTCACATTCTGATAGCCGCAGCGGTTTAACGCGCTAAGCAGGAACTCCATATCGGACTTATCTGTCAGCACATAGTACTGATAGCAGCTCTCCGCATTCTCGCCGTTTTTGTAAAGCACAAAATGCATCTCCAGGCCGCCGATAATCTGCAGAGGATCGCCGCCGTTCATAATGTCCTCAAACCATTCCTCTTTGGGCAGATCGTGAATCTCGCCGTTTTCATCCCGGTATCTGCGCACCCAGCCGTCCTCGTCAAAAATGCACCAGCCCTTCTCATGGGGCAGAAGATCTTCGCCGGAGGAGAATGCGCCTTCCTTTCGGATGATCTCCTTGGCATTGGTGGCATTTTTCAGAGTGATGGCATTTTTAATATCCTGACCTTCCGGCGCCACATGGTAAAAGTCCTCGCCAACACTGATGCTGGGAGCCTTAGGGGGCTTATTCTTGCCGGTATTCATAGATACCAACACCACAATGCCTACCACCAGCGCCACCGCCAAAGCGGCGATCACGGCAGTCAGGCCTCTGTTTTCAGAAAGAATTTTCCAAAAATTCTTCTTTTTTCCCTTTTGATTCTTCTTATTCATACAGGTCCTCCTATAGGGGGGATTTTTATTATTCTAACACGGACGCCTTTAAAACGCAATAGCGCATGCAACGGTCAAAAGCGCTAAAATTGCAGGGTATGCCACCAGTCGGCTCCAACCGAAATCCGAGCCCTTTTCTCCATTGTAAAAATGGACCAGCAGCATGGCCAGCGGCGTTGCAATATAGAACATATTGAAGTAACAGCACACAAGGCCTGCCAGTATGCCAAAAGCCAGCCGCAGTCCCGGCTTTTCCCGGAAATTCCAAAGCACCGATGTGATCAGCACGATACAAGGACCTTCCTCCACGTGCATAATCACAGACCAGCAAAGTACCGCGCCGGTAATGATCACCCGCAAAATGATACTGCCAACGGAATTGTCCCGGTAACGCAAAAAGAACATCAGCATCACCAGCGCAAACAGGCTGCCGAAGGCAGGATTCAAAGTAGTGGTATCCAGCCAAACACCCCGGGTTGCCAGGTCAAAGGGTATTTCCGCCACCAGCGCCACCGCCAGGGTGCGGATCAGGTACTTGGAAAATCCCCTTGTGTGGACAGAGCCTTCTACCAAAAGCAGTGCGAACAGGGGAACGGCGCAGGCATACACACCCTGGGCAATCAGCGCCGCCACCACCAGGTTTTTGGACTGCTCACCGGAAAACACCGACTTGATTGCAGCTCCGGTGGTGTCTTCGTTAATGCCTAAAATGCCCCGCAGCACCACGCAGTATCCCACCAGACCGACGGTCAGGGCTACCAGCGCCCAGGTTCGGATATGGGCAACGGTGATGCCGGTGTTTTTTTCTTTAAGTCTCATCCCTTCGCTCCTTTTCGTTATGCTTGCTCTGAGAACAAGGGCTTGATCTTATTCTTGTAAATACGGCTGTAAAGGATCAGTGTCACAATCACACTGACCACCTCCGCCACAGGGAAGCTCCACCATACCAGGTGGACATCGCCGGTCAGGCTCAACAGCCATGCCACCGGCACCAGTGCCAGCAGCTGACGGCAAACAGAAGTGATCGTGGAATAAATGCCCACGCCCAAAGACTGGAAGCTGGCACTGAGCGCAATACCGATTGCCGCCAAGGGGAAGTGGATGCTGACGATCCGCATTGCAGAAACGCCCATTTTGATCATTTCGTTGTCTGTTCCGGAGGAGGCAAACATACCCATCAGAGCTGCCGGGAAGATCTGGAAAACGCCAAAGCCAATCAGCATGATCACCAGGGCGGAGCTTAAGCTGCGCTTTAACGTGCCGGTGATCCGACGAGGCAGCCGGGCGCCGTAGTTATAGGCAATGATGGAAATAGCCGCATTGTTGATGCCGAACAGAGGCATCAGGAACAGGCTCTGAAGCTTAAAATAGATGCCAAACACATTGGCCGGGGTCTGACCGAAGCCCAGGAACACCTGATTCATACAGAAGTTCATCACCGAGCCGATGGCCATCATGATCACCGAGGGGATGCCCACAGAGAGGATCTTCTTCATCACCTTGGGATCGGGACGCAGATATCTCAACCGGAATTGCACATCCGGATTTTTTGTAAAGTTAAAGATCACCGCCATAATTGCCGCCACCCACTGACCGATGACAGTAGCAATGGCTGCGCCGGCAACGCCGAACGCGGGCATTGCAAAGGGCAGGCGGATACCGAAGCGCTCCTGCAATCCCGCAGAACCCAAAATAAAAATGGGGTCCAGGATAATATTGAGGATGGCGCCGGTGCCTTGGGTAAAGAGGGTATAGATGGTCCGGCCGGAGGCCTGCAAAAGCCGCTCGCCCAGAATCTCCACAAAAATACCTAAGGTAAAAATGCTGCAAATGGAAGTATATTCGATACCGTAGTTCCGGGCGGCATCACTTGCCTCCGGGAAAAGGGAATAGTAGCTCTTTGTGCCGAAGAAGCCGAAGAGCATAAACAGGGCGATCATCACGCCGGTGAGGAAAATGCCGTTGCCGGCAGCGCGATTGGCCCGCTCCTGATTGCCCTGGCCCAAAGACTTACTCAGCAGACTGTTCATACCCACAGCCACGCCGGTGGCGCAGCCGATCTGCAGATTCTGAATCGGGAACGCAAAGGACAGCGCGCCGGTGGCATCCGCATCCACCAGGGACACGAAGAAAGTATCTACAATATTATAAAAGGCCTGCACCAGCATAGAAAGCGCCAGGGGTACCGCCATTGTCAGCAAGAGCTTACCGATGGGCATGGTGCGCATTTTGTTCTCGCCGGTGAGGGTTGCTTGCTTCGCCATAGAAGGGCCGTCCTTTCGTGGTTGATAAGGGAAACGGGGCTGTCAAGCGACAGCCCCGTTAAAAGCTATGGATGCATTACAGCAGGGTGGAGAAGTGCTTGATGGTGCGGACCATCTGAGAAACGTAGGAGTTCTCATTGTCGTACCAGGAAACGACCTGAACCTGAGTCTTGCCGTCGGGCAGGGCGCAGACCATGGTCTGGGTAGCATCGAACAGAGAACCGAAACGCATGCCGATGATATCGGAAGAAACGATCTCATCCTCGTTGTAGCCGTAGGACTCGGTAGCAGCAGCCTTCATAGCAGCGTTGATGTCAGCAACGGTAACGCTCTTAGCGCAAACAGCGTTCAGGATGGTGGTAGAACCGGTGGGAGTGGGGATACGCTGTGCAGCGCCGATCAGCTTGCCATTCAGCTCGGGGATAACCAGGCCGATAGTCTTAGCAGCACCGGTGGAGTTGGGAACGATGTTCACAGCACCAGCGCGGGAACGACGCAGGTCGCCCTTTCTCTGGGGGCCGTCCAGGATCATCTGATCGCCGGTGTAAGCGTGGATGGTGCACATAATGCCGCTCTCGATGTCAGCCAGATCATGCAGAGCCTTAGCCATGGGAGCCAGGCAGTTGGTGGTGCAGGAAGCAGCGGAGATGATGTGGTCATCCTTGGTCAGGGTCTCGTGGTTAACATTGTAAACGATGGTGGGCAGATCGTTGCCTGCGGGAGCAGAGATAACGACCTTCTTAGCGCCGGCGTCGATGTGAGCCTGAGCCTTAGCCTTGGAAGTGTAGAAACCGGTGCACTCCAGAACTACGTCAACACCCAGCTCGCCCCAGGGCAGCTCAGCAGCGTTAGCCTTAGCGTAGATGGTGATCTTCTTGCCGTCCACAACGATGTTGTCCTCGCCAGCCTCGACGACGTGACCCATAGCAGCGTAATTGCCCTGGGTGGAGTCGTACTTCAGCAGGTGAGCCAGCATCTTGGGAGAGGTCAGGTCGTTGATAGCAACAACCTCAAAGCCCTCAGCACCGAACATCTGACGGAAAGCCAGACGGCCGATACGGCCAAAACCATTGATAGCAACTTTAACAGACATGGTAAATTCCTCCATTTTTTCATTGCCGCTTTGCGGCATTATAGACTTTATCGCAAGAATTTCAGGCAACTCCCGAAATCCTGCAAATAGCATTATACAACAAACCGGGTCTGTTGTAAAGTATCATATTGGCAAAAATCCCAGGTTTTTTCCAGGATTTATGGTGCAAAACCTCGAATTTGTCATTCTTTCTCCCGATTTTGCAGGGCAAGGCGGAATGCGCCGTAGATTCCGGCATCATTTCCCAATGTTGCCAGCACAAAGCGAACGCCCTTGACTGCGTGGAATGCGTGCTTTTCAAAGCTTCGCTCCACGCCCTCCAGCAGCACTGCGCCTGCCTTGCTGACACCGCCGCCGATGATCACTGTATCCGGGTTGACCACCGCGCAGACATTGGCCGCCAGCTGGGCCAGATAATCATAGACCTGCTCCAAAATCGCATTTGCCGCTGCATCTCCTGCCGCAGCCGCTTCGAAAACCGCCTTGCTGGTCAAGGGGTCTGCCTGCCGCAAGACAGAGGGGTCAAAGCTCAATTTCAGAAATCTCTTTGCCACCCGGACAATGCCGGTAGCGGAGCAGTACTGCTCCACGCAGCCGTATTTGCCGCAGGTGCAGATCTCGGTCTCCTGGGGATTCATTACCATATGGCCTACCTCGCCGGCGGCGCCCCGGGCACCGTGAAGAATCTTTCCGTCCAAAATCACTGCGCCGCCCACGCCGGTACCTAAAGTCAGCATCACAGCGTTGCTGCTGCCCTTGCCGGCGCCCTGCCAGCATTCGCCCAAAGCTGCCACATTGGCATCGTTGGCCGCTTTCACAGGAAAGCCGGTCAGCGATGACAGCTCCTTTTCCACATTAAATTCGCCCCAGCCCAGGTTGATACAGCGGTTCACATTACCCTCATTGTCCACCGGACCGGGCACGCCGATGCCAAGGCCGATGACCTCCTCCCGGAGAATGTTGTGTTGCGCCATACAGCCGTTGACGGAATTCGTAATATCCCGGAGGATATTCTCACCGTTATTGGTGGTATCTGTAGGAATCTCCCATTTATCAATGAGCTTGCCGGAAACATCAAAGCAACCCAGCTTCACCGCAGTGCCGCCTAAATCAACGCCAAAACCGTATTTCATAGTTATTCCTCCAAAGTGCCTTTGATGCCATCCCGAAAAACAGCGCCCAGGGTCACTTCCCTGATTTTGTTATGCAGAGCATCGCCCTTGACATAAACCTTTACATAGTTTGGTGTGTGGCCGGTGAAATATCCGTCCTCCGGTTCTTCAAAGAGTACCTGGGATTTCTGTCCTGCCATTTGCTCCAGGTACTGTCGGCGCATTTGTTCTGCCACTGCGATGGCCTCCCGGCTGCGGGTCTGCTTTACATCGTTGGAAAGCTGGCCGGGCATTTTATCCGCCGGAGTGCCGGGTCGGCGGGAATAGGGGAAAATATGCATATCCGCAAATCCGCACTTGCGGATGAATTCCAGACTCTCCTGAAACTCCTCCTCCGTCTCCCCGGGGAATGCCACGATCATATCCGTGGTCACGGCGCAGCCGGGGAAATGGGCTTTAAGCAAATCCACGCTTTCCAGATACCGGGCAGTATCGTACTTTCTCTTCATCCTCTGCAGCACCGTGTCGCTGCCGGACTGCATGGACAAATGGAACTGGGGGCAGAGATTGGGAAGCTTTTTCAGCCGCTGACAGAATTCCTCTGTGACGATCCGGGGTTCTAAGGAACCCAAACGGATCCGCATTTGAGGCCCTGCCTGGCAAACAGCTTCCAAAAGGGTGGTCAGCGGGGGTTTCCCCGGCAGATCCACGCCCCAGGACGCAATTTCGATGCCGGTGATCACGATCTCCTGATAGCCCTGTTTCTGCAAATGCTTTGCATCCGCCACCGCCTGCTCCAAAGACGCAGAACGCACCGGACCACGCAGGTAAGGGATGATGCAATAGGTGCAGAAATTCACGCAGCCGTCCTGGACCTTCAGCATGGCACGGGTACGCCCCTCCAGGCCGCCGGCGGGAAGGTATTCAAAGGTTCTGCGCTTTAAGGCTTCGTCCACCAACGCCTTTTTTGTCTTTTCCAGTACCGCGTCCAGGAATTCCTCCCGGCGGCTGCTGCCGCCTACCACATCCGCGCCCAGCCGGTACAGAGTCTCCTCCGCGTGCTGTCCGTAACAGCCGCAGACACCGATAATGGCCTGAGGATTCTCCCGTCGGCAGCGGCGGATCACCGCCCGGTTCTTCTTGTCTGCCACCGCGGTGACGGAGCAGGTGTTGATGATATAGGCATCGCACATTTCTCCAAAAGGCGCTACCTGATGGCCTTTTTGTGCCGCCAGCTGTTCCATGGCCTGGGTCTCGTATTGGTTGACCTTGCAGCCCAAGGTGTAAAATCCGATGCGCATATCTTCACCTGCCTTTCTAAAACAGTACCCGCTGACAGTTCAGCGGGTATTGTTATCCTTCTCCTTTAATTCTGCTTTCGATACGCCCGGTGGCGTACTGCATTTTGCCGTAAGTCGTCTCGGAAACCCGGTCGATATAGCCCTTTTCATAGGCCTCCATCGCAGATGCCAACCGCAGGACACGCAGGGGCTTGCCCTCCTCGTTCACGGTGAAAATAGGAGTGTAGGTAAAGCCCTTCACCCGGGTCTCGCCGGTATCCTTGTTCTTTACGATCTCCAGATCCAGCAGCACGGAATATTCTGTGCCGTCCTCGGCAGCATCCCCGAAGAAATCACCCAGGGAATAGGCTAAAAATTTGCCGTTTTCATCTACCTGCATCTGCTGCACCCGGTGGGAATGGGTGCCGATAATGGCATCCACGCCGTTTTCCTGCATCAGGGTCACGATCTGCTTTTGGGTCTTGCTGATCTTATCGTTGCCCTTGCTGCCCCAGTGGAGCATTGCCACGGTAATATCCGGTTCTTCCTTTGCCACCTGCTCCAGCACCTGGGTGATACCCTTAGTGTCTACCTCCTGGTAGCTGCTGTCATAATCGGTATACAAAAGATTTATGCTGCCGGCGCCGGCCTCGGGGATCCGGTCACCCTCCATACCTTTGGTAAAGGCCACCATGGCCACCCGGACGCCTTTGATGTTATAGATCACATAGCCGGTATCCTTATCCTGGGTCCTGACACCAACAGGGGTCAGACCTGCCTGACGGACAGACGCCACAGTAGAGTGTAGTCCGGCAATACCCTGCTTGATAGAAAAGGAATTTGCCAGCTGCAGGGCGTCCACACCGGCGCTGCGCAGCGCCTGGATCATACTGTCGGGAGCGGAAGCACTCTCGCCGCCGTAAGGCGCGCCACAAAGAGTGCCCTCAAAATTCAGCACCGTCAGGTCTCCGGAGGAGAGGATCGGGGCGATATCCATAAAGGTATCTGTATAATCGTAGTTGCTGCCACCGGAGGCCACTACATTGTCCGTAACATTCAGGTCGCCGCCGGCGATCAGGTGGATCCGGGTCTCGTTGATTTTCTGGTCGGCATCCGGCTTTTTCTTTTTGCCGCCGGAAAAGGAGGCGATCAGCACAATGACGACCACTACCGCCAGCACCGCAGCCACTGCGCCCAGCAGCACTTTTCTTCTCTGCTTTGCCAGTTCCGCCTGCCGTTTTGCTGCCTCGGCCCGCTGCCGTTTTCTCTCTTCAGGATTGGGGATCATGTTCGCGCCTCCTTTCGTACACAGTTACGCATATTATACACCAAACCCGTGTTTTTCTCAAGTCCCTTTTTGAAGGGTAAGGCTTCCCTTCCGTGTGATTTCCAGGACAACAAAAATATGAATTGCCCACTAAAAAGGAGGGCCTTGCGGCCCTCCTCATTTTGGGGGAGATTTTAGAAAACTTTCTTCTTGCCCAGTACCAGCACAGCGCCCAGGCTCAACACGCTCAGGCCGAATGCCATAAGCCAGAGGTTGGGCTTGGCGGTATCGCCGGTCTTGGGAGGCTCTGCTGTGTAGACATTATGGAACACGATCTCCGTTTCTGCGGTGGTGGAGATCTTGCCGTCCTCCTTCACCAGCAGTACAGCCGGCTCACTGACATGCAGAGTGCCGTCGCCGTTATCTTCCACGAAAACGCCCACCAGATACTGCTTCTGGTCATAGGTGATGTCGCCCTTGACGCCGCTGGAATCCGTACCCTCGGGGAGAATCTCCCGGATCACATAGAAGTGATAGCCGGCATCCGCCAGGGTGGGATACTTCAGCGCAGAGAAGGTGAACTTTCCGTCTGCGTTGGTCACTTCTTCCACCAGTGCGCCCACAGTCACCTTGCCGGTGCTGTCCATGGTTGCGTGGTAGAGACCGAACTTAAATTCTCCGTCTGCCAGGTCTCTGCCGCTAAGGATCTTCTTGCCGGACAGGACCAGGGTTTCGTTGCTGGTAGCAGTATAGGTATTGGCAAAGATCAGCTGGCCGCCGTCATTGCCGTTGACGGACATAGTGTAGTCCAGGGTGGCTCTGCCGTCCACATTGCTCTGGGTCACCTCAACCACCAGGTTATACACCGTTGCGTCGTACTTAACGCCCTTGTAGACATGGTTTGCATCTGCCTCTGCGGGGATGTTTTCCTTGACTACAAAGTAGTAGGTGCCGGGCTGGGAGAAGGTCAGGTAGCTGCTCATTACAACGGTGCCGCTGATCTGGTCTACCATTTCCACTTCCCGGAAGGTGAAGGTGCCGTCGGCCTGATTAAAGGCGTTCAGAATGGGATCGCCCACAGCATTGATGCTGCCGTCGCTGCCTGCCAGCGCCTGATACAGATCGAAGGAGAAGGTTTCTGCAGGCAGGTCCAGGTTGAAGGTCTTGATGCCACCCAGATCCACCTTGATGGCCTCGGGGGCATAGGTGTTGGTAAAGGCGATTTCCCTGACCTCGGTCACCTGGCCGTGGGGATCGATCTTTGTGATCTTGGGAGTGACCACCAGATTGCCCAGCAGGTCATCCATCACATCCAGCTCCACAACAAACCAGGAGGTATCGTAGTGCATCAGAGGATCGGCATCTTCAGGGATCTGCTCCCGGACGATGTAGCGGTAAGCGCCGATCTGATTGAAGGGACCCACCCCGAATGCGAATTCGCCGTTGGCATTGCTTTGCATCGAGGTGATCAGGCGGCCCTGGGCAACCCCTTGGGTGGTTGTATCCCAGTAAGCCCCATACAGCTCGAAGGTGAATGCGTGGTTGCTCAGCTTGTCGCCCACCAGGGTCTTCTCGCCCCGGATCACATAGGAGGTAGGAGAAACTGCATAGGTGTTGGTAAATTCTGCATTATCGGAATAGCTGACATCTGCGGTCAGACTGCCCAGGCCGTTATCCACCACCACTACCGTAACGGTGGTGGCGTGGGTATCGTAGGTGATGCCGTGATAGGTGTAGCCGTTTTGGGCGGTAGCACCGGCGGGCAGCACCTCACGAATGGTGTAGGTATAGGTGCCGGGGGCGGTATACTCAATGGCTCCAAATGCCACAGGCGCAGTGTAATCGCCGGTAGGAACGCCGTTGCCCACAGTCTGCAGCACATTGCCTGCGTCATCCAGCAGTTGGAAACGGAAGGCATTTGCCTGCAGCTTGCGGATACCGCCGTTGAGGATCTTAGTTGCCGCAAAGCTTGCAGAGACAGGCTCGGCGGTGTAGGTGTTCACAAAGTGAACGGGGGCAGGATTTCCGTTCTTGGTGGTGGTAACAGTGGAAATCAGTTTGCCGTTCATATCATCGGCAACCACATCTATCTTCACCATGAACACAGAGGGGTCATAGGTGATGCCTTCATAGCGGTTGTTTACTGCGTTGGTGGGGATCACCTCGGTGATTTCCCAGTAGCTGGTGCCGGGTTCGTTGATCAGAATTCCCTCTGTTTTCAGGGCAATCAGATCGCCGTAGGTGGCGTTGCCGTAGTGATCCACATTGCCGGCAGCATCGTAGAACACCTGACGCATCTGATACTGGAACGGGGTGGTTGCCAGATCCTTACCCACCAGGGTCTTTTGGATATCAAAGGTTGCGCGAACGCTCTCAGCCTTATAGGTGTTGGAGAACGCCAAAGCATCGGTAGTGACAGAGATAACACCCTCGGTGCCGGTACCGGTATAGGTACCGATTACAGTTGCGGTGTTTTCAGCCAGGGTATAGGTGGTGACGCTGACTGTGAAGTGACCGCTGCTGTGACCCACATCCACTTTTACACCGTAGGATTTGTTGGTGTAGGTCACGCCGGCGCGCTTATCTGCGTCCCCGGGAATATACTCCTTGAGCACATAATAATGGTTGCCGATGTCGGTAGCATCGTCATCATAAACCAGCTGGATGTCGCTCTTGCCGCCTGCACCGGTAACGGGGGAAGCGGCGTAGGGGGCTGTGCCGGTGATGTTAAAGTCCGCGTCCGCCTCATATAGCTCGAAGCTGAAGCCCGCAGGAGCAATGGCAACGCCGTTGGCTTTAGCGATGGTCTTCTGGATATCCAGAACCACCTTAGCCGCGCCGTTGACTGCGTAAGTATTGGTAAATTCGCTTGTAACAGTCCAGCCGGCGGTGACATCGCCGACAACAGTGGCATCGGTTCCTGCAACCACATCGGAGATATAGAGGTTGCCCTCACCATCGTCCGTCACAACCACACTGAAGAAGGCCGGATCCGCATCAAAGATAATGCCCATGGCTGCCAGGGCATCCCCCCGGACTTCGGAAATTCGGTAGTAGTAGGTGCCGGGGGCAGTGAACCTCTCGCCGGAAAAATCAAACAGGAAAGACTTGTCGCCGCGGCTCGCGGTATAGGTTACATCACTTTCGTCTTCCAGATCATAGGAGCCGTCTGCGTAAATGTAACGCTCCAGCTTAAACGCGAAGGTGGCGGTCAGGTCCGTATCGGACACCAAGTGCTTGATGCCGTCCACTTTGACGGTAGTGCCAACCGTTACCGGCCGGGAAGCATAGGTGTTTTGGAAGTTCAGATACTTTGTAACATCGGCCTGCGTAGTAGCGGTCTGAATAGCCTGATTCACAGTAAAGCCCACACCGCTGTAATCTGCCTCAGTGGCGGTAACCGTAGTGCCCACAGGCAGGGCAGACAGGGTCAGATACTGGTTATGCTTCAGGGTAACGGTGGCCGCCGCGGCGGAGGTGACCTTAAAGGTCTGACCGTCGGAGCGGAGGATGGTGTACTCCCGGCCGGGAATCAGAGCTGCGCCGGAAATCGCCACCGTGAAGGAAAACTCCTTATTTGCGTGCTCTGCCAGAGTGCTGACCACAGCTTTACCGATCACCACATTGCCGGTATGCTGCTTGGTGTTCACAAAGTCGGCGGCGGGAATACTTCCTGCAGTGACAGGCAGCGCCGCACTGCTCTGGGTTGCCAGGCCGTTGACAGAGGAGACCACATATCCGTCGCCCTGCTCTTCGGTGACCGTAAAGGTCTTTCCCACCATTGCGCTGCCTAATATCCAGGCGCTCTCGCCGTGCTTCAAAGACAGATTGGCAACACCGTTTGTGAAGGTGATGCTGCCCTCGGTGCGCTCGCCCCGGGCATCCTGCTTCACCAGGCGCAGGTTGGCGTTAAATCCGGAATCGGTAGTGACGGTGAAGCGGTAGTCCGCGGTCTTGTCGGTAATGGTGTCGTCCGTCAATTTGGTGACCTTGATACCCTCGGCAGGATCCAGAATCAACTTGCCGTTATTGCCCAGGTAGAAGTCCACATGGAAATGGTCTGTGGTTGCGCTGACCTCCAGGTCGTGGGTAAAGGGCATGAAGGATACATCCAGGGTGTCGGTGGTGTTCTCGGTTTTATTGATCTGGTAGTCCGCAAAGTAATGATGCAGCGTACCACGGTTGACCACCCAGGTATTGTCCGTCTGGCGGGTCAGATGTTCGTGCTGGCCGGTGCCGGTAAGCACGTGCTCAGAAATCGGCTCATAGTCATACTGGGCGCGAACCCGGCCGTTTTCCTTGTAGTAAGTAATAAAACGGTGGTAGTAAGTATTGGCGTCACTGTATGTGGGGGCGGTTGCACCGGTATAGAGGGTGCCGTTGCGATCCACATAAATGGGCGTGTCGTAATTGTAGAAGTAACGCTCGTTCTCGTAGGAAGGTTCGAAATAACTCAGGGTGTTCTTGTTGGTGGCATAGGTAAATGCGCCGGCACGGTCATGCCACTGATTGGTGTAGAACACATAATTGCCGTCTGTATCGGTCTGCAGGGCATGAGGTGCAGTGCCGGCAATATCCAGCAGGTCGATCCTGCTGTCCAGCCCCACCTCGTAAAGCAGGCGGGAGGGGGCGGTTGCACCGGTTGCGGTGATGGAGTTGGGATTCATCACATCCACGCCGTTGAGCTCTATATCGAACTCCACCAGGGGGATCAGAGAAGCGGGAAGTTTGCCGATAACCTGGATGTCCCCCACCTGGGCGGCATAGCCGGAAACGGGCGCCACAGTAGTACGCACCTGGATGGTAGCGTACATCATATCGGTCTTTCGGTGACCCTCGCCCACGGCATCATAGAAGCCGTAAGACTTAATGGCGTACTTAGCAGTACCACTGATTTCTGCAGGCACTGCATGGGGAGAAGCATCCTTGCCATCCCAGAATGCCACAAACTGTTCGTTCTCATCGGCATACCAACCGATGTAATTGCTGAATTCTCCGGTTTCGGGATCGTAGAAGAACTGACCGGTTTCATAAGCCTTGCCGATCAGCTCCCGGGCCTGCTGCACAGTGGCAAGACCCAGCCGCTTCTGCACGGACCAAACCAGGTTGTTACCGGCATCGGTGGGGTTCTCCACCGTACCCATGCCGCCCTGATAGATCATCCGGGCCAAAGTCTGGCCGGTGTAGAGGTTGCTGCCCAGCTGGATGCCCTTGATGGCCTTGACCTCCATATTGTTGCCAATGAAGTCATTGAACACCAAAAAACCGTCCTCATCGATGCTGTTGCCGCCATCTACCATCGTGGGATAGTACAGGGACTGAATGATGATCTGCTGCACAATGTCAGAGAAAGCCTGACCCATTGCAGTGGCATTACTGGCAGGGAAATACTCAGTGACATAATGCTCATTCCAGTTCGCACCAACCGGGGCGGTATACTGGATAGAGACTTGATTGTTACCGTTGGTGGTAACATTCATGTTTTTATTCTGGGCGCTTGCCCGTTCCCGGAAGGTATTCCACAGCTGGTCGGTGCCGGCATTATTGCTGGGATCCAGCAGGTTTTTAGCTGCATCACTATTGCCCACATTCAAGCCCAGGGTATAGAACAAGGGGGTATTATCGTATTTTTGCTGCATTTTGTCCCTCACCCAAGATGCAGTAAGCTGGGTTAGGAAGGCCAAGCCGTTGGTGGCGTATGTGCTGGAGCCGGTACCTACATTGGAATTTCCAACATTGGTATAATCAGTAGTAGCTGCGGTAGCAGCGCCGTCACTCATCAGAACCATAATCGGCACCCGCTTGACGCCTGCCTGGATACCTTCGGTGATGATAGTATCCCTTACCGCGGAGAACTGCTGCCAGGCCTGATACAGACCGTTCTGCACAAAGGTACCGCCTTCGGCATCCTTGGCATTATTGGTGCTGAAAGGACTGGTAACACCGGCAGCAACGCTCGCCGTCACGCCATTGGCTACTTTCACGCCGGTGTGATTCACCCGGTTGTAGCCGGAGCCGGTGGTCCAGCTGCTGACAAGATATGCGCTTTGGTTGCTGCTGTTGACACCGGGGGTATACCGGCCCAGCGGCAGGATCACCTCGGCAGTATCCACATTGGAAACGCCGGTGGTGGCGCGGCCGCTGTATGCCACAACGCCCACCCGGTTGTTGGCATTCAGCTCCTGCAGACGGCTGATGGCGTCATTGGCAGATGCCACCAAAGTGGGGATCGCCTGATTGGACACCATACTTGCCGACAGGTCCAGCACCAGGATCGTATCCGAAGGCAGAGAACTGTAACCCTCCACGCTCTTTGTGGAAGCAATGCCGGACAGAGCCACCAGAAAACTATCGGAATCAATGGACAGCGGCAGGTTGTTGTCACTTTCATCGGTGGCAGCCAAATACTCTGCCACGGAGTTAAACACAGACTTGTCCGTCCAGACACCGCCGGCATAGGCAGTGTTCAGATTATTGGGATCATCCACATTGAAAAACTGTTTCCAGTTGTTCAGGGTGTGGGGGTCAGCGTGCTTGTTGCCGGTCTGGCCGAAAGCGTCGCTGACAGAGCCGGTGGTGGCATTGGCAGCAGTCGCTCTGTGGATAATCGGCAGATAGGACGCCACCAGAGCCAGCGCCAGAAGCAGGCTCAGGATTCTCTTAATAACAGTGTGCTTTTTCATAATACATCCTCCATACAGGGCAGGTTAGGCTTTTCCAAGCCAGGATTTGATTATATCTTCCATAGCATTTTCGGTAGTATTGCTTACATATTCCACGAAATCCGAGAGGGACTCCCGTCCCAGCTTTCGGTAATCCAGCGCCAAAACTTTTTCAATTTTAGCCTCCCGAACCTCTTGCGGCACATGGAATACTGCCATCATGCTGTCCAGCGCCTCCCGGATCCGGGTCTCCAGATTCGCAGAGCTGGCTGTAGTCATCAGCGTGGCATATTCGATGCCGGAAACCACCGCTTCTGCGGCGGCAAAATCCTCATCCGTCCAGTCGGGACAGTACTGGCGGAACACTTCCTTGGCTCTGACGCAGTCATTGCTGCGGATGATATCCAGGGGCAGGGGATGGGAATAGGCAGAAAGATAGAAATCCTTAACGATCTCATCCTCCTCGCTCATGGCGGCCATACCGGTAAGCTCCAGGCAGATCGCCATCATGGAAGACTTTCCCTCCTTGACCACATCTGTAGTCATCTGCCACTGAAACTTGCAGAGCATTTCCGTCAGCTCTGCCAAAAGATGTTCCTTGGTGGGAAAGTAGAACGTCAGATTGCCGGTACTCATTCCCAACTCATCACTGATGGCTTTAAGAGACGTATTGGAATAGCCGGATTCCAAAAACTTTTTGGTAGCCACTTGAATAATTTTTAACTTGGTCAGGTCGGCTCTGTTTATCTTTGCCACGAGTCGGCCTCCTTTCCGCTACTGTTAGCATTCTAATATCTAATTACACCCTAATTTTAGCACGCGTGCTAAAATTTGTCAACAACCAAATTGCTTCCGCCGCTAAAAAATCCGGGAGAAATATCTCCCGGATACATTAATAATATGATGCATTATCAAAAGCCCGGCTGGTCGGTGATAACGATGCTGACCTCTGCCAGATTGCAAAGCCGGAACGCAAACCGCTTTCCGTATTTACTGCTGTCAAACAAAAACACCTGCTTTTGGGAGTTCTTCAGCATTTTCCGCCGCAAAGCCGTCTCCGCCTCGGACTGGTCCGAAACATTGCCGTCTGCGTCCACTCCCTGGGCAGAGAAAAAGCACACATTGGCATAGATCCCGGCAACGGCCTGCTCTGCGATACTGCCCACAAGGGCGTGGGAATTTTCCACAGGAATGCCGCCGGTAAGATAAACGCGAATCTTTTTTGCCTGCATCTTCTCTGCCACCAAAATACTGTTGGTAATCACCGTCAGGTTTTGTTCCGGTGTGATATGCTCAATCATATGGCTGACGGTGGAGGAGGCATCCATAAACACCACGTCTCCTGCGTGGATGCAGCCCACTGCCCGCTTTGCCAGGGCTTCCTTGGCAGAAAAATTGCTGCGGTTGCGGACCTCAAAAGGCACCTCCCGGTTTTCGTGGGAAGGGAGGCTGACGCCGCCGTAGCACCGCTCCACCAGACCGGCGTTCTCCAGTTCGTCCAAATCCCGGCGGATGGTGATGGGCGCCACGTAAAGCTGCTTGGAAAGATACCGGACTGTGCAGAACTTCCGTTCCGTCAGGATCTCCATAATGGTATTTTGCCTTTCTTTTTTGAGCATATCTGTTCCTTTCTGATCGACTTTCGTGCAAGTTATCGGTTTTTTATCAAATTTACGCCCAAAGCTTGATACATTGTTGTTCGTTTGCTACAATAATAGCATATTACAGAAAGGATGTAAAGCTATGAAAACCATTACCATCATCGGCGCAGGTATGATGGGCTCTGCCCTGGCATTCCCTGCAAGAGAAAACGGCAACGAGGTGCGTATCGTAGGTACTCACCTGGACCGGGAGATCATTGATGTTTCCCGGGCTACCGGCCGTCACCCCAAGTTTGTCAAGGATTTCCCCGCCGGCTGTAAGTACTATCAGATCGAAGAGCTGGATGCCGCTATCGACGGCGCAGACTTCATCATCTGCGGTGTCAGCAGCTTCGGTGTGGAGTGGTTCCGGGATGAGATCCTGCCCCGTCTCCACGAGAATGTGCCTGTGATCTCCGTCACCAAGGGTCTGCAAAACACCCCGGACGGAACCCTGCTTTGCTACCCCGACCTGTGGCAGGCAAAGCTGGACGAGATGGGCAAGAACATTCCCCTTTGCGCCATCGGCGGCCCCTGCACCAGCTACGAGCTGGTTGCCCACGACCAGACCGAGGTCTCCTTCTGCGGCAAGGATATGGATGCGCTGAGAATGATCAAAGCCGCAATGAAAACCGACTACTACCACATCAGCCTGACTACCGACGTGATCGGTGTGGAAAGCGCCGTGGCGCTGAAGAACGGCTACGCTCTGGGCATTGCCCTGACCATCGGTCTGAACCAGAAAGCTTTCGGTATCGACAGCGAGCTGCACTACAACTCCCAGGCCGCCGTGTTCGGCCAGGCTGTGCGGGAGATGCGTAAGCTCCTGTGCATCCAGGGCGCAGAGGACTTCAACAACCTGGTGCTGGGCGCAGGCGACCTGTATGTGACCGTTTACGGCGGCCGCACCCGTCTGGTGGGCATCCTGCTGGGCAGAGGTCTGAATATTGATGAAGCCAAGGCAGAACTGGCCGGTGTTACCCTGGAATCCCTGGTGGTGGCCGGCCGTGTGGCAGAGGCTATCCGGGTCAAGGCCGCAAAGGGTCTGGTGGACATCAAGGATTTCCCCCTGCTGTGCCACATCGACGAGATCCTCACCCAGAAGAAGGAAGTCAACATTCCCTGGGAAGCCTTTACTTTCGAAGACTAACAAAAAGACCACCCCGTGGGGTGGTCTTTTTATATCCGAATTTCCAGCCAAAGAATGTTGGCGGGCTCCGATGTATTATTTTGAATGATAATGTCCCCAGTCAAAGCAGCTGATTTGACATAGGGTGCAACTTGGGTCAGTGCGTAGACAAACTCGCTGGGTCTGTCTTTTCCCGATCGGATGTCAAAACCGGGATACACCGGCTCACTCTCCAGGATGACCCCGTTTGCCGTCAGAGAAACATCTGCATCCAGGCCCACCAGCACCCGATAAAAGCCTTGCTGTCCGCAAGTCCAGGTGTAGCTCTCACCGGGATGCAGGACAATGGGATATCTCTTGGCAGTGCCGCCGATATGCACCAGCCGCTGGGGCAATTTATCCGGTTCCCTTGCCGCTTTCAGGCGCTCTTGGAAACAGTTTTGCAGTTTGCCGTCGCTGAATTCAAAGGAACTGTCATGGTTTTCTTCGAAGAAATTAAATAAGTACACGCCGTCGGCGCCCCGCTCCAGGCAAGTCCGGGTAAAGCCCCGCACCAGCGCCGGATTCATAGGGATATGGTCTCCTGCATTGCAGCAGACACCCCAATCGGAGCCACACAGCATGGTATAGGGTCGGTTTTGGGTGTTGCGCTTGGCAATGCTTTCACGCCAGGCAGCTACCGGCATCTCATAGTTGGTGGGAACATAGAAGTTTTCCATAGTAAACAGATCTGCCGTGCCGTCGGCGATCCATTGCGCTACATCGAAGCCGTGAGCAAGATTCTTTTCTTCCTCGGGATAGAGCCGGACAGCCACACTCAGCTTGGGATCTATCAGCTCCCGGATGCGGTGCATATAGCTATTTATAATAGTATAGTCCCTGCGCTTTTCCTTGGGCAGCACCGTGGGATACCGCAGCCAGTCCAGCTCGATGCCGTCGGCGTGGTAGTTTTCCAGCAGCTCCTGAATATAGTCGCAGAAAAGATCCTGTACCGCTATTTGCGTATAGTCCAGATCTGCACCGTCGCCTGCAATACTGTGGCTCATGGCAAAGCGGGAATTGATGGCCGGATTGTCCCGATAATGGCCGTCGTTCATTCGCACCGAAAGGTAGACCTTGCAGCCGGCTTTGCGGAGATAATCGGTGGCAATTTTATAAATATCGACACCCTTTTCCAGCAAGGGGCGGGCGCAGGTAAAAAAAGCGGTGAAATACTTGGAGACGCCCTGGGTAGTGGGGCTAAGGATCTGCACAGCTTTTCCGGTCTCGTCTGTCTCAATATTGTACAGATAACTGTCCATCACCTTTGACGGGGTCAGCGCCCGGCGGTAGTTCACATTGAGAAACACCGTGTCCACATCTGCGTCCAGAAACCGCTGCAAAAACGCCTGCACAATCCCGGCGCAATTCTCCCGGGAAAAATCACCCTCAGCTTTATTGAGGATGGCAAGAAACAGGCCGTCTGCCGGCAGATTCACCGCCACCTGATGCCGAAAAGTCATTGCAATCACCTCTTTTATTATAATACCACACCCCTCCCAAAAAGTAAATCATCTGTTTGTGTCCCGGGCATTGTGGGAAAGTGTTGAAAATCCGTTTTTCCTCTGGTACAATATAAATATCCTATATTCATCGGCGAGGTGGAAGAAATGAAAAACATCTTCGGCAACCTGTTTACAAGAAAGAGCGCGGTGCGGCATCTGGTGCAGCTGGGTATCACCGTGGTGCTTTGCGTCTGGTCCTATGTAGCGTTGGCCCTTGTGACCGGCAATTGGAAAATGTTCACCCTGGACGCAAGCCAGGTCACCGATTCTCAAAAACTGACCGGCAATGTTGTTGGTGTTTTCCTGATGCTTACCGGCATTGCCATCGCCGGTATCCTGACCTACTGGAACGCAAAGAAGTGGATGCTGCCCTGCCTGAAAAGAAGCGGCTTGTATCTTTTGGGCGCCATTCCTTTCATTAACCTTTTGGTCCCCCCGGATACTATGAGCAGCTGGTGGGAGGAGATCCGCACCCTCAACGAATCCGACGGCACCGTCACCACCTACTACGACGAACACGGTAAGCTCTATTCCACCGACGGCAGTATGCCTCTGATCCTGGCCGTCCCTCTGGGTATCATTGTGGCGCTGCTTAAGGGTGTCAGCTTAAGCGTCCTGAACCTGGTTGCCGCCATCGGCATCCCCGTTCTTTCCCCCGTTACCATCGTGTTCGGCGCTTTCCTCACCCAAATACTTACCGATCTGAGTAACCCCGCCGCCCTGATCATCGCCATCGTATGTATAGTCGCGGTTTTGGTGGTATTCATCGTCCAGCCCATCATCGCCCTGACAAAAAACAAAGAGACAAACTAACAATCATAAAAGCGAAGCATTCCAAAGCGAGAGATTTTTCTGCAAGATAAGATAAAAAACCACGGCAAGGCTAACGCCTGCCGTGGTTTATTAATGCATTATTGCGGAAAATGCTCCAAAATCCCTATGTGAAGCCGCCCACTTTTTATTCGGTTACGATGATGCGGTAGGCTACAGCTGTGCCGGTTTGCGAGACCACAACAACTGTGGTTTCACCCGGGGCGACGCCTTTCACCAGCGGCCCTTCGCCCACTGCGATCCGGGTGTCCTTGGAGTAGATCACGCAGTCAGTCCACACAGAAGACGATTGGGTAGTGGTGTATTCTCCCACCTTTACAGAGACATCATACAAAGTAGAGCTGGAGTACTCCAGCGCCAGCACCTCGTTTGCATATTTTTCGGGAATCTGGTCAACGACATCTGTTGCAGGTTGCTCCGGCCCGCTGGGTAACCCCCAGTCCTTGCCGGAGTTTTTCTCGTTGCTGCGGATGAACCTGGACAGAATAAAACCCGTACCTAAAAGGAACACCAATGCCGCCACCACAATGATGACAACCGGTTTTTGGAAAAATCCGCCACGATGAGGCGCTGCATTATTGCGCAACACCACCGGTTTTTTGCCCTCCAGCCCGTTTTTCACGGCAACGATAAACGCCTGGGTATTGGGATCGTTGACACCCGTCCGCTCCAGCGTCATAATTTGACAGTCGATCAGGCTGAAATAAAACCCATCAGAAAGAGGCACCTGTTCCAGCTGTACGGGAATAATGGGCTTTTTCAGGCGGATGGCCTGATCCAGCTCCTTGGGTACCCAGGCGGATCGCTGTGCCTCCTCCGTCAGCAGCAGCACAAAGCACGCGCAGTCATCAATGGCAGGCGGAATGATGTCGGCAAAATTTTCACCCACGAGAATTTTCTCGCTGGCCATCCATACAGGGATGCCGCTTTGCTCCATCAGCGCCTTGAGGTTTTCCGCCTCCCGGGCATTATCGGAACTGTAACTCAAAAATGCGTACTTTATCTTCCTCACCTGTTTCTGTGTATAGTATGGGTGTTTCCAGTATAGCACGCCCGCCGGAAAAAGTAAATCCGTCAGTATGATCATGCGCCAGCGTAATTCGTAAAATGATTGTAGGCACAGAAAAAGGCCCCCTCTGACGAGGGGGCTGTCAGCGAAGCTGACTGGGGGAGAGAGCGACTACCCCTCAGTCACCTGCGGTGACAGCTCCCCTGACAAGGGGAGCCTTCAGAGGTGCCGCAAAAGATATATGAAAGCAACAGGGGAGCGATGGGAGCGCCGCCAGTGGCGGGAGGAGCGACCTGAGCAAGTGGCCGCGGTCGACAAATGAGGAAGGCTTTTGAAAGCCGACGAAGATGTCGGGCACCGCAACAGGAATTGTTCGTCGGGTGGAGGAATATGGTATAATAGGACAAAAACTGTCTAAACCCGCATAAATACTGGGTTTTTGGCAGTTTTTAATTGAACTCAACTTGCACAAAACATAAGATATATATCAAAAGCGAGGTGAATTTCACCTCGCTTTTGTTATGATGCTTATATATTATTCTTCAATTAGTCTGATGGCAGAAGGGATGGTTTTAGTGTTGGGGTTGTTTATATAATATGCTAGAATTTCCATTCTGTTTTCAACTCTGGATAACGAATGACCGCCTTTTGTCAAGAGGGCAATTAACCGCATTTCTTCAATTACTTCATTTGAATATCCGGTATATTCTTCTTCAACAACATTGGCTTTAGCAGAAAAGAAAACCGAAAGTTTATCATCAATTTCTTTTAGGCGCTTTAGCTTGTTTTCGGTATCTGTACTAAAATCAACATAATTCAATCCTGCTAACAGCAACAAGTATTTAAGAAACCTTTTTCTGGTATTAGTTAATACAGATTTTTCTATAGATAATATGCTGTTAATTTGAGAGACCATCTTGTTTATGCGATCCAAACCCGATGTAGGTGTGTCAGCTTTAGCTGCATAACCTTGAATCGATTTATCTGTTGTTCCAAAAGAAATTTTTCCATCAAACAATCCTATAATGCTATAAAATATTTTGTCAAATTCTGCACGATTATCCACGAATCCGATTGTATCAAGAAAAAGATTTTTGTGTGCAATTCTTTCGAGGAAATATTCAAGATTTGTTGCTGGCATAGAGTTAATAATTTCGCCAGCTCTTAACCTTTCTTGATTCTGTAGAAATCTGAAATATTCGCGCACTTGATGGTCACTAGCATCAGCGATATATGTCATAGGAATATTATACGAGCCTATATTACCTTGAATAATAGTGGGTAAATCGCTAAATTTAAGTCGCACATTGCCTTTGTTCGAAAGTTTTCTAACAAGCTTATCAACACTTTCGTCTTTAACATTGGCTTGTTCATAATAATCCTTAATTACTTCAATTATTTTCTTCGACCATTCACTTTTAATTATATATTGGTTGGTCGCAAAATCACGGATAGTAGTTAATCTTTGCTGGCCATCAACAACTTCTGATCTAGCACCTTTTGCATTTGGCGCGTTTAACACACGTACACTGATATTTCCTGTAGGATAGTTTTTAATAACACTATAGATTAACTTGTCCTTAAAATCATCTTTCCAAACATATCCGCGTTGATACGACGGCTGAAGGTCAAGACCACCGAAGTTTACAGTATTGATATCATTAAGTACTGTTGTGACAGGAATAGATGCGTTGGAAAATCTCATTTGCTCTAACATGTTATTACTCCTTTTTTCTTAAACTGTATCTGAATTATATCACAAAAAAGCAAAAAGTCAAGCAGATTCTGATAGAATCTAAAATTATATTCGCGAAACGTTTAAGATTCGAAAAAAATCTTATTAGGTGCTTATATAACAAAAGCGGAGTGGATTTTCCACTCCGCTTTAAGATTATAGTAAAGAGCCACTAATAAAAATGCCGCAAAAAATGACGCTTTTCAACTTATTAGAAAAATTGGCACACTTCAAAATGTTAAGAGTTCTTGACATTTTACCTTGTTATGGGTATAATAAAAATGTAAAAAGGTCTTTACATTTCCTGTGAGGTGATATTTATGAAGAACTTTTTTAAAAAGCTTGGTTTTCGTAAGATGGATGAGATGGAACAGCACATTGCCTTCAAAGCGCAGAGAAATGCATTTGTCTTTCTCCTGGCCGCTTTGTTGATTTGGACTTTATATGAAGCATACAAGGTTTTTGCTTTTGATGCTATGCTAAACCCATTTCCCTGTATGTTGCTCGCGGCAGCATCGTGCATTCAAACCTTTTCACAGCTTATTATGACACGCAATGCAGTAAAGGATGATGAGGACTCATTTGAAACTTTACCCTTACTGAAAATCATAATTTGGGTATGTGTTGTTGTAGGGGTGATAGCTACAATTGTTGCGGCGATTATGATTATGGGTGTGAAATTATGATAAACAAGATTAAGGAGCTTCGCAAAGCCGGTGGCTATCGGCAGGAAGATCTCGCAGAAGCATTAGGCGTTTCCCGTCAGACCATCATAGCAATAGAAAATAACAAGTATAACCCAACCCTTGAACTTGCGATGAAAATGGCTCGTCAATTAAACACAACAGTTGAAGAACTGTTTGAATTGGAGGACTGAGATATGAAAAAGAAATTATTAGCGCTAATACCTTATGCGATTGCATTAGCAATAAACTTCTACGTATTGCCTTTGTTGATCAAAGATACCGGTGTAGGTATGTTTATGATGCTACTCGTCATCCCAATGCTTACTTTCATCTGCTCTGTAATCTATGGTGTTCGTCAAGGTTTAGATTTTCTGTTACCTATTATTGCAACAATTCTATTTGCACCTACAATTTTCATTTTCTATAATGCATCGGCGTGGGTTTATATCATTGTGTATTCGGTCATTTCCCTTGCCGGCAATGGTATCGGAAGAATCTTTTACAAGAAAAGATAATATTTGATTTCTGCCAAGTGTATACGCATTTATAATGGAGGTGTTTTTATGAAATTGAAAAAGATACTTTTGAGTGTACTCACTCTTGGCACACTTGCGTTAGAATTGTTACCCAACGGCGTTGTTTTGCGATTTGCTAATCCCCAAGGCGAACCTTGGGTTCACACGTACAATTACTTTAGTTTGACACCGTTTGGTTACGCCAATTTCGGCCCATTTATTACCGCCATACTGACTTGTGTTCTGCTTGTGTTAGCGGTCATCTATCTATTCAAGCAAAGCAAGGGGCTGAATACATCTGTTATGATTGTGTCCGGTATTGCTACGGCGACGTCTTTAATGCCGTTGATGTTTGGAATTGAATATATCACGGTAATCGGCGTGATCATAACCTTACTTCTGACAGGAACTTTTGGATGTTGTTTTATCGAAGAAAAATAAATAACAAACACTTAAGGGCGATGACAAAATCCGTCATCGCCCTTTTCACATCTCGATTTTCGCTACTTAAGCATTTCGGCAGCATAATCTTCTCCTGTTTGCAGATAATAACAGCGTAATTTGTAAAATAAGGGGAACGAGGGGAGCGCCGCCAGTGGCGGATACAGTGACCCGAGTGAGTGGCAGCGGTCGATAAAATCGAGGATCGGCGTAAGCCCGAAGATTTTATCGGGCACCGCAACAGGAATTGTCAGAAGAATTGAGAAATGTGTTATAATAGGACAAAAGTTGAAAAAACCGCATAAACACTAGGGTTTTCGCTGATTTTTGTCCAACTCAATTTGTACAAAATCCAGTCAAAATCGGTTTTTCGATCAGAAAAGCGAGGTGTAGCCTACATATTATGATGCCGGATGAGCGATATGTTCATCCGGTTTTCTATTTCCTGAATAGAATAAGTTTGTCACAAAAGTTATATAAGATTTGGGACAAAAACTCTAATAAAAGCAACTGAGTTCAATGAAACCTTGACAATTTATAAAAAGGTGCATATAATATAAATGTATAAAGTTGCCGCAAAGCAAACTTGTTTGAGGTGGAAAAATGAGCAAACGAATTGAAGATAATTATGCAAAACTAATACAGTCACTATATCCTCTTTTGCGACAAGCAGAAGAACTCAAAGCATCAATCAGACCTATAACTGAAATTGCAGAAACAATAAAAGCACCTTTTGAAACGATTTCCAAGACCACAGAGATTACGCAAAATATGACATCTGCTTTGGAGGCATATGTTGCTGCAGTGCGACCGATCATACGAACGGCAGATCTTAATAAAATGGGACTTCTATCAAGAGAAATTGCCGAACTAGTTGATATGGGGAAACTAGAGAGGATAAAGCAGGGATATTATCGACTGGCGCAGATTGAAAATGATAGCGATGCGAAATTGATATCAGAGCTATATCCGGACGGAGTACTATGTATGACAACTGCACTGTTTTACTATGGATATAGTGATCGCACTCCACTTACATGGGATATTGCAGTAGATAGAAATACATCTAAAGCAAGATTTAATATTGATTATCCGTATGTGAAACCATATTATATCGACAAAGCACACCTTGATTATGGCATTACAGAAGCGGTTTATGAAGATTATATTTTGAGGATATTTGATCGGGATAGACTTATTTGCGAATGCATAAAGCACGAGAATAAAATGGATAGAGAGATTTATAACAAAGCGATTCAAGCTTATATCAACGATAGTAAGAAGAATATCACTAATCTGCTTGATTACGCAAAGCGTAGGAACATTCATAAAAAAGTAAGGGAAAGAATAGGAGTGTGGCTATAATGGATAGAGGCGCATCAGTACTTGCAAAACTTAAAGCAAAGTCGAAACAAACTGGGAACTCCCTACAAATGCATTTGCAATTATTTTGTCAGGAGGAGTTTCTTCGCAGATTGGCGCTTTCAAAATATGCAGACAATTTGGTTTTGAAAGGCGGACTTTTTATCTACACTTTGACCAACTTTGAAAGCCGTGCAACAGTTGATGTAGATTTCCTCTTGAGGCAACTTCCAAATAGTGTGGAAGAAATGGAGAAAATCATTACAGAAATCTTGGCTGTTGATACCGGAAACAACTTTATAGAATTTACCGCCGGAGCATTTGAAAGTATTTCTCCGCAGAGAAAATATACCGGCGTTTCCTGTCAGATTATAGGTAAAATTAAAAACACCAAGACTCCTTTTAGTGTAGATCTTGGTGTTGGAGATATTATTGTGCCGAAAGCAGAAAAGAGAAAAATACCGGTTCAACTTGAAGATTTCACACAGCCTGAAATCAGTACATACTCTTTGGAAAGTACGATTGCCGAAAAATTTGATGCAATGCTTCAAAGACTCGAAATGACCAGCAGAATGAAGGATTTTTATGATATATATTATCTTTCAAAAATGTTTGATTTTGATGGTCGCAAACTGCAAGAAGCAATAGCAGAAACATTGCAAAACAGAGGCACATCCTATAATAGGGATAGTTTACAGCAGATAGCAGAGTTTATTGATGACGCTGAAATGGTTGCAAAGTGGAAACGTGCTTTGAAAGATATAAAAAAGCCTGACATAACTTTTGATGAAGTCGTTGGAGCCATAGTGAACTTCTTGAATCCGGTATGGCAAGGGATATTGGATGAAGAAGAGTTCTTTTTGGAATGGACTAAGTCCGAACAAAAATGGATAAGGAGATAATGAAATGTCAATTATTTTCAAAAAAATAGAAAACGTAAATATTTTTACAAGAGATTTTAGTCCGTTAGTAAGAAATAGCGAAATCGTTTTCCCGACATCTGAGGAGATAGCGGTAATTTATGGTCCTAACGGAACAGGAAAAACGAGTTTGATAAAAGTTCTTGATGGCAGGCAAGGAACAAAAGTGGAGTTCACTTTTGAAGAAACGGACTATACGGACGGTTCTCAGATCTTCCATGTTATTAATGATCAAAATAATAGAAATATTATCTCTGGTGAGACTCGCGATTTCTTTTTGGGTGATAATATTCGTCATGAGTTTGAGTTGCAAGATCAAGTTTCATCTGATCGAGTTGCTCTTATATCAGCGATAATTTCGATGCTGAAAAATAATTTTGGCATTTCTGCTGCAAATAGCCCTCTGTTAGAGTTTGTTGACAATCAAAACCTAATAGCTTTTATAAAAGATTGCGCCAATAATAGATCCAAGGGTGATAGGTATACAACAGAAGAGCTTGTGGCACTTTTAGCTTCTTTGGAAGAGAAAGATGTGCCAGAATATGATACTGAAAAACTTGCTTTTTTGCAGTCTGATTGGGTAAATCGCCAATCTATTATAAAGCATCTTGAACAACTTGTTGACACTGAACTGACTCCGAATAATAGGGTTAATGAAATTGAAGAAAATACCGAAGCCATTGGGATTCTTACAAAATTCCATAAGAACAAGTGCATCGTGTGTGACAATGATAATATCGATTGGGAAGCTTTGTTAGCTGCCAAAACAGCAAACCGACAGGAAACTCTTGACTCGCTGGATGAGAAAATTCGATTAGCAATTGAGCACACTATATCATTAGTTCCTTCAAGCGATCCTTTTGGAATAAAATCTTGCTTGCTAAATGCAGTTGCTGATGGCAGTACTGAGTTGATTGAAGCGCTATGCGCTGAAATTGGTTGTTACAAGAATATATATTGTGCATTGTTAATTAATGGACTTGTTTCGGTAATGCAAGGAAGTCAATTGCAAGAGCATTATCGAGAATACCAGGAAATCATTGCAGAAAGCCCTGACATCACAGATGAAGACTATCTATATATTCAAGAGATTATCAGCAATAGCATGAGTAAGCCATTAACTATTGAGCGAGATGGAAATAACAGATTGCATATATATCTTTCCAACCAAGAATTTTTAGGAAAGGAGAGGAATGCGCTTCCGCTAAGTACTGGTGAGCAAAATTTCCTTTCATTGACTTTTGAATTTCTCAAGGCTAAAAACTCCACTTGTCCTATTGTGGTTATAGACGACCCTGTTTCAAGTTTTGACTCTATATATAAGAATAAGGTTGTTTACGCAATAGTTAAAATGTTACATCACAAAAAGCGTATCATCCTCACTCATAATACGGATTTAATTCGTTTGTTAGACGGGCAGTATAGAAAATGTTTTAAATTATATTTGCTTAATAACACAGACGGAGAAATGAATGGATTCATACCATTGAAAAATAATGAGCAAGAGATGTTAATAAGTCTTGAGAAACTTTTAGAAGCGTTTCGGGATACTGTGCCACGCCATGTTAAAAACGCTGAACTGTTTCTTATTTCAATGATTCCGTTTATGAGAGGATATGCTAATATAATCAACAACAGGTCCCTTTTTAACGAGTTAACTCAAGTAATGCACGGATACAAAACGGAGAAAGTTGATATCGCTCGCGCATATACTACATTGTTTGGAGATCATGGAGAAGATTTACTGGACTCATATGAAATTTGCGTATCTGACATTCTTGGAAAAACTGTTGATGGCATAGAAATAATTGATACCGAGAGGTATCCTTTATTAAATCGTACGCTTCAACATTCATTTGTGTATTTGTTTTTGAGACTGTTGGTTGAAAAACGATTGGTTGAAAAATTCAATCTTGATACTACTCAAAATTTACAATTGGGCCAGATTATTTCCCAGGCATACCCCGACGAAGATGATGTTGCCCAAATTAGAAACAGGATAAGACTAACTTCAAAGAAGACGTTAATTAACGAGTTTAATCATTTTGAAGGAAATTTAAGTATTTTTCAGCCGGCAATTGATATTACAGATCAAGCCCTAGGAAAAGAAAGAACAGATTTAATCACCTTTGTTAATAACTTATAAAGCATTCGGTTGTTTTGATAAAAAATTATGGATATAAAAATCGCATTTGGAGATAAGTAAAATGATTATAACAATTGGCACAAAGATTAAGGATGGCAACCAAGACACTTATATTCTAGATCAAGTGTTAGGACAAGGTGGATTCGGTTGCGTATACAAAGCGCACAGAGAAACAGATGGACAAGTTTTTGCAGTCAAGACCTTGTTGGCCTCTTTTGAGAGCCCAGATACAATACTGTCATTTCAAAAAGAAATTGCCCAAGCAGAATTGATTAGTTCCGCGCACGTCATTCAATACATCTATGTACATGATGGAACCACATATAGTGAGTATCCGCCGTATATCATTATGGAATATGCGGATGGTGGAACATTGGCTGATCTTATTGACAGCCAACGAACCAGAGGCGATATGTTTGAGCTAGATTTTATTTGTGATGCTATTCGGCAATTGTCTGATGGTATGAAAGAAATAAGTAAATATATTGTTCATAGAGACATTAAGCCGGAAAACATCTTAATAAAAGATGGCATACTTAAAATTAGTGATTTTGGATTATCAAAATTCTCTAACGACAGCACCAATACGATCACATTTAAGGGATATGGAACCGCCAGATATGTTGCCCCAGAAGGCTGGATCAATGATAAAAATACAATTCAAATGGACATTTATTCAATGGGAATTGTTTTTTATGAAATCGCAACTCTAAACTATCCGTACCCACTCAAACAAAATCCCGATTTGTCAGAATATCGTAATGCGCATTTATATAAAGCAGCAGAAAATCCAACGAAGTATAATCGTTTATTACCACAACACATAGTTTCTGTGATAATAAAGATGATGGAAAAACCTACGCAAAAGAGATTTGAGTCTTGGGATAGTATCATTACATCTTTATCGAAAAATCCACCATCTGAGGATGCCCTTGGCACCGCAGTAACTCGTGCATTAGCAAAGCGAAATGAGACAGATTTGATGATCCAAAAACAGAGAGCTGAACAAGAGCAAGCGAGTAAAAAGCGAGAAGAGTATTGTGATTTGATCTATTCTCAATATGAATCCACCGTATTTGCACCTGTTGAAAGTTTTATGGAGAGCTTTAATGGTCAGTATCCAGGTAATACAGGTTTTAGAGTAAGCAAAAAAGGATTCACGTATAAAGAAAAATTTTCTTTTGAAATTGCAACTCCATCTACAGAACGAATAACAATAGAAACAGAAGTTATCTTTGCCGAAAATTTCAAAAAACAAGTTCCTGCAGATCGAGTATTTGGTGGTTCGGGATATCGGTCTATAAACTACATCCCCAAATGCCAAAATCGAGAAGTTTTAGCATGGAGCCAAGTTACAGATGCAAACGGAAAAGGCTTTAATCTCCTGTTACTAAAAAACGAGGATTCATTATATGGAGATTGGTTTGTCTTAACAAATACAAATACGGCATTCAACAGAAGCCGCCGAGAGGAACCGTTTGGATTTACACTAAAAGAATTACCCAAAGAGATTGGACACATTAATGTTACGCACATTTATGACCTTAAACTTACGGAATTTAACGAAACAGTCTTATTTGATTTTTTGGCAGACCATGCATAAGTAAAGCGTCGCAGAAATGCGACGCTTTACTTTTTGTTTCTTGTTTTGTTTTTCTTTTTATACTCTGATGGTGTCATGCCGGTGTGTTTCTTGAATAAACGGCTGAAATACAAAGCATTCTCATACCCTACGATGTTTGAAATTTCGTTTATATTCTTATCGCTGTTTTCCAAATATCCTTTGGCAGCGGCGATTCTCAAGGAAACAATATACTGCATTGGTGGAACGTTCATTACTTCCTTAAAACTATGTATAAACCAATTCACACTCATTAAGTGTTCTTGCGCGTATTGCTCGATGGATATGGGCTTGTTATAGTTCTCGTTAAAATAATGTACAGCTCTTTCAATATCACTGATGGTTTCGTTCTTTGCCTGCTTGCCTTCCTTGATATAGCGGCTAATCGTCAGAAAGATGTGGTGCATAAACAGTTTGATTACATCCTCATAATTAACGCGCTGTACCTGAAGCTCGCGAATGATCTGATTGTAGACCCACGGATAATCCGGTGATACACCGGTGAAAAATACATTTTCTTTTTTGGGCAGCTCATAGCTGTCCAGATACTCCTCTACCTTCCAACCGGTAAAGTGCACCCAATAAACCTCGGTTTTATCCTTGGCATAGTAATAGTAGACCTGCGGTTCTTTTGGCCTGAAAAGCACCATATTTCCTTTTTCTACTATGGTCGCCTTTTTACTGCCTTTAAAATAAAAATATCCTTTACCGGCGGCGATATACAACAGCTGATAATCGTTTCTTCCTTCTGGGTGTGGTGTTTCGATCACCGGTGTGGTATGAACGCGATAATAGCCGCAGTTATTGATCTTTATAGGTGTTGTAAGGTCTTCTATATTAGGGTTCTCATCATCGACATACGCTACGTTTATATACAAAACGACACCTCCTTAAGTGATTATGTTTATATTATAGTCGATATAGCCATGCTTTTCAAGTGTATCAAAGTGATTTTGTGTATATATCCGTTGATTTTATTTATTGAGATTGCAGCTTTTAGGAAATATAATAAAGACAGAAAAACAGCTACGGGCAAAAAAATTCATGAAAAGGAGCTTAATTATGGAACAGAAAAAATACTTAAAATGGTATAACAAGATTGGTTATGGTTCTGGCGACATTGCAGGTAATGTGGTGTATGCATTCCTCACTTTCTTCGTTATGATCTACCTGACCGATACAGTTGGTCTGAATCCCGGCATTGTCGGCACTTTAATGGCGGTTGCCAAAATCTTTGATGGTTTCTCCGATATTATTTTCGGGTCTCTTATTGATAAGACTCATACCAAGATGGGTAAGGCTCGTCCTTGGATGTTGTGGGCATATCTTGGTTGTGGTCTCTGCTTATTTGCAGTATTTGCCATTCCTACTTCTTGGGGGCTGGTTGCAAAGTACGCTTTCTTCTTCATCTTCTATGTGATGCTGAATGCGGGTTTCTACACAGCAAACAACATTGCTTACTCTGCATTGACTGCTTTGGTTACCAAGAACGAAAACGAGCGTGTTCAGCTAGGTTCTTTCCGCTTTGTTTTCGCATTCACCACCAGCACCATTATCCAGGCTGTTACATTCGGTCTCGTTGAACACTTCGGCAATACCGCTTCTGCATGGCGAATCGTTGCGCTTATCTATGTCGTTATCGGTATCATCACAAACACCATCTCAGCTCTTTCCTTGAAGGAACTGCCTGAAGATGAAAATGAAGCCCAAAAGGATCCTGCTGCTCCTGCAGAAAAATATACTCTTCGCGAAGCAGCCGGACTGCTGATCAAAAATAAGTTCTACTTATTGATTTTAGGCGTATATTTGTTAACTCAGCTTTATACCGCTTTTACCGGCGTTGGAACCTACTATATGACTTATGTGTTAGGCGATGCAAATCTGATGGGTAAATTTGCAACAGCACTGAATGTTCCTATGATTATTGGTTTGTTGCTTGTGCCTATCCTCGTTGCAAAACTGGGTGGTATGTATAAAATCAACTATAGAGGCTATGCCTTAGCTACCGTTGCAAGAATTTTGGTGATTGTAGCCGCATATTTGGGTAGCGTTCCTATGATGCTTGTTTTCACCGCCATTGCTTCTCTTGGTATGTGTCCTTTGCAGGGAGATTTGAATGCGGTTATCGCATCTGCTTCTGACTATACGCATCTGACTACTGGCAAACGTATTGATGGTACTATGTACTCTTGCACTTCTCTAGGGGTTAAGATCGGTGGTGGCCTCGGTACCGCAATCTCCGGTTGGTTGTTGGCTGCTGCCGGATTTATTGAAGGCGGTGTAGCTACTCAGCCTGAGTCTGTTATCAGTATGCTCAATGTTATGTATCTGTGGTTGCCTGCTATTTTCTGCGGATTGGTTACATTCTTGCTTACTAAGCTGAACGTGGAAAAAGCAAACGAGAAACTTCGCAACGAAAAGAAAATGGCAAGCGAAAAAGCATAAGGAGGTTCCCATGAGAGAATTTGAAAAATTTGATCGTATAGGCACCACGCCTCATAGAAGCTACTATATTCCTTTTGCACCTAATGACATAGTCAGAACTAAGCACAGCATTTTAGACCGTACTTCAAGCTCAAGATTTACCTCTCTGGATGGTGTTTGGCAGATTAAGCAGCACGACCACGTTGAAGACTTTGATGTAAACGAAAAACTTGGCGAATCGATTCCGGTTCCTTCCTGTGTGCAGATGCACGGCTACGACCAAATTCAGTATATTAACGTAAGATATCCTTTCCCGGTGATGTTGCCACATCTTCCTTATGAGAATCCTTGCTGGCATTACCGTCGCACATTTAATCTGAAAAAGAAAAAGGGCGAGAGATACTATATCAACTTTGAAGGCGTTGACAGTGCATTCTACCTCTACATAAATGGTGAGTTTAAGGGATATTCACAGATTTCACACGCAACCAGCGAGTTTGATATAACTGAACTGGCAGTGAATGGCGAAAATACCATTGACGTACTCGTTCTCAAATGGTGCATCTCCACTTATTTGGAGTGCCAGGATAAATTCCGTTTCTCAGGCATCTTCCGCAATGTATATATGTTGACTCGTCCTGAGAATCACATTACCGACTATAAGATTGAAACCACATTTTCCGGTTCTGATGGTATTCTTACCTTCATCAACGAAAGCGATGTGGATATCAAGCTAGTACTGAAGGAGAACAGCA
>JAZNZH010000016.1:0-28397 GCA_045594845.1 Faecousia sp. | reverse complement strand
ACATTGGGGATATCACGGGTGATCTCCTCAGGTCCCAGCTTAGTCTCGCGGGCTTCGGTCTCGTGCTCCTCAATATGGATGGAGGTAAAGACGTCCTCACGCACCAGGCGTTCGTTCAGCAGGATGGCGTCCTCGTAGTTGTAACCTTCCCAGGTCACGAAACCGATGAGGACATTCTTGCCCAGAGCCACTTCACCGTTAGAGCAGGAAGGACCGTCAGCGATGATCATCTCGTCGGCAACACGGTCGCCCACCATCACGATAGGTCTCTGGTTTACGCAAGTGCCGGCATTGGAGCGGGCAAACTTGGTCAGCTTGTAAGTCTTGAGCTCGCCGTCGTCATAAGCAACAGTGATCTCGTCAGCGGATACTGCGGTAACAGTACCGTCACCCTCAGCCTTCACACAGACCTCAGAGTCCACAGCTGCGGCATGCTCGATACCGGTTGCCACAATGGGAGACTCGGTAGTCAGCAGAGGCACAGCCTGACGCTGCATGTTCGCGCCCATCAGAGCACGGTTTGCGTCGTCGTTCTGCAGGAAGGGAATGAAGGAAGTTGCGATGGAGATCATCATACGGGGAGATACGTCAATGTAATCGATCACATTGCGGTCTACCTCGATGATCTCGTTGCGGTGACGGCAGGTAATACGGGCATTTGCCAGACAGCCATTCTCGTCCAGAGGCTCGTTTGCCTGACCGATGTAGAAATCGTCTTCCACATCTGCGGTCATATACTCCACAATATCGGTGACCTTACCGGTAGCCTTGTCTACCTTGCGGTAGGGAGCCTCCACAAAACCATACTCGTTGATCTTCGCAAAGGTAGCCAGGTAGTTGATCAGACCGATGTTGGGACCTTCGGGGGTCTCGATGGGACACATACGGCCGTAGTGGGTGTAGTGAATATCACGGACATCGAAGCTTGCGCGCTCACGGCTCAGACCGCCGGGGCCCAGAGCAGAAAGACGGCGCTTATGAGTCAGCTCAGCCAGGGGATTGTTCTGATCCATGAACTGGCTCAGGGGGCTGGAGCCGAAGAACTCCTTGATCACTGCAGTAACAGGACGGATATTGATCAGGCTCTGAGGAGTGACGGTATCCATATCCTGCACGGTCATACGCTCACGGATGACGCGGTCCAGACGGCTGAAGCCGATACGGAACTGATTCTGCAGCAGTTCGCCTACGCAACGCAGACGGCGGTTGCCCAGATGGTCGATATCATCATGGGTACCGACACCCATAGCAACACAGTTCAGGTAGTTGATGGAAGCCATGATATCGTCCACAATGATGTGCTTAGGAATCAGATCGTCGATTCTTGCCTTGATAGCCTCTTCCCAATCAATATCGGCAGTTTCCAGCATTTCCTTCAGGACGCAGAAGCGGACCTTCTCCTTGACACCGTAGGTCTTGGGGTCAAAGTCCACAAAGTTGGACATATCCACCATACCGTTGGACAGGATCTTCACATTCTGATCGCCAACCTTTACCACTGCCTCATTGACGCCCTTTGCGGACAGCTCATGAGCGCGGGTACGGGTGATGATCTCGCCGGGCATCGCCAGAATCTCGCCGGTCATGGGATCGGCGATGGGCTCAGCCAGCTCCTGGCCGCTGATACGGCTCCATATATCCATCTTCTTGTTGAACTTATAACGGCCGACACTGCTGACATCGTAACGGTGTGCATCAAACAGCAGGCCCTCCAGATGAGCAATGGCGCTCTCCTTCGTGGGGGGCTCACCGGGACGCAGGCGGCGGTAGATCTCCAGCAGGCTCTCCTCCCGGGTCTTGCAGGTATCCTTCTCCAGAGTAGCCAGCATCCGGGGATCTCTGCCGAACAGCTCCAGGATCTGCTCATCGGTCTCTACGCCGATCTCTGCGCCCAGAGCGCGGATCAGGCAGGTAATGGGCAGTTTGCGGTTCTTATCGATACGAACCCAGAACACATCGTTCAGGTCGGTTTCATACTCCAGCCATGCGCCGCGGTAAGGAATCACGGTTGCGGTGTAGGTATGCTGATCAGCCTTGTCCACCTCGTGGCCATAGTACATGCCGGGAGAACGGACGATCTGAGAAACGATGACACGCTCAGCGCCGTTGATCACAAAGGTGCCGCCATTGGTCATAATGGGGAAATCACCCATGAAGATCTCCTGCTCCTTGATCTCATCGGTCTCGGTGTTGCGCAGGCGTACACGCACCTTGATGGGCTTTGCATAAGTAGCATCCCGCTCCTTGCACTCCTCGATGGTGTACTTGGGCTTGTCTTCCATGGTGTAATCCAGGAAGCTCAGCTCCAGCTTTTTGGAGAAGTCGGTGATCACACCCACATCCTTGAAGACTTCCCGCAGACCCTCATCCAGGAACCACTGGTAGGAGTCTTTTTGGATCTTCAGCATGTTGGGCATTTTCAGGATCTCCTGATACTTTGCGTAGGACTTACGCATGGTCTTGCCAAACATTTGGTCTTTGACCATATACTCATCACAGCCTTTCTTTCGGCTTTCGCCGGAATGATGTGTTTACTCACGATTTGATACGCTTGGATCAGTTGTCAGGTTTTTAAGTTTCCACTTGACAATCTTGCCTTGATGTGCTAAAATGCGTTATACAGGGGTATATGTGACAAATCGACATACTCCCACAGTATTGAAGGCTATTGTACCATATATAAATATAGTTGTCAATGGATTTTTTCTATTTTTGCCGAGGTTTTCCTCGGTTTTTTTGCGCCCTTTTTGCGAAAACTATGGAAATCCGGCGGCGGCTGTGTTAGAATGAAGAAAATCAACTCCTTCCCTGCCGGGTCGGAGGCTATGGAGGATCTTTTTATGGATGCAAAAACCTACGCAAGAATCTTTAACGAAACCGCTTATGTCCGTATGGGCGGCAGCGCAGAAGAACTGAAATGCGCCGAATATCTGCAGGCAGAGTGCACGAGATTAGGTCTCGATGCCGAAATCGTTTCCTTCCCCGTAGATATGAGCAACCTGAACGCCGCAACCCTCACTGTTGATGGCAAGGAAATTCCCTGTAAGGGTTATCTGTGCGCAGGCAGCGGTGTTGTGGAAGCTCCCCTGTACTACCTGACCGACAATGCTCCCTGCACCCTGGCCGGCTGCAAGGGTAAGATCGTAATGATCGACGGCTACTTAGGCTACTGGCGCTACCAGGATATGCTGGATAACGGTGCAGTGGGCTTCATCACTTACGATGGCAATGCTAACTATGCTGATCGGGATATCGATCAAAGAGAGTTGCGCAGCTTTGTTTCCAAGGGCAAGAAGATTCCCGGCGTGAACATTAACGCAAAGGATGCCATCGCCCTGATCCGCGATGGCGCTAAAACCGCAAAAATCACCCTGGAGCAGGAAGAATACCAGGGCCAGTCTCACAATGTGATCGCAGATCTCCCCGGCACCCGGGAAGAATACATCGTCCTGACTGCCCACTATGACTCCACTTCCCTGTCCCAGGGCGCATACGACAACATGTCCGGCTGCGCCGGTCTGCTGGGTCTTGCAGAGATGTTCAAGGATGCTCCTCACAGCTACGGCTTGCGTTTTATCTTCTGCGGCAGCGAAGAGCGGGGTCTGCTGGGTTCCAAAGCATACTGTGAAAACAACGACCTGAGCAAGATCGTGCTGAACATCAACCTGGATATGATCGGTTGCATTATGGGTAAGTTCATCGCCTGCTGTACCGCCGAAGAAAAGCTGGTGAGCTACCTGCAATATCTGTCTGCGGAACTGGGTTTCGGCTGTATTGCCAACCAGGATGTCTACTCCAGCGACTCTACTCCCTTTGCAGACAAGGGCGTACCTGCCCTGTCCTTTGCCCGGATCGCCCCCGGCAACACCGCTACAATCCACAACAGCTACGATACCCAGGCTGTTATGAGCCCGGAGCAGATGGTCAGCGACGTAGCCTTTATCGGCGCATTTGTGAACCGGATGGCCAACGCCGCAGTTTGCCCTGTAAAACGGGAAATCCCCGACAACATGAAAGAAAAATTGGACGAATATCTCCTGAGAAAGCGTCCCAAAAACGCATAAACCCTGAACGGAGTGCTGCGGCACTCCGTTTTTTATTATTTTTGCCTTTTTCCGGGCAAGCTAAAGATTGACAATCCTCACATTTTATGAGAAAATAAGGCATAATTCGAGAAACTTAGGAGGTATCATTATGATGCAATCCAGAACCCATAATTGCGGTGAGCTTCGTCTTGCAGACGCTGGTAAGAATGTTACCGTTGTCGGCTGGATGGAAAATGTCCGTGAAGTTGGCGCTAATTTTGCCTTTATTGTGCTGCGTGACTTCTACGGTACCACCCAGGTAGTCATTGAGACTGAAGAAATGATGAAGGTCATTAAGGGCCTCAACAAAGAGACCACCATCTCCGTCACCGGCGTCGTCCGGGAGCGTGAAAGCAAGAACACAAAGATCCCCACCGGTGAGATTGAAGTGGTTCCCACCGAGATCAAAGTGCTTGGCAAATGCCGCCACAACGCACTGCCCTTCGAAATCAACAAATCCCGGGATGCAGACGAGAATGTCCGTCTGAAATACCGTTATCTGGACCTGCGTAACCCTGCTGTGAAGCAGAACATCATCCTGCGCTGCCAGGTAGTTGCCGAGCTCCGCCGTCTGATGACCGAAAAGGGTTTCCTTGAAATCACCACTCCCATTCTGACCGCTTCCTCCCCCGAGGGCGCAAGAGACTATCTGGTACCTGCCAGAAACCACCCCGGCAAGTTTTACGCACTGCCCCAGGCTCCCCAGCAGTTTAAGCAGCTGCTGATGACCTCCGGCTTTGACCGTTACTTCCAGATCGCACCCTGCTTCCGTGACGAGGACGCCCGCGCTGACCGTACCCCCGGTGAGTTCTATCAGCTGGATATGGAGATGGCATTTGCCACTCAGAACGATGTGCTGACCACTTTGGAAGAGGTGCTGGTTCCCGTATTTGAGAAGTTCGGCAAGTATGATCGCATCTCCCCCGCTCCTTTCCGCCACATTCCCTTCAACGAGGCTATGGAGCGCTACGGCTCAGACAAGCCCGACCTGCGTATTGACCTGGAGATCCAGGACATCACCGACGAGGTCACTGGCTGTGAGTTTGGCCCCTTCCAGAACGCAACCGTCAAAGCTGTGGCTGTGGACAACTTCGCTGAGGGCCGCAAGTGGATTGACAAACTCCTGAACGACGTTGAGGTTCAAACCGGTAACAAAGCTTGCTGGATCAAGGTGGATGAAAACGGTGCTCTTACCGGCGGTGTTTCCAAGTTCCTCACCGAACAGACCGCAGCTCTGACCGAGAAGCTGAACCTGAAACCCGGCAGCTTCGTATGTATGGCAGCCGGCAAGAAGACCGCTGCTCAGAAGACCGCAGGTGTGATCCGCACCATGATGGGTAAGCGCATCCCCGGTCACTTCGACGAAGAGCAGTACGCAATGTGCTGGATCGTGGATTTCCCCATGTACGAAATGGGCGAAGAATCCGGCGAGCTGGAGTTCTGCCACAATCCCTTCTCCATGCCTCAGGGTGGCATGCAGACCCTTCTGGACGCTGAGGGCGATGTAGATAAGCTGCTGGCTATCAACGCCGATCAGTATGACCTGGTTATTAATGGCTACGAGTCCGCCTCCGGCGCTGTCCGCAACCACGATCCCGAGATCATGGTCAAGGCCTTCCAGATGGTGGGTCTGGGTGAGGATGCAGTAAAGGCAAAATTCCCTGCTATGTACAACGCCTTTACCTACGGCGCACCTCCCCACGCAGGCGCCGCTCCCGGTGTGGATCGCATTATTATGCTGCTCACCGGTGAAGAGTCCATCCGCGAAGTCATCACCTTCCCCATGAACAAGACCGCACAGGACCTGATGATGGACGCGCCCACCACTGTTTCCCAGAAGCAGCTGGACGATGTGCACATCCTCATCAACGAATCCCACCTGTAAAACAAAAAAGACGGACAGGTCTACTGTCCGTCTTTTTTATTTGCGCAATTTCCTCCGCAGCTTTTGCCGTAGGGACAGCCGATGCAGTGCTGTCCCCTTTTTTTACATTTTCGTATGTAAAGAACGATACCTATTGTGATCAGCGCAAGGATCACCACGATCAAAACATCTAACCACATACCGGTGTTCCCGCTTTCCTTTTATTGCAGAGAATCAGAACTGCAACAGCAAACGCGATGGCCACCACAGTCACCAGTCCCCACACAGCGGCAGATACATTCAATGTCGCGGGTGCTGCAATCAGCGTCCAGACGGTATATACCAAATAGGAGACTGTATAGCCAACCGCAAACTGCAGCGCGATACCTCCCCAAAGCCACTTACCGCTTTTCATTTCCGCCCGCATTGCACCAATGGCCGCAAAACACGGCGGGGTAAACAGGTTGAACATCAAGTACGCCAAAGCAGCCGCCTTGGTGATCGCCATAATGCCTGCCACATTTTCTCCGGCACCTTCCAGCATTGCCAACTCTTCCGGGTCGATCAGATTCTCAAGGCCTACAAAGCAAACCGCCAGCGTACCTACCACATTCTCCTTGGCAATAAAGCCGGTAACAGCCGCTGCTGCCAGCTGCCAGGACAGCACACCCACAACGGGAACCAATACATAGGCAAAAGGTGCGGCAACAGAGGCGAGAATAGATTGATCTGCAGATTGTGCTACCTGAAAAGACCAGGTAAAGGTCTGCATCAGTTGCACCGCCATATTACACAGCAAAATTACCGTTGCGGCTTTTACAACATACTCCCAGCCCCGGCTGCACATAGACTTAAATGCACCCCAAAAAGAGGGCACTTTATAGTCAGGCAATTCGATAATAAAGTAGGATTTTCGTCCCTGGTAGCCAGTGATGGCGTTCACAAGCAGCGCACCGAAGAAAATCAATAGAATACCGGAAAGGTACATCAGTGTGCTGACCCAACCGGCATCCTGGAAGAATGCGCCGGCAAACAGAGCGATTACCGGAATCTTGGCTCCGCAGGGCATAAAAGGCGCCAGCATTACCGCTGCGCGGCGCTCCCGCTCATCCCGGATGGTACGGCTTGCCATAACACCGGGTACAGCGCAGCCTACCGCAATCACAAAGGGAATCACGGATTTTCCGGACAGACCTACCCGCTTGAAAATAGGGTCCAGCACCACTGCTACCCGGGACATATAACCGCAGTCCTCCAACAGTGCGATGAGGAAATACATCACCATCACCAGGGGCAAAAAGCCAACCACTGCCACCACGCCGCCAATCACGCCGTCTACCAAAATAGCCGTCAGCAGCGGGCTTGCATTACTGAAAACACCCCGCACCCACTCCTGGAAAAATTCCAGGCAACCGGTGAGCCAGTCTGCAATTGGCGCGCCCAACCAAACCTGAGAGATTTGGAACACAAGGAACATCACCGCCGCAAAAACAGGAATACCCAACCATCTGTTGGTGAGGATTCTGTCAATGCGGTCACCAATGTTGGATTCTGTCTTTGTTCGTTTCTCCACCGCTTTCACAATACGGTTGGTAAACTGAAATCGCTTTCTGTCTGCTGTCTGCACCGCAGATCGGTCAGAAAGATCCACCTGTCCTTGACTGTAAGGGGCAATTTGCGTCTTTCCCACCTGGGTGACAGCAGACTGCACCAGTTCCTTCAGGCCTTCGGAGGAGGTGGAAACCGTGCTGACCACAGGACATTTCAGCTTTTGAGACAGAAGCTGCAGATCGATCTTTCTGGCCTTTTTCTCGCTGATATCGCTTTTATTCAACGCCACTACCACAGGAATCCCCAATTCCAACAATTGGGTCGTAAAGAACAGGCTGCGGCTCAGGTTGGATGCGTCCACAATGTTAATAATCACATCGGGACTTTCCTGCTGCACATAAGCGCTGGTGACCCCCTCTTCCCCAGTAAAAGGAGACATAGAGTAGGTGCCCGGCAGATCGACTGCCACCATATCCGCACCGTCGGTATATACTTTTTTCACGCTCCGGGACTTTTGAGCCACGGTCACACCTGCCCAATTACCCACCCTCTCATTACCGCCGGTAAGGGCATTAAACATCGTGGTCTTTCCGGAATTGGGATTACCGGCCAACGCAATTTTCATAACAAACCTCCAGTGTTAGCGGATGCTAACCTGTGTACAAAAATCAAACTACACAAATCGCCTTACAAAGGGCATTATCCATACTGTATCGGCTGTCCTTGATCGTTACAACACAACCGTGGCGGTTAGAAGAAACCACACCGATCTCCTCGCCGCAATAGCAACCAAGAGAGAACAGAAATGCTTCCAGGGCGCTGTCACCGGTATGGATACTTTCGATTATATATTGCTTGCCGGCTGCTGCATCTCTCAGTGTCATACCCTCACCTCTTTCTTCTTTTTAACATCCTATAGTTAGCACCCGCTAACTATACTGCATTTTTAACAGTTAGCTATCGCTAACCGGTAATATTATATGCGTTGCTCCCCTATTTGTCAAGGAAAATTTTGGAGAAAAGGCGTTGAAGTTTCCTCCAACGCCTTTTTTATATTATTCCAGGATTTGCGCGCCGGTAAGCTGGCAATAGCTTTCCAAATCAATGGCCGGCACATAATAGCTCCAATAGGTTTTGATACCGAGATCATTTTTGTGGCTCCATTGCCGGGGCGCTTCCACCAGGCACTCGTAATACGGAATGTAGTAATCAAGCATTCCCCAGGTCCAGTACATCAGCCGGACACTTTCTACTGCGTGACCCTCAGCCAACTCCTGCTGTCCTAGATAATACCCCTGGAGCAGCAGTTCCTCAGCCTGCTCCGGCGTGATCAATTCATACAATCCCCGCATTACATCCAACGCCTCTGTCTGTATACGGAAACCGGACAGATTTCCGTCTTCATCGAAATGAATGCTTGTAACGCCAAAATTCTGATTTGTCACCTGTTGGGCCGTTGTTCCGCTTCCATCATAAAATCCGATCCGGTAGCTCTGTTGTCCATATATATTATACTCGCCGCCTCGGATATCCACCACTGGTTCTTGCATATTCAGTACCTCGCCATAGGTTGCCAGAAAGTACTCAGCCACACTGTGCGCCTGGGCATAGTCATCTCCCCACTTATAGCGGTATTCCTCCGGCAAGACAATGCTTTTCTCAAAATGCACCCCCACACTGTGTCCATCATCCACTGTAAATCGCGCTTTCCGGTTCAGCGGTGCGATCTGCTGTTGGATACGTTGGATAAGTGCCGTCTCCTGCGCATCTGTCATTTGGGGTGGCATACCGGCACCGTCCCGCACCCACAGGTTGCGGTAAATGGGCAATGTGGTTACACCCTGAGGATCCGGATATTTCAAATCCGATAAATCGTATACCCAGGCAGAATACGGTCCACCACCCATTCCCTTTGAGAAAGCCTCATACTCCATTTTGGGGAATAAAAGGGTTTCCGGAGGTGGTTCCGGGGGATCCACAGTGGGATCCGTGGGGTTCGTCGGGTTTGTGGGATTTGTGGGATTCGAGGGTTCCGTGGGCTTGGTTGCTACCGTAGCCGGGGGAACCTGCATGGATGGTCCGTTGGGAGACGTACCGGGTACGCCGGAAGAGAATATGCTGATCAGCAACGCAATACAGGCAGCTGCCGCCACAGCCGAAAACAACACAGTCCGTTTCCTTGCCTTGCCCGGTTTTGCCTGTTCTACGAAACGGGGATCCACCCCCTCCAAAGCCTGCAAAAGTATCATAGAATTCTTCATAGTAACCCCTCCTGTTCCAATCTGCATTTAAGTTCCTGACGAAGTCGGTGGAGACGCATTTTCACTTGCCCTTCCGTCATCATCATTTCCCGGGCGATCTGACGGATCTCCAAGAAATACCAGTACCGCTGCAGAAAGATATTCCGGTCTGTTTGCCGCAAATCAGAAAGGAAGCTGTTAAGCACATCCTGCAAAGCCAACCGCTCTGCAAGATTCTCTCCATGGGCAGCGCAAAGGCATTCCTCCAGTTCATCCAAAGAAACCGCAACAGCGCCCCCTCCCCTTTTCGCCGCATTTTCGTAGGCATAGCGGTTCAGGGCAAGGTTGCGGGTGATTCTTCCCAGGAAGGCGCAAAAACGGTTCGGCCGTTGAGGTGGAATCACATCCCACACCTGCAGATATGTATCATTGACGCATTCCTCGCTGTAATGATGGTCGGAAAGGATATGGTAGGCGATGGAATAACAATATTTTCCATACTTTCGTTCCGTTTCCGTAATCGCTGACGGCGACCGATTCCAATACAGGGCAATAATTTTTTGATCGTCCATAAGCGCCCTCCTTTCTCTCTTCATCTATACAGACAGAAAATACATACTCGGGGTAACAAAATACCCGGTCAGACGACCGGGTATTTTAGAAATCAATTATTTTGCCTTAGCTGCCAGCAGGATCTTCTCCGCCTCTGCGTTCCACAGACCCTTGTGAGCCTTGCAGACCTTGTCCAGCTCAGCAAACAGAGGATCGGTCTTACCCAGTTCCTCGAAGTCTGCGATAGCGGTCAGGGGCATATCAATGTGGTTGTAGATCAGCTTCTTGCCGCCGGGGATGGAAGGCAGGTTCAGAACGGTATCCACAACAGCATTCAGACCGCCGATATGGGTAACCAGAGCTGCGGGATTCAGTCTGCCCTCGTTCATCATCTTGATAGCCTCTCTCATATCGTCGGTGTTGCCGCCGGAGGTGCCAACAACATGGGTGTACTGATAGTGGACATTGTACCAGTTGAAGGGAGCCTTGAACTGGGAATCGGTGGGGCCCGCGAAGAAGTTCAGGCAGCCGTCGTAGCCCAGAATGTCGTCAGCCTGCTCGATAACGGGCTTTACGGGAGCAAAGCAGATCACGTCATCGTAGCCGGTGCCGCCGGTCAGGCTGCGCAGGTACTCGGTAGCATTCTCCATACGGGTGTTGACGTAATGCAGCTCCACGCCGTTCTTGGCAGCCTCTTCCACAGTGTAGATGGAAGCAGCGCGCTCCAGGCGAGCCTCGTCAATATCGGTCACAACCAGCAGGCTGGGACGGCGATCGCAGTGGATAGCGTAGTCGATAGCGCCCAGACCCATGGGGCCAACGGATGCCAGCATTGCCATCTTGCCGCCTTCCTTGATGCCCATCTCGTGGACATAGGAACCGGCCTTGGTATGGTACATTGCGTGGAAAGTACCGATCACGCAGCTGATAGGCTCAGCCAGAGAGCCGTAGAAATAAGTATCGGAGTTGTAGGGCAGCAGGCAGTCAGCAAGCAGAGTCTCCTGAGGAATGTTGCCATACTCAGCGGAGCCACCGCAGTACTTGTAGGAGTAGCCGGGAGCCATCAGAGAGCCCTTGTAGAAGTGAGCGGGCTGGATGGAGAAGTTATCGCCAACCTTATACTTATGCTTCCAGTTGTCGCCAACAGCAATGATCTGGCCGCAGAACTCGTGGCCAACAATGGTGGGATTCACTGCGCAGTCATCGGGAACGCGCTTGTGGTCTTCGCCCTCCAGGGCTGCCTTGTAGGTGGACATACAGATGGAGTCGCAAACGATCTTTACCTGTACGTCATCGGGACCTACCTCAGGAAGGTTCATTTCTTCCAGACGCAGGTCGTTCTTGCCATAAAGTCTAACTGCTTTGGTCTTCATAATTGTCATCCTCCAATTTTATTTCAATTTTAAGTATTTTTCTCGTGTTCGATCAGCTTCCAGGTAGCATCGATCAGGTTAGCGAACAAGGGGTTCTCCATTGCCTTGATCACAAAGCTCTGACGGGGAGTGTTGATATCCTCGCCGGAAATCTGGAACATACCGTAGGCATCGCAAAGACCGCGCAGCCGCTCCAGCTGAGCAGGTGTGTTGCGGGTGGGCATATAGGTCACAGCCTTGACGCCCTCTTCCTTCAGGCACTCAAACACATCGTCCAGGTAGTCATCCTCGAATTTCTGTGCTTTCTTGTCGCCGGTGACACTGTCACCCACATCGCCCAGGTAAGCGTAGCACAGGTATGCATCCACATCCTTGCAGAGCTTGACCATATCCGGCAGCTTGGGGCATTCGTCAGTAGCATCCACAAAGATCTTAGGAACAAAAGCGCCCTTGAGCATACCCAGCAGGTCATACTCATAGAAGGGATACTCCAGATCCATCATCTGTGCGGTCTGCTTTTCATTGAGACTCAGGCCCATTTCACGGAGCTTTGCCACCATGGGCTCGCCCTTGCCAACCTCTTTGACCAGCTTGATAGCCAGGGCATACATCAGATGGCGCTCGGTAACACCGCCGTTTTCCGCTGCCATGGACAGAGGAAGCACATCCCGGTCATAATCCAGGTCCAGATTCAGGAGGTTGTTGATATTGTCGATCATCTTGCGGTTACGCAGATGACGGGCAGCCTGATAGGGCTTGAAGAACTCGGTAAGAACCTCGATCTTGTTGTGGGGTACACCCTGAATGGTCATATAGCTGACGCCCACCTGGTCGGGGTTGTTGGTACGGCGGCCCTCCAGACGGGTGCCATCCATAGACACGCGGGCTTCCATACCGATGGTTACAGGCATTCCGATAATCTCGGCTGCCTCCAGGAACTCTCTTGCACCGGAGATGGAATCATGGTCAATGATACCTGCGGTGCACAGACCCTCCATCCGGGCGGCATATACCGCAGCGGTGGGAGAATAGGGAGAGAAAGAATATGTAGTATGAATGTGATTGTTGATATACTGAGGCACCATAGGCGGGAACTGGGCAGTCTTGACAATCTCACGGAGATTATTGAGACGCTCAGCCGCAGTGGGTGCATTCAGCAGATTCAGAATTTCAATATCGATCATATTTTACCTCACATCAGTTGAGCATGACCTGGCCGCCGGTAACAGGGATAGCCTGGCCGGTCTCATACTTCTGCTCCACGCAGTACATTACAGCGCGGGCCACGTCAATGGGCAGGCAGCCACGGTTCATGGGAACCTTGGACTCATAGAAGCGGCGGACATCGTCCACAGTCTTGGCGCCGGGCACCTTGCCGGCATTCAGGTACTGCACAAAGAGGCCCTTTTCGGGGTCGCTCCACAGAGGACCGTCCAGATAGTTGCCGGGGCAGATAGCATTGACCTTGATATTATAAGCACACAGCTCCAGAGCCCAGGACTGCACCAGACCGATGGCGCCGAACTTGGAACCTGCATAAGCAAAATTCTTGTTGGAGCCTTCCAGACCGGACTTGGAGGACATTGCGATAATGTCGAAGGTGGCCTGGGGGTCAGCTTCATGCTGTGCTTCCATAATAATGGCAGCGTACTTACAGGAAAGGAACAGACCGGTATAGTTAATAGCGGTAACGAAGTCAAAATCCTTCTTCTCCAGCTGAGCAATGGGACCGCTGCGGACCACGCCGGCATTAGCAACCATAATATCCAGGCCGCCGAACTTCTCAACAACCTGAGCAACCATATTTGCGCAGCTTTCCTCATCGGAAACATTTACACCGATGGCCCAGGCGCGTTCGCCCATTTCCTTGGCGACGGTCTCTGCCAGAGGCACATTCATATCTGCGATAATGATAGTTGCGCCTTCCTTGTACAGTTCCTCAGCAATACCCTTGCCAAAGCCCTGTGCAGCGCCGGTAACGATGGTGATCTTGCCGGCAAGGCGACCCTGGCCTGCAGGACGGTTGTGGATGTTCTGCTTGGCGATCTCGCACCATTTGGTCATTTCTACGGACATAGTGGATTTCCTCCTCATATGTATAAATTCTGCTGTGACAGAGCATGGAAAATGCCCATACTCCACCACATAATCTTTCATCTTCTATGATACTCCAAATCTTCTTTGTCGTCAATAGGATTTTTCGTTTTTCCGCCAGTGTTTTCAACGGGTATTTGATTGACTTTTCCCGGGAAATTGCGTATAATATACTGGATAAAATATTGTTATTTTGGCAGGTTATAATTATGGCTCAGACAAAAAACGAACGCTACGGAAATTCCAGTATTTCCATGCTCAAAGGCGAAGACCGGGTGCGCAAGCGCCCTGCGGTTATTTTCGGCTCTGACGATCTGGAAGGCTGCAAGCATGCGGTATTTGAAATTCTCTCCAACGCCATTGACGAAGCCCGGGAAGGTCACGGTGACACCATTATTGTCACCCGTTACGAAGACCTCTCTGTGGAAGTGGAAGACTTTGGCCGCGGCTGTCCCGTAGACTACAATGAAAAAGAAAAGCGCTACAACTGGGAGCTGGTTTTCTGTGAGATGTATGCCGGCGGCAAATACGGCGAGAACGGTGAGAACTACGAGTACTCCCTGGGTCTGAACGGTCTGGGTTCCTGTGCTACCCAGTATGCTTCCGAGTTCTTTGACGCTACCATCCGCAGAGATGGCTTCCGTTACGACCTTCACTTTGAAAAAGGCCGCAACAAGGGCGGACTGAAAAAAGAGCCCACTGACCGAGGCCGCAAAACCGGTTCCCGGTTCCATTGGCGTCCGGACAAGCAGGTCTTCACCGACATTAATATTCCTGTGGAGTACTACCGGGATGTACTGCGCCGTCAGGCTGTGGTAAACAAGGGTGTCACCTTTAAGTTCCGCAACCAGGTGGGCAAAAAGTTTGAGGAAGAAGAGTATTGCTACAACGACGGCATCAAGCAGTATATTGAGGAACTGGTGGGTGACAACGCCTTTACCATGCCCGTATACTGGGAGGCTGAGCGCCGGGGACGGGATGCTGAAAACCGCCCGGAAATGAAGCTGAAGATCACCACCTCATTCTGCTTCAGCAAGCAAGTCAGCCATACTGAATATTATCACAACTCCTCCTGGTTGGAGTACGGTGGCAGTCCCGACCGGGCCGTCCGCTCTGCCTTTGCGGCAGCCTTCGACAAATACCTGCGTGACAGCAACAAATACACTAAGAACGAGAGTAAGATCATTTTCCAGGATGTGCAGGACTCTCTGGTGATCGTCACCAACTGTTTCTCCACCATCGGCTGCTTCGAGAACCAAACCAAAAAGTCTGTAAACTCTAAGTTCACCCAGGAAGCTATGACTGCTTTCTTCAAGGAAAAGCTACAGGTCTGGTTTATTGAGAATAAGCAAGAAGCCGATCGGGCCGCTGAGCAGATCCTGATCAATAAGCGCGCCCGTGAAAGCGCGGAAAAGACCAAGTCCAGCATTAAGAAGAATCTTAGTGCCAAGGTGGATATTGCCAACCGGGTGCAGAAATTTGTGGATTGCCGCAGCAAGGATGTAAATGTCCGGGAGCTGTACATCGTGGAGGGTGACTCTGCATTGGGCAGCGTCAAACTCAGCCGTGACGCAGAATTCCAGGGCATTATGCCTGTCCGCGGTAAGATCCTCAACTGTCTGAAGGCAGACTACAACAAGATCTTCGCCTCCCCCATCATTACCGACCTAATGAAGGTTCTGGGCTGTGGCGTTGAGATCCAGGGCAAGAAAGCCAAGGATCTTTCTTCCTTCGATATCGACAACCTCCGCTGGAACAAGGTTGTTATCTGTACCGACGCAGACGTGGACGGATTCCAGATCCGTACCCTGATCCTGACCATGCTGTACCGGCTCTGCCCCACCCTGATTCGGGACGGATATGTGTATATCGCAGAATCTCCCCTGTTTGAGATCTCTCACAAAGAAAAAACATGGTTTGCATACAACGAGTATGAAAAGGCAAAAATCCTCAGAGAGCTGGAAGGTAAGAAGGTTACCATTCAGCGTTCCAAGGGCCTTGGTGAGAACGATCCCGAAATGATGTGGATGACCACTATGAACCCCGAGACCCGCCGGCTTATCAAGGTGATGCCCGAGGACGCAGAGCGCACCGCCCACTACTTCGATGTGCTGCTGGGTGATGCGCTGAATGAACGAAAGAATTTTATTGCGGAAAACGGCTCCAAGTACTTGGAGATGGCCGATATTTCCTAAGTGAGGCACGTTATGGCAAGAAAGAAAAAAGAACCGGAGCAGAAGAAAAAGATCAACACCGACAACATCGTCGGTCTGGTTGGCTCCACCACCGAACAAGCGATCTCCGAGACTCTGGAGATCAATTATATGCCGTATGCAATGAGTGTCATTGTTTCCCGTGCCATTCCGGAAATTGACGGCTTTAAGCCCTCTCACCGCAAGCTTCTGTACACTATGTACAAAATGGGTCTGCTGAATGGCGGCCGCACCAAGTCTGCCAATATTGTTGGTCAGACCATGCGGCTCAATCCCCACGGCGATGCTGCCATCTACGAAACAATGGTGCGTTTGACCAAAGGCAACGAATCCCTGCTGCACCCCTTTGTAGACAGTAAGGGTAACTTCGGTAAGGTCTACTCCCGGGATATGGCATATGCCGCCTCCCGTTACACTGAAGCAAAGCTGGACGCATTCAGCGCAGAGCTGTTCCGGGATATTGACCTGGACACTGTGGATATGGTGGACAACTACGATGCCACCACCAAAGAACCCAGTCTGCTGCCCACCACCTTCCCCAATGTGCTGGTGTCTGCAAACCAAGGCATTGCGGTCGGTATGGCCAGCAACATCTGCTCCTTTAACTTAAAGGAGATCTGCGATACTACTATCGCCCTGATGAATAACCCCGACCACGACATTCTGGAGACCCTTCCCGGCCCGGATTTCTCCACTGGCGCAGAGCTTCTCTTCGACGAAACCACTACCCGGGAGATCTATCAAACCGGCCGCGGCAGCTTTAAGCTCCGGGCTAAGTGGCGCTATGTGAAGACCGGCAATCTAATCGAGATCTATGAGATCCCCTACTCCACCACCAGCGAAGTCATTATGGACAAGGTTGCCGATCTCATTAAAGCCGGCAAGATCAAAGAGATCAAGGATATGCGTGACGAGACCGACTTAGGCGGTCTGAAGCTGACCATCGACCTCAAACAGGGCGCAGATCCCGAAAAACTGATGCAAAAGCTTTTCCGTCTGACTCCTCTGCAGGACACCTTTGCCTGCAACTTTAATGTGCTGATTGCCGGTATGCCCAAAGTGATGGGCGTGGGCGAAATTCTGGAAGAATGGACTGCCTGGCGTACCGATTGTGTCAAGCGCCGCCTGTTCTATATGATCCAGAAGAAGGAAGACCGCCTGCATCTGTTAAAGGGTCTGGAGCGGATCCTTCTGGACATTGACAAAGCCATTAAGATCATCCGTGAGACCGAACTGGAAAGCGAAGTCGTCCCCAATCTGATGATCGGCTTCGGCATCGACGAGATCCAGGCAAACTATGTAGCAGAAATCAAGCTGCGCAACATCAACAAAGAATACATCCTGAAACAGACCCGCGCTATCAGCGATCTGGAAAAGGAAATTGCCGACCTCAACGACACCCTCAAAAGCAGCCGTCGGCTGAAAAATGTGATCATCGGCGAGCTCAAGCAGGTCTCCGAGAAATTCGGCCAACCCAGAAAGACAGAGATCGTCTATGATGCGGATGTATCTGCCGCCGAGGATGAGGAAGAAGAGATTCCGGATTACCCTGTGACTGTCTTCGTTTCCAGAGAAGGTTATCTGAAGAAGATCACCGCGCAAAGTCTCCGGATGTCCGGCGAGCAGAAATTTAAGGAGGGCGACAGCCTTGCCTTTAGTCTGGAAACCAGCAACCGGGCAGAGATTTTGGTGTTTACCGACCAGTTCCAGTGCTACAAATCCCGTCTGTCTGATTTTGAGGACGGCAAAGCATCCCTGCTGGGTGACTATCTGCCCCAGAAGCTGGGCATGGAACCCGGCGAGACGGTGAAGGAAGTGATCTTCCCCGGTGATTATAAGGGCATGGTGCTGTTCTTCTTTGAAAACGGAAAGGCCGCTAAGGTACCGCTGAGTGCCTACGAGACCAAGACTAACCGCCGCAAACTTACCGGCGCTTTTTCCGATAAGAGTCCCCTCATAAAAGCTATGGCCATCGACAAGGATCTTCAGGTGGCACTTTATGCCTCCGACGGCCGCGCGGCCATTATTTCCACCGCGCAGCTGCTGCCCAAGGCCACCCGAAACACCATCGGCGTTGGGGTAATGTCCCTCAAGAAAAAGGCTGTGATCACCGGTGTCTGCGCAGCTGAACAGAGCGGCATCACCAATATGGGCCGCTATCGCAGCCGCAACATCCCCACCGCCGGCGCTCTTCTGAAGGAAGAGGATATGCAGGAAAAGCAAATTACATTTGATGTATAAGGCAGGTTCTTTATGAACAAAACAAAGCAGTTACTTTGGGATATTCTTAAAATCACCTTTGGCTGTGCCTTGTTCGGCCTTGGTTTCAGTACTTTCCTGAATCCTGCGGGCTTGAACGTGGGTGGTATTTCCGGTCTTGCGATGGTTCTGCTGCATCTGACAGACTTTGGCACTGTGGGTACGATCACCCTGCTGATCAATCTGCCCCTGTTTATCTTTGGAGGTTTCCGGATCGGCAAAAAGTTCTTCGTGGGATCCCTGCTGGGTATGGCGCTGTCTTCTACGGCCATTGACCTTTGCGCCCTGATCCCCCCCGTTTCCGGACTGGACCCTCTTATGTGCGCCATTTACGGCGGCGTGGTCTGCGGTGTTGGTCTGGGTATGGTATTTACAACCGGCAGCAGCACCGGCGGCTCCGACATTATCGTGCGACTGCTGAAGCTCAAATGGCAGCACGTACCCATCGGTGTGATCAACACCTGTTTCGATATGGGCGTTGCCATCTTGACCGGTGTGGTATTTGGTGATATAAGCCGGACACTGTACAGCGGCATCACCATTTTCCTCTGCGGCAAGATCATTGACACGGTAGTTTACAGCTTCGACTTTACTAAAGTTGCTCTGATCATCACGAAGCAACACGAAGCTGTGGTGAATACCATCTCCACAGAGTTAGACAGAGGCGCAACCTATCTTCACGGTGAAGGCAGCTACAGTCACCAGGATTTTAAAGTTGTCCTGACAGCTGTAAAACGCCACCAGATTGCCAGCCTAAAACAACTGGTTGTGGAGATCGATCCCAATGCTTTTATCATCGTGCAGGAAGCTCACCAGGTGCTGGGCGACGGTTTCTCCCGATACACTAAGGACTCCCTGTAATAAGAGAAAATTTATAGCAGAATTTTCGAAAAAGCTATTGACTTATTCGGAAATTCTGCTATAATACCTCTTGTTCCGCGGGTGTAGCTCATCCGGTAGAGCGCCACCTTGCCAAGGTGGAGGTAGCGAGTTCGAGCCTCGTCACCCGCTCCATAAAAGCCCTTGTCTTTTGACAGGGGCTTTTCCTTTTCCATAAAAAAAGACGGATGGATTAACCATCCGTCTTTTTTCTCATTTCATTTCCGGGAGCTTTGCAAGACCGGCAGCGATCTCATCATCGGTGGGGACATAGTTTACCATCTTTCCGTCGTGGAATTTCTCATAGGACATCATATCGAAATAACCGGTGCCGGTTAGGCCGAACACGATGGTCTTCTCCTCCCCTGTTTCCTTGCATTTCATAGCCTCATCAATGGCCACCTTGATGGCATGTGAGCTCTCAGGAGCAGGGAGAATACCCTCTACTCTCGCAAACTTTTCTGCTGCCTCAAAGACCTCTGTCTGGGGTACAGACACTGCTTCCATAACGCCGTCTGCATAAAGCTGAGAAAGCGTGGAATTCATGCCGTGGTAGCGAAGGCCGCCTGCGTGGTTAGGCGCGGGAATAAAACCGCTGCCCAAAGTATACATCTTACTCAGGGGGCATACCTTGCCGGTATCGCAGTAGTCATAAGCGTACTTACCCCTGGTAAAGCTGGGGCAGGATTCCGGCTCCACCGCAATAATGCGGTAGTCCGCTTTGCCCTTTATCTTCTCGCCGGCAAAAGGAGCGATCAGCCCGCCCAGGTTGGAGCCACCACCGGCGCAGCCAATAATGATATCCGGGGTGATATCATACTTATCCAGTGCCGCCTTGGTCTCCAAGCCGATAATGGACTGATGGAGCATCACCTGGTTCAGGACGCTGCCTAAAACATAGCGGTAACCCGGGAGCTTTCCGGCCGTTTCCACAGCTTCGGAAATGGCGCAGCCAAGGCTGCCGGAGGTGCCGGGATGCTCACTAAGGATCTGTTTACCCACCTCTGTCTCCACAGAAGGCGAGGGGGTGACAGATGCGCCGTAGGTGCGCATCACTTCCCGCCGGAAAGGCTTTTGCTCATAGGAGACCTTGACCATAAACACCTTGCAGTCCAAGCCGAAATAGGAACAGGCCATAGAAAGGGCCGTACCCCACTGACCGGCGCCGGTCTCGGTGGTGACACCGGTGAGGCCTTGCTTTTTAGCATAGTATGCCTGGGCAATGGCGGAATTCAGCTTGTGGCTACCGCTGGTATTGTTGCCCTCAAACTTATAATAGATCTTAGCCGGGGTCTGCAACTTTTCTTCCAGGCAGTAAGCGCGCACCAGGGGTGAGGGGCGGTACATCCGGTAGAAATCCCGGATCTCCTGGGGGATTTCAATAAAGGCATCGGTTTCGTTCAATTCCTGACTGACCAGTTCCTGACAGAACACCTGAGCCAACTCCTCCGGGGTCATAGGTGCAAGGGTCTGGGGATTTAACAGGGGCGCAGGCTTATTTACCATATCCGCCCGGAGGTTATACCAGGACTTTGGCATTTCCTCTTCTTCCAGATAGATTTTATAGGGGATCTTACTCATAACGCACACTCCTTATGCTTTGGGACAAAAACAAAAAACCTGTCCCGCAATTTTGCTGGGACAGGAAAATCCTGCGGTGCCACCCGGCTTGGTGCTGACGCACCCACTCATCGCGTACCTGTATACGCTGACCATTTTCACGGAGGGTCTGCTCCGACGCACATACTCGGGGGTGATCCCTTTCCGATTGCCCTCGGAAGTCCATTGGCGCAACGTCTCTCCGCCGCAATTCCACCCTCTGCGGCTCTCTGTGGGAAAGGTTCAGTTGGCTACTTACTCTTCCTCAACGGTTTATGGAATTATACCATAATCATCGCAGATAGTCAAGGTGCGAAAGACATTTTTCTTTCTGCGGCGGACAAACAATTCTCCAATTTAGGAAAAATCAAATCCGGACTTGATTTTCCGCAGAAATAATATAAAATGGTAACAACCCAACTGTATTGAGAAGGTGCATTCTATGAACAAGATCTATATACCCGATGGCTACCGTCCTACCCTGGACGCATACGACACCCAGCGGGCCATCGCCTACATAAAGCAGACTTTTCAGGAGGAGTTTTCTGCGGCGCTGAATTTAAAGCGCGTCTCCGCTCCCCTGTTTGTCACCGAGGACTCCGGTCTGAACGACAACCTCTCCGGCAAGGAGCGGCCCGTTAATTTTGATATTCCTGCTGTGGGTAAGGAAGCGGAAGTGGTACATTCTCTGGCCAAGTGGAAGCGTCTGGCTCTGAAGCGGTACGGCTTTTCCATTGGTAACGGCCTTTATACCGATATGAACGCCATCCGCCGGGATGAGGATCTGGACAATGTCCACTCCCTGTATGTGGACCAGTGGGACTGGGAAAAGATCATCACCGAGGGTAACCGTAACCTGGATTACCTGAAGCTGATCGTACGGGCCATTGTCAAGGCTATCTGCAACACCAACGACCGGCTCCATGTGCGTTTTCCCCAGCTGCAGGTGCAGCTGAGCCCGGATGTATCTTTTATTACTACACAGGAATTGGAAGACCTTTATCCGGATATGACCGGTTCTGAGCGGGAGACCGCTTATCTCCGCGAGCATCAAACCGCCTGCATTATGCAAATCGGCGGCAAATTGCGCTCCGGAAAGCCCCATGATAATCGGGCGCCGGACTATGACGACTGGAATTTAAACTGCGACATCTTCTTCTGGGATGATGTACTGGGCAGAGCCCTGGAGCTGTCCTCTATGGGCATCCGTGTGGATGCTGCAGCGCTGGACCGTCAGTTGACTATCTCCGGCTGTGACAACCGCAGAGCCCTCCCCTTCCACCAGATGCTGCTGAACAACGAGCTGCCGCTCACCATCGGCGGCGGTATCGGTCAGAGCCGTCTGTGTATGCTGATGTTAGGCTGCGCTCACATCGGTGAGGTACAGTCCAGCGTTTGGGATGCGCAAACCGTTGCCGCCTGCGAAAAAGCCGGCATTCCCCTGTTGTAATATAACTAAACGAGGGTACCAATCGGTACCCTCGTTTTTATGTTATAAGTAATTTTCTCCCATCCGGCAGCAAAAGATAGGAAACATCTGTCAAAATTAGAGGCTCTGTAAAGCTAAAAATAAATTGTCCTTTCGATCCACCTGAGCCATACCTCAGTTCCACTTTGGTGCCATCTTTCATCACAACATAAAACCCATCAAAATATACACCAGCGTGTGGACTATCTAAGTTGGTATATGCAATCACTGCGCTCATTGCTCTCAGTTTGATAGATGTAATCAACACATCCATATATACTGGTCTATCAACCCCTGACTCCAGTACGATACATATCGGCTGACCGAGCACTTCCAACTCCGAATTGCCATCATTTGAGAATATAATATCAAACTGCCAGATACCATTTGCCAGAAATTCCTCCCGATATTGATCGGCCTCGAAATAACTCCCAAAAAGATTCCCGACAGACAGTTTCCAGCTGGCTCTGTCTGCAATTTTTCCTTTAACAGTTATAATAATGTCCACAGCATTTTTCTCGCTCCTACGGTAACTCCCGATTGAAAAGCTGGTCGCCTCTGACCCTCCACTTTCTTCCGGTGAAATGCACTTAATATATTGGAAACCGTAGTTATCTGCATCCAATTCCGCATTTTTTTGCCCGGTAAGTGTAAGTTTTACATACCCAATCGTTCCATCACTGAACGTTGAATCCAACGCAAGTGTATAGCCATTGCAGATCTGATATTGGTGCTGATTAACAGTATTATCTTCAATATAATCAACCTGCTCCTGCGTTAACTCTCCGGAACTTTTTTGAAAATAAGCGGTAAACCAACTTACAGTTTCCGATACGGCAAACGCAGAGGCTGCCAACGCCGCAATGACAGCTGCTATCAGCAATATTCTGCCCACAGGGTGTCGCTTTATTTTTGGTTGCGCTATTGCATTTTCGATGAGTACAGCATCAATCTCTGACAGCGCTTCCATCAAGTAAATTGCAGTCATATTGTGACACCCTCCTTCCGCAAGTACACAGCCAACCTTTTCCGGGTGCGGCTAAGCATTGATTTAACCTTGCTTTCTGAATACCCGAATCGTTCCGCCACCTCTTTGATCGACATTATGTACCAGTAACGACAGATAAAAACCTTTTGTTCTGCATCCGGTAATTTCTTAAGAAATACATTCAGGTGCTGCGTCAGTTCTTTCTGTTCTATGACCCGCTCTGGGGATGCTCCACCGGAAATACACTCCCCCAATTCTTCTAATGCTAACTGCAACTGACCGCCACCTCGTTTTTGCGTGTGCATTGCCTTCCACTTCATAAGTGCAAGTCGACGGGTGATCTTACCCAAAAATGTAGAGAGCTTCTCCGGTCGGTGCGGCGGCATTGCATTCCACGCACCAAGATAGGTATCATTTACCGTCTCCTCCGCATCCTGTTGGCAGCACAAAATACCATAAGCAATACCATAACAGTATCTGCCATATTTTTTTGCAGTTTCAGCAATCGCGCATTCATTGCGTTCAAAATATAATGTTACAATCTGCTTATCCTCCATGGCATCACCCTCTTTCGTTTTTAGTGTCTTCACTTATCTACTTGCCTTTTTTCTGTTCTGGTTGCATCCAAAATGACAAAATATAGTTTTTTATAAACAAAAAGGACATTCCAGAGGAATGTCCTTTTTTGATACGTTAATCGACACAGACGGTGCCGTCGGCTTCGATGGTGATGGTCATATCGTCCTTGACATATGCAAGGAACTCGTCACCCAGGCTGTCTACCACCGGCATACTGACGCCGTCCAGCCAGACGGAAGCCAGGATAGAACCGGCAGCTGCCAGAGAATCGATAGGCTTACTGAACAGCAAACAAGCCGGCTGACGCTCCATAGCGCAGGCGCAGTACAGCACCATACCGCCGGTGGTGGAGCCAATGGTCTGGGGCAGACACAAGGCCTTACCCAGCATTTGCTTGCCGTAGAGGTCGGGGTTGTTCTGGTCACCGCAGGTGGCTTTCTTGTCGCCAAACTGCAATGCCTTCTGGAAGGATGCCAAAGTGTTCAGACCGCCGTGGGACACCAGCGCAGGGGCGGTAACCGTACCGGGGGTAACTACTCTGCCTTGGAACTTTTTCATACGGTGTCGCCTCCTTTCGTGATCTTTGCAAGGATCTCTGCCTCGGTGTAATAACGGGCAGAGGTATATGTGCGGAGCTTATTGGAAGATGTGATGACGGGCATCTTACCGCACAGAGGGTTATTCATATACATCAGGGGGCAGATATAAGACAGGATCACGCCGGTAGCTTTCAGACGGGCAGCATACTCGGTCTTTTCAAACTCTGCCTTCACACCGGGAGCCGTGGTAAACACGGTAGGAATCAGAACCTTTTTATTACCGGAGGCCTTCAGCCCCTCTTCTACCCGCTCTGTCCAGTCGATCAGCTGTTGCAGAGACATATGAGGGCAACCCACAAAGCACAATTTCGGCTTTGCATCGGGATTCTTCCAAATCACTGGATATTCCGCCTGCACTCTTGCCAGCTCGGCATCGTCGATAATATATTCCTTTGCGCCCTCAGCAATCAGGCTCTCGCCCATTTCCACTGCCTCGGGAGTCAGGTTAGCCACGTGGTACAAACCAACCGCGCCGTTGGAAGCGGTGGCTGCGCCAAAGTCTTTAAGGTAGGTACAAGCTGCATCGTTCAGCTCATTACCCAGCCAGGTATCCAGGCCAACAATATAGGGAACATCCTCCATCACCTTCATACCGATGGCAGAACCCAAAAGCTGTGCCTCGGGCTTCTTGGTGGTCTGCACTTTGACGACCCAGGTAGCCTTACGACCCTCGTCGGTCAGCAAACCAAAAGAGGGTACGAAACCGGCGATGGAGCCCATAATATCCATAATACCGGAGTTGCGGTTGCAGCGGGCGCCCAGCACAGAGTTGGCGTACACCACCGCAGAGGACTCTGCCCAGCTGAGGATCTCACCCTTTTCGGGCTTGTTACCCACCTGGTCCAGGTAGCAGGCGCAGGTAAATGCGTTATCGTCCAGCAGACCCAGCTGCTCCAACTGCTTTTCGTAATCTTCCTGCTTGGAGTACATAAAGTTATTGAAAATGAAGTTCTGCAGAAAGTTTGCAGGAACATTCTTATCCAAAGGTCTGGGGTCCACAGAGAACTTCTGACCGGAGATCGCACCGGCATCGATGAGCTGCTGCATCAGTTCAAACACAGGACCCATCATTTTCAGACCAAAAGAGGTAACCAGGTGGTTATACTTAGAGGACACCGGCACCATCTTCTCAGCGCCAAATGCGTCGCCATACATTACCAGGGTCTTCATGACCTTGGCCATGGTCTCCCCTTTTTCGCCATTTAATATAGCTTGTTGTTCATCAGTTAAGTACATAGTTTTCCTCCGTTACAGTTTCATACATACGTCCCAAGCCTGCCAAATGACAGTACGCAGATTGCCCACCTTGCTGGCATCGCCCACGATGTGGACGTGCTTGCCGGCCTTGGCAATAGGTGCAGGCTTGTAGCCCACGGAAAGGATCACATCATCAGCCTTCACGGTGAAGGTGTTGCCCTCCTTGTCCCGCAGAGTGACGATCCGGTCACCGATCTCTACAACGCCGGTCTCCAGATGAACAGGAACATTGTTGGCCTTGAAGAAATCACGCAGGAAACTGGTGTTAGCCAGGCAGATACCGGGGGTGCAGATCAGATCGTCCATCATTTCCACGATGGTGGGGTGCTTGCCCTGGAGGTACAACTCGTATGCAATCTCACAGCCGGTCAAACCGCCGCCAATGATCACTACATTATCACCAACCGGGCGCTTGCCCAGCAGGAAATCCACAGCCTGGATGCTGCGGCCTACACCGGGAATGGGAGGACGGTTGGGATTGGAGCCGGTGGCAATGATCACCTCATCCGCATCCACGAACTTAATATCCCTGACCTCGGTGTTCAGTTTGACCTCGATTTGGGGATACTTGGTCAGTTCCCGCTTATACCAGGCGATCAGGTCACGGTCTTTTTCCTTAAAGGAAGGTGCTGCGGCTGCGATAAACACGCCGCCCAGTTCACCGGACTTTTCGTACAGAGTCACGCTGTGACCGCGCTTTGCACAGACCAGAGCAGACTCCATGCCGCCGATACCGCCGCCGATAATGGCGATTCTCTTCTGTACCTTGGCAGGTTCAATATAATGCTTTTTAGATTGCATCGTCTCTGCATTCAGCGCGCAACGTGCAAGACCCATGGTATCCTTCAGGTCCTGGGTATTGGCATGACCTTTGGAGGAAGAGAAGTTGAAGCAACCGCTATGGCAACAGATACAGGGTTTAATATCCTCAATGCGGTCCTCGATCAATTTAGTGACCCACTCAGGATCTACCAGGAACTGACGGGCAACGCCCATACCGTCAATACGGCCCTCAGCGATGGCCTTGGCAGCCTCCTCAGGCTCCATACGTCCGGCACAGACCACAGGGATATCCACAAACTGCTTGATGTGGGCAACATCTTCCAGGTTGCAGTTCTGGGGCATATACATAGGCGGATGTGCCCAGTACCAGGAGTCATAAGTACCGTTATCGGCATTGAGCATATCATAGCCGGCATCCTGCAGGTACTTGGCAGCCTTTTCGGACTCTTCCATACAGCGGCCTACCTCGGTATACTCTTCACCGGGAACTGCACCCTCACGGAAGCCCTTGACCTTGGACTCTACACTGTAACGCAGAGATACAGGGAAATCATCACCGCAGACCTCCTTAATAGCCTTAACAACCTCCACAGGGAAGCGGTAACGGTTTTCGAAAGAGCCACCGTACTCGTCAGTCCGCTTGTTGGTCCACTCCATGGTGAACTGGTCCAGCAGATAGCCTTCATGGACAGCGTGGATCTCCACGCCGTCAACACCGGCATCTTTACATAGCTTTGCAGTCTTGGCAAAGGCCTCGATGATCTCGTGGATCTGCTCGATGGTCATTTCGGGAGTGGTGATCTCCGGATCCCAGCGGGAAGGCAGCGGGCTGGGGCTGGCAAGCTCGTGGTTAGTATCCAGGATAGGCTTGATCAACGCACGGGTAAACTTATTTTTATGCAGAGGGGCAATCAGCTCGGTGATGGCCCAGCTACGGCCCATACCGGCAGTCAGCTGCACAAAGAGCTTCGCGCCGGTCTTATGGATCTCGTCCATAAATTCCTTGAGATCCTCGAACATCTTGGGATTCTGCCACAGCCAGCGACCCCAGAATGTATCCCGGAGAGGTGCAATACCGGGAATGATCAGGCCCACGTTATTCTGGGCTCTTTCCAGGAACAGTTTTGCTGCCTCCTTGTCAAATTTACAGCCGGTGAGTTCGAACCAACCGAACAGGCTGGTACCGCCCATGGGGCACATAACAATACGGTTTTTAATCTCCACATTGCCGATTTTCCAGGGGGTAAATAGGGCTTCGTATTTCGGATCCATAGCGAATAATCATCCTTTCTGTTTTGTTAATTTCGCTATTAAATATTATATTGTATCTGCCGTTTTATGTCAAGTTTCACAACACTTTCCGGAAGGATACCAAAAAAATTCCCCAGCCAAATGGCTGGGGAATTTGTAAAAGTGCGTTTAAGAATTACTCGAAGATCTCGGTGACAACGCCGGAACCAACGGTACGGCCACCCTCACGGATAGCGAAACGCAGACCCTTCTCGATAGCGATGGGGGTGATCAGCTCAACCTTCATGTCGACGTTATCGCCGGGCATGCACATCTCGGTGCCTTCGGGCAGAGTGATGATGCCGGTAACGTCAGTGGTACGGAAGTAGAACTGAGGACGATAGTTGTTGAAGAAGGGAGTATGACGGCCGCCTTCTTCCTTGGACAGGACGTAATCCTGGCCGACGAACTTAGTCAGGGGCTTGATGGAACCGGGCTTAGCCAGAACCTGGCCTCTTTCGATGGACTTCTTGTCAACGCCGCGGAGCAGTGCGCCGATGTTGTCGCCAGCTTCAGCGTAGTCCAGCAGCTTGTGGAACATTTCGATGTCGGTGACAACGGTGTCCTTCTTCTCATCACGCAGGCCGACGATTTCGACCTTGTCGTTCTTGTTGATCTGGCCACGCTCGACACGACCGGTAGCAACGGTACCACGGCCGGAGATGGTGAAGACGCCTTCGACGGGCATCAGGAAGGGCATGTCAGCCTTACGGTCAGGAGTGGG
>JAZNZH010000015.1:0-11846 GCA_045594845.1 Faecousia sp. | reverse complement strand
TATCTTGTCTTGCAGAAAAATCTCTCGCTTTGGAGTGCTTTGCAGTTTTGAAGGTAAGATTTTTTCTCACAGGAATATTCAGAGGACGAAGAAATACTGGATGTATTTCAAGGACGATGGATTTTCTGTGGGGAAAAAGATACATCCAAAACCGTGTAAATCCCTATGTGAGGTCGCCCTTCGGTGGGCACTTTTCTTTTATTATTCCTGCATTTTCCTCTTGACAGGGGAGAATTATTGTGATAAGATACGCAGGTAATAAAGAAGGCTGCACATCCGCCTCACCTCCCGCGTATCGCTAAGAGGTTAATATTCCACCGTCCCTACAGGGATGTTCTGTGAATGTCGGATGCTGTCAGCATCCGCTTTTTTATTTTGTTTGGAGGTGCTTTACCATCGCAAAATTAGAACATCAGCTCAATGAAGAGATCCAGGATAAAGAGATCCGCCTGATCGGCGCCGACGGTGCGCAGCTGGGCATCATGTCCGCACAGGAGGCCAACGCCATTGCCGAAGAGCAGGGCTATGACCTGGTGAAGATCTCTCCCAACGCCACTCCTCCGGTCTGCAAGATCATGGACTACTCCAAGTTCTGCTTTGACCAGAAAAAACGCGAAAAGGAAGCAAAGAAGAATCAGAAGGTCGTGGAGATCAAGGAGATTCGTATGAGTCCCAGCATCGACACCAACGACCTGAACACCAAGATCAAGAACGCTGTGAAGTTTCTTAAGGACGGCAACCGCGTGAAGGTCAGTGTGCGTTACCGCGGCCGTGAGATGGCCCACACCAACATCGGTGAAAAGCTGCTGATGGATTTTGCCGAAGCCTGTAACGATGTTGCCAACATGGAAAAGAACCTCAAGCTGGAAGGTCGCTTTATGGCGATGTTCCTCACACCCAAGAATAGCAAGTAAGCTTGTTCTATTACCAAAGATACGGAAGGAGAACTAAACTATGCCCAAGCTGAAGACCCATAGCGGTGCAAAGAAGAGATTCAACCTGACCAAGTCCGGTAAGGTTAAGAGAGCCCGCGCCTACAAGAGCCACATCCTCACCAAGAAGGACACCAAGCGTACCCGGCGTCTGCGTACGACCGCTTATGCTGACGTGACCAACACTGCAACGGTCAAGAAACTGATCCCGTACAAATAAGGATAGGAGGATACTGAAATGGCAAGAGTCAAAGGCGCAATGATGACGCGCAAGAGAAGAAACGCTACCCTGAAGCTGGCTAAGGGCTACTGGGGTGCAAAATCCAAGCACTTTAAGATGGCCAAGCAGGCCGTTATGAAGTCCGGCAACTATGCTTACGTTGGCCGCAAGCTGAAGAAGCGTGATTACCGCAGACTGTGGATCACCCGTATCAGCGCTGCTGTTAAGCCCTACGGTCTGAACTACTCCACCTTCATGAACGGTGTGAAGAAGGCCGGCATTGAGATGAACCGCAAGAGCCTGTCCGAGATGGCTATCCAGGATGCTGCTGCTTTCGCTGCTCTGGTTGAGAAGGCTAAGGCTGCTCTGTAATTTATCTGAACTAAAAAGACCCTGCCCTGTGCAGGGTCTTTTTTGCAAAGGAAACACTATGGAACTGACACATATCGCCCAGCGGGCAGGCCGACTGTCCACTTTTCTAAAAAACGAATTAGGTCTTTCCACCGGGCTGATGAACCGGCTGAAATGGCAAGATAAGCTCCTTGTCAACGGAGTTGCCCGACATGCAGACTTTCCCGTAAGCATTGGGGATACCATCACTGCGGTGCTGGACGATCCGCTGCCCGAGTATCCTCCGGAGGATCTACCCTTGGATATCCTCTATGAAGACGAGCACATTTTGGCAGTGGATAAGCCTGCGGGAATTCTGATCCACCCCTCTGCCCACCGAAACACCGGTACCCTTGCAAACCGGGTGATCGCCTACTATCAAAAAACCGGTCAAAAGTGCGCTTTTCACCCTATTACACGGCTGGATCGCGACACTTTCGGTGTAGTTTTATTGGCAAAAAACGCGCATATTCATATGCTGTTAAACCGACAGCACACAGAGGGTACTCTGCAAAAAACCTATCATGCATTGGTTTTCGGCGCGCCGGAGAATGATTGCGGCGTTATTGACGCGCCTATCGCCCGGTGTCCCCTGCCCAGTCTTTTGCGACAGGTACATCCCCATGGGAAACCTGCTGTCACCCGATACCGCACATTAGAAAGAACAAACACCTACTGCAAACTGGAATTAACACCGGTCACCGGGCGGACCCATCAGCTTCGATTACATTGCTTATACGCAGGTTTCCCAATCCTGGGAGACCCTCAATATACTACAGAAGATGCCCGCATTTTCTCTCAGAATCAGAGCCTGAATACTCAGGCTCTGTGCGCTTACCGACTTTCCTTTCTTCACCCTGTCACAGGCGAAATACTGGTTATAACCACCCGGCTGGGAGTGAATATGCCTACCGCATAATAAGTCGAAATCGATAGTTTTTATATTTTATTAATATGCTTTTATGGTTGACAAACTCAACCACAAAATGTATACTATTAGAAGGAATATGTCCTACTGTTTATTGTATGTTTTTCATAAACCCTTAGGAGGATTGAGTAAGTATGTCTAAGTCCACTCGTAAATTGATTCAGACTTGTAAGCTGATCTGCACCATTCTGCTGGTTCTGGTAATCGGTGCGCAGTTCCTGCCCTACTGGTACGGTGAATACACTGAGAACACCAGCAAGTTCCTGACCGAAGAAGAGTATCTGAAGAATCAGGAGCTGTACGCTGCAACTGAGGCTCCCAAGACCGAAGAAAATAAGAATGAGGCCAACGATCTCGGTTTGGATTTGTATGAGGAAGATACCACCGTTGTGCACCCCACCCTCACAAAATACTCCATTGCCAAGTATGTATGGCTGTTCAAAACAAACCGTAAAAACGACACCATCTTTATGCCCGTCCTCGTGCTGATTTTTGCGGCTGCTTCCATCATTACATACTGCAAGAATACCTACAGTGTTGCCTGCAGCATTTGGGGCGTTTTGGCCCCCGCAGTTGGCCTGTATGGTTTCCTGACCGTGGACCTGTTCAAGACCGCTGCCTTCCCCAACGTATATCTCCTGAACGTTGTGCTGCATGCCGTTACTCTTGCGGTAACGTTGGGAACACTGATTCTGCGGATCGTGGTCCTGCTCCAGACTATCAAGAAAGAGCGTGCTGAGCGCAAAGCAAAGAGCAGCTTCGCTAACCAGTAAAATTTAACCGCCCTTGCAAAATGCAAGGGCGGTTCTTCTATGCCTAAAAAGCCACTCTGCGAACATTTCGCAGAGTGGCTAATTTTTTACTTAGTGGTGGAAGTGGAACGCAGGGTAACATCGTGGGCGCCGCCCTCCACAATGGAGACGGAGGACACCAGCGTCAACTTTGCATCTCTCTGCAGATCAGGAATAGTAATCACACCGCAGTTGCACATAGTAGACTTTACCTTGTAGAGGCTGGCTTCCACATTATCGTGGAGAGAACCGGCGTAGGTAACATAGGAATCAACGCCTTCCTCGAAGCTAAGCTTGGTAGAGCCGCCCAGGTCGTAGCGCTGCCAGTTACGGGCGCGGTTGGAACCCTCGCCCCAGTACTCCTTCATATAGGCGCCATTTACCATCACCTTGTTAGTAGGAGACTCATCGAAGCGGGCAAAGTAGCGGCCCAGCATCATAAAGTCAGCACCCATTGCCAGTGCCAGGGTCATATGGTAATCGTGCACGATACCGCCGTCGGAACAGATGGGAACATAAATACCGGTTTCCTTGAAATATTCGTCACGGGCTGCAGCCACCTCGATCAGAGCGGTTGCCTGACCTCTGCCGATACCCTTGGTCTCACGGGTAATGCAGATAGAACCGCCGCCGATGCCAACCTTAATAAAGTCTGCACCAGCCTTTGCCAGGAACATAAAGCCATCGCGGTCAACTACGTTGCCAGCGCCGATCTTGACACTGTCACCGTATTTCTCGCGAACCCAGGCAATGGTCTTTGCCTGCCAGCAGGTATAACCCTCGGAAGAGTCGATACACAGAACATCAGCGCCTGCCTCCAGCAGAGCGGGGATACGCTCAGCATAGTCGCGGGTATTGATACCGGCGCCTACCAGATAGCGCTTTGCCTCATCCAACAGTTCCAAGGGATTTGCCTTGTGGGAAGCATAGTCCTTACGGAATACGAAATACATCAAATTGTCGTTCTCATCTACGATGGGAAGACTGTTGAGTTTATTCTCCCAGATAATATCGTTGGCAACCTTCAGGCTGGTGCCTACAGGTGCAGTGACCAGCTTTTCGCGGGGAGTCATAAAGGTGGAAATCTTTTCATTGACATCCATCCGGGAGACCCGGTAGTCACGGCCGGTAACGATGCCCAAGAGCTTACCGTTGGCAGAACCGTCGTCGGTGATAGCCACAGTGGAGAAACCGTTCTTTTCCTTCAGAGCCAGCACATCAGCCAGCGTATTATCGGGGGTCAGGTTGGAAGCCGAAACCACAAAACCGGCCTTGTAGCCCTTGACCTTTGCCACCATAGCAGCCTGAGACTCAATGGACTGGGAGCCAAAGATAAAGCTGATGCCGCCTTCCTTAGCCAGCGCAATGGCCAGGGAGTCGTTGGAAACGGACTGCATAATTGCAGAAACCAGGGGAATATTCAGAGAGATCGCAGGTTCTTCCTCACCTTTACGATACTTGGTCAGAGGGGTGCGCAGAGACACACGGTCAGGCACGCAGTCCTCAGAGGTATAACCGGGGATCAGCAGGTACTCACTAAAAGTGTGGCTGGGTTCGGGATAAATGTAAGCCATTTCAGCATTCCTCCTATGCAGAAAATTCGACACCTTTTCGGTGGATATATTATTGTATATATTACCACAGTTTAAACCTTTGGTCAAGCCTTTTCTCCCTGTTCTGACTGCCGATTTTTTTCGTATCACATCGGGAATATTGTTGCAATTTGCCAACTTATATGGTATATTTTTATGTTGGAAGTGAATGTACATTCAAGACGCAAAGGAGAAATGTAAATGGCAGCTCAGGAGAATATTCGTAATATTGCCATTATCGCCCACGTTGACCACGGTAAGACTACTCTGGTGGACGAAATGCTGAAGCAGGGCGGTATTTACCGTGAAAATCAGGCAACGGTGGACCGGGTCATGGACTCCGGTGATTTAGAGCGTGAGCGTGGTATTACCATTCTTGCCAAAAACACCGCTGTGCATTATAAGGACATTAAAATCAACATTGTCGACACCCCGGGTCACGCTGACTTCGGCGGTGAGGTAGAACGCATTCTCAAGATGGTCAACGTTGTTATTCTGCTGTTGGATGCCGCAGAAGGTCCTATGCCCCAGACCCGCTTCGTTTTGCAGAAAGCCCTGGAACTGGGTCACAAGGTAATTGTTGCCGTCAATAAGGTAGACAAGCCCGACGCCCGTATCCATGAGGTGATGGACGAAGTGCTGGAACTGCTGCTGGATCTGGATGCCACCGACGAGCAGTTCAACTCCCCTACCGTGTTCTGCTCCGGCCGTCAGGGTACTGCTTCCTACGGTCCTGACGATGCGGGCAAGGATCTGGTGCCTCTATTTGAGACCATTGTCAACTATATTCCCGCTCCCAGCGGCAATGCTGAAGAGCCTCTGCAGCTGTTGGTATCCTCCATCGACTACAACGAATATGTGGGCCGAATTGCCGTTGGCCGTGTGGAACGCGGCACCATCAAGGTAAACCAGGAAGTTGTGATCTGCGACTACCACGATCCCGAGATCAAGCAAAAGGGTAAAGTTGTGGCTCTTTATGAATACGATGGCCTGGGTAAGGCACCCATCCAGTCCGCTTCCGCCGGTGAGATCGTCGCTCTTTCCGGTATGGCGGATATCACCATCGGCCGCACCCTTTGCACCGCAGACGCCATCGAGCCTCTGCCCTTTGTGAAGATCTCTGACCCCACAATCGAAATGACTTTCGCTGTCAACGACTCTCCCTTTGCCGGCCGGGAAGGCAAATTTGTCACCTCCCGGAATCTCCGTGACCGACTGGAAAAAGAGCTCCTAAAGGATGTCTCCCTCCACGTTACCGAACAAGGCACCGATGCCTTCAATGTGGCGGGTCGCGGTGAGATGCACCTTTCTATTCTGATGGAGACTATGCGCCGGGAAGGCTATGAGTTCTCCGTTTCCACTCCCCGTGTGCTGACCAAGGAAATTGACGGCAAGATCTGCGAGCCTATCGAACGCATGGTTGCAGACGTGCCGGAAGAATGCATGGGCGCAGTGATTGAAAAGATGGGCCGTCGCAAGGCCGATCTGCTTTCTATGACTCCTATGGGCAACCGCTACCGCCTGGAGTTCCTGGTGCCCTCCAGAGGTCTGTTCGGCTACCGCAGCGAGTTCCTTACCGACACCCGCGGCGAAGGTATTATGAGCAGTGTTTTGGAGACCTACGCGCCTATGAAGGGTGAAATCGAGCGACGTTTGACCGGTTCTTTGGTCTCCTTTGAAACCGGCGAGGCTGTCACCTACGGCCTCCACGCAGCACAGGAGCGCGGCGCTCTGTTTATCGGCCCCGGCACACCGGTGTATGCCGGTATGGTGGTTGGTATCTGCAGCCGCAACGAGGATATGAACGTCAACGTTTGTAAGAAAAAACAGCTCACCAACATGCGCGCTTCCGGCTCTGACGAAGCTCTGCGTCTGGTCTCCCCTAAGGTGTTCTCTCTGGAGCAGTGCCTGGAATTCCTGGCGGACGACGAGCTGCTGGAATGCACCCCCAAGAGCTTGCGCATCCGTAAGAGAGAATTGGACCACGCAGCCCGTATGCGCCAGCTGATGAAAAAGCGGGCCCAGGAATAAGGAGTGCTTTATGAATCATCACGAACACAATCACGATCACGCATATATGCACGCCCATGGCATCTCCCACACTCACGGCCACGTTCACGAGAACCAAAAAGCAGTAGTAAACCGTCTGGCCCGAGCCATCGGTCACCTGGAAAAAGTGAAGAAAATGGTGGAAGCCGGCGAGGATTGCTCCGAGGTGCTGGTGCAGCTGGCAGCGGTGAATTCCGCTCTGCACAACACCGGCAAAGTAATTCTCATCGACCACCTGCGGCATTGTATGGTGGATGCGGTAGCCGCCGGAGACGAGGATGCCATTAACGACATCTGCACTGCCGTGGATAAGCTTATGAAATAAAAAAGTCAGCGTCTTGCGACGCTGACTTTTTATTTCATAAAGTGTATTCTCTTGGGCGGCATACCGTTCGCCTTCTTGCGAAGGCCGAAAATAAAGAATGGGATCAGCACCGGATTCAGCACCATCAATGTTGTCAGCAATGCCGCATCGTCCGGCGTGCAGGAATAGTAGATGTTGTAGCAGGTGGTATAGATCTGCACCAGGAGCACAATGGCCAGCACAACCGCGCAGGCACTGACCACCATAGCTACGACAATCACCACATCGGAATACGCAGGAATTCTGCTTTGTACAAGCCATAAACCCACAGCGGCCAACACAGACAGCAACATAGCCACAGACAAAACAGGCAAGCTGTGGCGTCTGTCGGTGGAAAGGTTTTTGACCTCACTAAGGTAGCAGTCGTGGATCCGGCCAAGCAAAATGATGTTGAAGAATGGGAACCAGCCCATCCAGCAGCCTCTAACTCCGCGACGTCTTGCCATTACCATAAGTCCCACCGCGCTGATCACCCACGCCAGCAGGCACAGTACAACAAGCGCCGCTGCACAGATTAGCACAATCAGTGCCGTAATGCGGTCTGCCTGCAACAGATAACAGACCTTCTCTATCAGTATTTCAAACATGCATTATGCCTCCGGCTCAATGATATAGGCCGCGTGAATCTGACCGTAATAAGCCGTATGATAATCGCCCTGGGGGAACTGCTCGTTCCGGGGATAATAACGGGTGGTGTTTTCCTCGTTGATGGCTGCAGGATCCTGATCCTGCTTGTAAATCACCTTGCACTCCAGAGTCAACGGCAACTCCCGGATACCGGGAACGGAGATAGTCTCAGACTCTTCCAGGTGCAGTCCCAATTCCTTGATCTTATCCATATCCCGTCCGGACTTGGTGCCGCAGACAGAAATAATATTCTTGTCATACTCGCCCAGGGGGACATTGATAGTGAACTCCGGATTGCGGTCCAAAAGCTCCTTGGTATAGCGGCTTTCCCGAACAAACACGATAAAGATGGGTTTGCCCCACTGGATACCCAGAGTGCCCCAACCGATGGTCATCGTATCCACGATGCCGTCTGCCTTGGTAGTCACCAATACGCCCTTACTCACAGCGTCCAGAATCTGCGGTGCATACTCCCAAACATTAACCTTACGTTTCATAATCATAACCTCCTACGGGATTATATTATTATCATACTCGCTAACAGCGGATTTTGCAAGAAAAATCATCCCTAAGGCACTTTACAAACAAGAAATCTTTTGTTATAATACTCAGGCTATGCGCCGGTGGCTCAATGGATAGAGCATCGGATTCCGGTTCCGAGGGTTGGGGGTTCGAGTCCCTTCCGGCGTACCATTAAAAGGGTTATCCCATCCGGGATAACCCTTTTAATATTATGTTGGGAGGAAGGGACTCGAAAGATCTAAATGCAACAGTCCGGTGGACTGTTCCCGCCGCCAGCTGGATGGCGGCGACCCTTAATTTTCTCCTGCCGGTGGCAGGAGAAAACGCAAACGAGTCCCTTCCGGCGTACCACATTTCCCGTCTAACTTTGATAGCGTTAGACGGGAACTTTTTATATTCAAAACAGTGCGGCTATACACATATTTTGTATAAAAAATAGAACATTTACAGAAAACTGCTGTTCCGGAATGTGTATTTCTTTGAAATTGCCCCTATTGAGCCGTGTAGCGAATAGCAGTTTCCGTGTAACTAATAGGGGTCTCCGTGTAGCGAATTCCCCTCTCCGTGTAGCGAATAGGGTCTGTGTGTAACGAATAGACAGGCGTGTAACGAATTGATTATCTATATAAAAGAATTATCTACTAATATTGCAGCCATGTTCATAAATAGCTGCAATTTTTTGTTGATTCCCATATAAAAGTGTGCTAAACTGTTTATGCCAAACCAATTTAATATATGATAGGGGCGTTTTCTTTTTTGTATTCCTATGGGGATACTATACCCTTTTTGTGCCAATACTGTGAATTTGATAAAAATGCAAATTCCGTCAGTATTGGTGTGCAGTAATGCCCTTATATTGAATTGGTTTGGCGACTATCGGAGTTTGCGTTTTTTGTGCGGCTGCTTCGGTAGCCGCACTTTTTATTTTTAGGAGAGAGAATCAATGGAAGAAAAGCAATTAACAGGCTATCCCTCTATAGACAAACCCTGGCTGAAATACTACTCAGAGGAAGCAATCAATGCCCCTTTGCCTGAGTGTACAATTTATGAATATATTTGGAACTGCAATAAGGATAATCTCGAGAAACCAGCGCTTAAGTATTTTGGAAAAGGAACTACCTATGCCCAAATGTTCTCCCGTATCGATGATGCAGCAAAGGCCTTTTCTGCACTTAATGTACAACGAGGAGAACTTGTATCCATGTGTATGCTGACTATGCCTGAAACTATTTACTCCATTTATGGATTAAATAGAATCGGCGCAGTATGTAATTTGATTGAACCTCGCACAAACGTAGAGTTAATTAAAGATCGTATTAACGCTGCTGGTTCCCGTGTTTTAATTGTTGTAGATGTGTTTCTTTCTAAAATTCTTCAAATTGTTGATAAAACCAAACTGGAACATATCATCGTTGTACCTTTGGCGCAGTCCATGCCGATCCACACAAGAATTGGCTTTAAGCTTACAAAAGGCAGAAAGATTCCTCGCATTCCTGCTGAGCAGCGTTTTGAGTATTGGTCTGTATTTCTTGCAAAGGGAAAGAGCTTAAAACTGGCTTCTGCTCCCTATGTAAAGAATGCACCAGCCGCCATCATTTATACTGGTGGAACAACAGGTATCTCCAAAGGAGCGCTCCTTTCCAACGACAGCTTGACGGCAATGGCATTGCAGAGTATTTATGATGCTCCCCGGCTATATGAGGGTGAGCGGTTCCTGGAAATTATGCCACCGTTCATCGCTTATGGTCTCATTTTTGGTTTCTTTATTCCTTTCTGTGCAAGTTTGGAAAACACACTGATTCCGGTATTTGAACCCAAGAAATTCGCGGAATTGGTTCTGAAGCATAAGCCCAACCATGTTGTGGGTGTCCCCGCATTTTTTGAAAGCTTGGCCAATAGTGCTGAAGTAGGTAATCAGAAGCTGGATTTCCTTATGTGTGCCATCACAGGTGGTGATCGCCTGCTGGCAAGCACGGAGGATCATATTAACAGATTCTTTGCAGATCATGGGTGCAAGTACACCATTCTTAAAGGCTATGGTATGACTGAAATGGGTTCTGCAGCCACTTTTACAGCAACGGATGAGAGCAATATACCTGGAAGCGTTGGCATTCCAACACATCTCACCGAAGTAAAAGTAATTGATCACGAAACCGGAGAAGAACTGGGATACAATATTCAAGGCGAACTGTGCATGACTGGTAGCACCATGATGTTGGGTTATTATCAAAATGATTCCGAAACCAATAAGGTTATGCGCAAACATCCTGACGGAAAAACATGGATTCATACCGGTGATATTGGTTACATGACGGAAGATGGTGTAATCTATATTGTTGACCGTATTAAGCGAATGGTGATTCGTCCTGACGGCCATAATGTGTGGCCTTCTGTGATAGAGGAAGTTGTTACACGGCATCCTGGTGTAAAAGAATGTGCCGTTGTCGGTATGCCTAATCCCGAGAATAAGAATGGTAGAATCCCAACAGCATTTATTGTAGTTGAAGATGGTGTTGAAGCAAACAATGTTCTGATTGATGATATTGACCGATTTAGTAAAATCTATCTACCAGAACGAGATGTAGCAATGGCATATAGATTTATTGAAAAACTGCCGCTGACATTGGTTGGCAAGGTAGACTATCGAACACTTGAAAAGACGGAATAAAGTGCATTAAGGATGGTTAAGCTGCACCTCGTAATTAATATATACCCCTCTGTACCCCAGGGAGTGGTTTGTACCCCACTGGGAGATGGATGCACTCCATCCGGTTGCTGGGTTGCACCCCATTTGCACCCCAGGGAAAGCAAAAATGCACCCCACCTAAATGTGAGATGCACCCCATTTATGGAACTCTATTAAACCTGCACATTATACCCAAAAAAGAGGAGGCTTCGGCCTCCTCTTTTTTTGGTACTTAGGAAAGGAAGGGACTCGAACCATCTAAATGCAACAGTCCGGTGGACTGTTGCCGCCGCCAGCTGGATGGCGGCGACCCTTAATTTTCTCCTGCCGGTGGCAGGAGAAAATGCAAACGAGTCCCTTCCGGCAAACCGGCACTGCTACGCTCACCCTTTGGACGGCAACAATCCCTCAGTCAGCTTCGCTGACAGCTCCCTTTGCACAAGGGAGCCTTTGCAGTGATGGAGCTCGTCACGTCGCTGCACTCCTCTCAATGAAAAAAAGCAGATACCCGGTGGGTATCTGCTTTTTGTTATGCATTTACCAGGAATTTCTCCACCACTTCGGCGATGACGTCGTGGTTATTATCGTTGACAGTGATATAGTGCGCAACTGCTTTTACAGAATCGATGCCGTTGGCCATTGCCACGCCGAGTCCGGCGGTTTTGATCATCAACAAATCATTTTCCTGGTCACCGCAGGCGATGCTATCCTCCACAGAGATCCCCAGCAAGCCGCAAAGCCGGGT
>JAZNZH010000014.1:0-36724 GCA_045594845.1 Faecousia sp. | reverse complement strand
CCTTCTTCCTTCACGCGGCGTTGCTGGGTCAGGGTTTCCCCCATTGCCCAATATTCCCCACTGCTGCCTCCCGTAGGAGTCTGGGCCGTATCTCAGTCCCAATGTGGCCGTTCATCCTCTCAGACCGGCTACTGATCGTCGACTTGGTGGGCCGTTACCCCACCAACTATCTAATCAGACGCGAGGCCATCTTTCAGCACATAAAGCTTTGATAATCAAATCATGCGGTTCGATTATGTTATGCGGTATTAGCAGTCGTTTCCAACTGTTGTCCCCCACTGAAAGGCAGGTTCCTCACGCGTTACTCACCCGTTCGCCACTAACTTGGGGAGCAAGCTCCCCTCGTCCGTTCGACTTGCATGTGTTAGGCACGCCGCCAGCGTTCGTCCTGAGCCAGGATCAAACTCTCAAAAAATTGTATCTAAACTCCTTATCGGAGCTCAAATCAAGTTTTTGAATAATTTGCTCTTAGCAATATTACTCAAGAATTTTCGTTGGCTTAAATTCGTTTACACGAAACTTAAACAATTTAAATTGTCCAAGGTGTTTTGTTCGTCTTTGCGTTATTCAATTTACAAGGTACAGCTCCACTCCCCAATTTTTCGGAGAGCCTTATAAGATTATCACACCACCTCCCCTTTGTCAAGCACTTTTTTCCATTCCCGACAAAAAATTTTTACACATTTTTATCTTCGTAATTTTCGGCAAAATACGCCCTTTTTTACAGGCGCGGATTGTTGATTTTTACCGCTGATTCCGACGATCCTGAGGATGCAGCTTCAGATTTCGCCATTTTTCCATTTTCAAGGGCAGACGCAGTACCTTACCGGAGCGGCTGAGATAGGGTATCCCCAAGCAGCTGAGCCGCGATAAATGGATGATCAGCAGCACCAATCCAGCACCTGCGCCCCACAATCCAACTGCGGATGCCAGGATCGCCAGGAAAAATCTCCACACCCGCAACGCCTCCGCCAGATCCCGGTTGGGTAGCACGAAGCCGCACACACCGGTGAAGCTGACCATGATCAGTGCAATGGAGGACACCAGACCTGCCTCCACCGCAGCGCTGCCTACCACGATGCCACCAATCACCGACACCGACTGACCGATGGCCTGGGGCAGGTGGATACCGGACTCCTGCAGCAGTTCAAACGCGATCAGTAAGCCCAGCACCTCCGCCACTGTGGAGAAAGGTGCCGCCGCTTTACTGTTTTGTACCACCTGCAACAGCCCCAGCGGGATCCAGTTTTGGTGGTGCATTACAAACGCAATATAGATTGCCGGAAGCAGCAGGTCTATTACTAAGGCAAAATAACGCAGCACACGCAAAGCAGAGGCTGCGAAAAAGTCCCGGTTGCGGTCTTCCGGGCTTTCCATCAAATGCATAAGGTCTGTGGGCGCCAGATACCCAAGCGGCAGACCGTCCACCAGCAGGCCCACTCTCCCCTCCAGGATCCCCTGACAGAAGCGGTCGGTTCGTTCCGTGTACTGTATCAGCGGAAAGGCTGTCATCCGGGAGCCGGTGACATACTCCTCCACCGCAGAGGAGGTCAGCAGACCGTCGATATCGATACTCTTGAGACGTTTCTGCATCCGTTCCACCAAGGCGGGATTCGTCAACCCCTCCAAGTACACCACAGACACATTGGTTAGGGATCGGCGCCCCACCTGCATCTCTAAAAAGCGCAGATCCGGACTGCGCAGGTGACGGCGGATCAGACTGGTATTGGTACGCACCGTTTCCACAAAGGCATCCTTTGGGCCCTTGACGGTATTTTCCACCGCCGGTGCTGAAAGGCTGCGCTTTTCTCCGGTCTTGGCCTCGAAGGCGATAGCCCCTACCTCGGGGAACAGAATGACACAAAAGCCGTTGACCAGCATCAGCGCCACAGTATCCAGATCCTCACAGGGCTTGGCCACACTGTTGATCACACTGCCGTTCAGAGCGGAACTGTACAGCTGCGCCATAGAATCCCCCTGCAAAAATCGCATCACCGCGCCAATGACATACTCGGAAATCGCCGAACCGGAGGTCAGTCCGTCAATAGCATAACTATATAATGTGAACTTGCCGCACTGCAGAGGCCGGTACACAAAATCTGCGGTCTTACCGAACATACTCCGGATATTTTCATTGGTCAACAATCTATCCAACGCCATCACCTCCGGTGTATTTTGTCCGATAGTTGCATTTTTATTCCCGAGGTGATATGATACATTATTATATTGTATGAATTGGAGGGGTTTTATGTCCAGCGTGATCGCTGCTGTTTCCACCGGCAATCAGGTAAGCGCCATCGGCATCCTGCGGATGACAGGAACCGGCTGCGCCCAAATTGGCGGAAAAGTCTTTACCCCCGACTGTAATGCTCCCTTATGGGAAGCCCCCAACCGGAAACTGATCCTTGGTACCCTTTATGACAAACAGAATCGCCCCATCGACCGCTGCATGGCGGTATACACCCGGGCGCCCCACACCTACACCGGTGAGGACACGGTGGAATTCCACTGCCATGGCTCCCCTGCTGTGCTGGCTGCCGGCCTGGAAGCGCTGTTTGCTGCCGGTGCTGTGCCTGCCAAGCGGGGCGAATTTACCAAGCGTGCCTTTTTGAACGGGCAGCTGGATCTGACCCAGGCAGAAGCGGTGATTGATCTGATCGAAGCAGAGACTGCAGACGCTGCTGCCAACGCAGCAGGTCAAGTAGGCGGTGTTTTGCAGAAGAAGCTGGCACCTGTATATGATCATCTGACAGATCTGTGCAGTCATTTCCATGCGGTGCTGGACTACCCCGATGAGGATATCGAGGATTTCCAGCTTGCCCAATATGAGCAGATGCTGCGCAAAGATGCGGCCACTTTGGAATCCCTGCTGAATACCTACGGTCAGGGCCGGATCCTGCGCCACGGTGTTGCCGCTGCCATTGTGGGCAAGCCCAACGTGGGCAAATCCAGCCTTTTGAATGCGCTGGCTGGCTTTGAGCGGGTGATCGTCACCGAAATTGCCGGCACTACCCGGGATACCGTGGAAGAAACGGTGATGCTGGGCGCTACCCGGTTGCGGTTGATCGACACCGCAGGTATTCACAACACACCGGACAAGATCGAGGCCATGGGTGTGGAGCGCTCCCGGCAGGCTGCCGAAGGTGCGGATGTGGTGCTGTTCGTTTGCGACGGCTCTCAGCCGCTGACGGAGGAAGACCGGGCGGTGATCGACATCTGCCTGGATGCAGAGCGCTCTGTGGCACTGATCAACAAATCCGATCTTGGCAGTAAGATCGTTCCCTCCGATCTGCCTTTCACCACTGTGATCCCCATTTGTGCAAAAACCGGCGAGGGATTGGATCTTTTGGCGGACACCATCGACCTGATGTTTGCCGGTTCCGCCCCCTGCGACGGTTCGATTCTCACCAACCCCCGGCAGTTTGATGCTGTGAATCGGGCAAAAGCCGGCATCCGCGCTGCACTGCAAAGCCTGAAATCCGGTCTTACCCCCGATGCGGTACTGACGGACATTGAAACCGCAATGGAAGCCATGGGCGAAGTCACCGGCGCTACAGTAAGGGAAGATATCACCAACCGGATCTTTGAACGATTCTGCGTAGGCAAATAAGAGGTATTTATGATTTATTTAGATAATTCTGCCACTACCAGACCTTGCCCGGAGGCAGTGGAAGCTATGACTGCAGCATTAACCGAAAACTGGGGCAACCCCAGCTCCCTTTACCGCTTTGGTTTTAAGGCTGCCGCCGCTTTGCGGGATGCCCGGACTGCAGTTGCTGCCGCTTTGGGCGCAGAGCCGGGTCGGGTATTCTTTACCTCCGGCGGCACAGAGGCGGACAACTGGGCCATTTTCGGCACGGTCAAGCGGCTGGGCAAGCGGGGCAATCACATCATCACCACCGCCATTGAGCATCCTGCGGTGCTTAACTGTATGAAAGAACTGGAGGCACAAGGCTTTGAGGTGACCTATCTGCAGCCGGATGCCACCGGTACTGTCAGTTTGGATGCTCTGAAAGCCGCTTTGCGCAAGGACACGATTCTGGTGTCCGTAATGATGGTCAACAACGAGACCGGCGCAGTCATGCCCATCTCCCAGATGGCACGGCTGACGCATAAGGTCTGCCCCAACGCGCTGTTCCACACTGATGCGGTACAGGGCTTTTTAAAAGTGCCTTTCATCGCAAAGACTCTAGGCGCGGATCTGATTTCTGTCTCCTCCCACAAGGTCCACGGACCTAAGGGCGCAGGCGCTTTGTACATCAGCCCTGCCCTGAAGAGTTTCCCTGCGTTGATGCTGGGCGGTGGTCAGGAGACCGGTCTGCGCAGCGGCACGGAAGCCACCCCTGCCATTTTCGGCTTTGCTGCTGCCTGCCGGGCAGTCAGCGCCACCGCTATTGCGGATCAAAAGACGGAAAGAAAAATGCTGGATGGGCTCATCAGAGAGTTATGTAAACTTGATGGTGTGCAAGTCAACGGCGTTCCTGGTGCTCCCCACATTCTCTCCCTCTCTATCCCCGGCGTTCCTACCCAAAACATTATCAACATCCTGCAGGATGAAGGTGTCTGTGTCAGTGCCGGCTCTGCCTGCGCAAAAGGTCACCGCAGCCACGTGCTGACAGCCATGGGCCTTGCCCCCGAGGCGATCGACGGTTCTTTCCGGGTTTCCCTGAGCCGGTATACTACCGTGGCTGAGGCTGCCGCTTTGTGGGATGCCGTGCGCACGGTTTTGGAATGGAAGAACCGGAAAACGGAGTAACCTATGAAAAAGTTAATTGCACAATATGGCGGCCTGAAGCGAGAGATCTATGTTCTCTTCATCGGCAAATTGGTCACCGCTATGGGCTCTTTTGTGTGGCCCATGCTTACCTTCTTTCTCACTACCAAACTGCACTTTTCCGACGGTCAGGCCACCTTGCTCATTGCCGTTGCCACAGTACTTTCCTTTCCTGTGGCGCTGTTGGGCGGTAAATTGGCAGATCGGTTCAGCCGCAAGCGGATCATTCAGGTCTTTGACTGTTTGACTGTGGGCTTTTATCTGCTGGCAGCCATTTTGCCCCTGAATTTTACCACTGTTATCATACTGTTTTTAGCCGGTCTGTTCCAGACCGCTGAGTCCCCCGCTTACGATGCGCTGAACGCAGACTTTTCCACCTCCCAGCAAAGAGAAAAGGCCTATTCCCTCTCCTATTTGGGTTTTAACTTAGGCTTTGTGGTGGGCGCCAGTCTTTCCGGCATTCTGTTCCAGAACTTTATCCGGCTGGCATTCTGCATCAACGGACTTTCGATTTTTGTATCCACCACGCTGATCACCTTTTTTGTCCACCCGGAAAATGCTATTCTGGAAGATGAAAAAACCGCGCAAATCCACTACACACAGTACGAGATGCCTGTGGATGAAAAGCTCTCTGTGTTACAGGTATTAAAAGGTCGGCCGGTGCTGATCTCCATGCTGCTGATCGGCTGTCTTGCTTCTATGCCCTCCAATGTGGTGGGTATCCTGCTTCCGCTGCAGCTGAAAGAGTCCATGGGCGCCGGCGGCGCTACTGTGTACGGCTACCTCAACTCTCTCAACGGCTTTGTGGTCATTGTCTTTACGCCCATTCTCACGGTGTTGCTGAAAAAGCTGACGGAGATCCCCAAGGCCATCGCTGGACTTTTACTGTTCGTGGCAGGCATTGCGCTGTTTTCTCTGGACACAGCAGCCTGGGTGCTGTTTGTGGGTATGTTCGTCTTTACCTTGGGTGAGGTCACCACGGTGCTGGGTATCAATCCCTACAACTCCCGTCGGGTACCCGCCTCCCACAGAGGTCGGGTGGGCGGACTATCCAGCGTAACTCACGCTGTTTTCAATGCCGTCACCCAATTCCTTATCAGTTTCGTACTGACCATCTCCGGCAGCAATTATCTGCTGATCTGGACCATTTTCATTCTCTGCGGTCTTTTGGCTGCCGGCCTGTACTGCGCTATGTACCCCGCCGACCGCCGCACCTTCCCCCAGCTCTACATAAAGAAATAAAGCGCCAAAGTCAAAAGCGCGGTGTTCTTCTCCTCCTGGCTGTCCCCGGCAATCAAAAGGAGCAGGAGCACCACAAAAAGATCCCCGGTATCGAAGCTTTTGGGGAGAAGATTTCTTAAAAAACCTACTGCACTGCCGCCTTGCTTACAAGGCGGCAGTGTTTCGTTTTTCACCTCTTGGGGTGGCGGTGGGGGCGGTGGGCTCTGGTCCGGCATCCGGTTTCTGCGGAATGACCCGTCCGACTGTGGAACATAACGGTTATACATACCTTCACCTACCTAAAAGCTTCCAAAAAATCCTGATGCCATTTGCGCCATCTTCGCTGCCTGCATAGCCTTTTCCAGTTTACGCAGTCTGGCTATAGGCAAATACGGCTCTAATGCCCGAAGCAGATTTTTCTGCTTCGGGTCAATACTGCTTTTGCCTGCCATGGCGGCCACCTGCTGCAGCATTGCCATATCCGGCATATTAGCAGGTGCAGCCTGTGGCTCCGGGGGATTCAGGTTTTGCGCCAGATTCATGATCTTTCCCATCATCTCCGGATCCGCCATGATCTGTCCCAATTTTTCCTCCAGCCCCTCCATCATTTCCCTCCGTTATTCATCAGTGTCTGCAGCAGTTTCTGAGCGCTGCCGAAATCCCCGGCAGATGCCAGATCTGCCACCTGCTGTAATTTCTTCCGGTCTATTTGCTCCAGCTGCTTTAATACCTGCTGGCCCTGGGGTGTTTTCGCCATACGCATGGCCTCCTGCGCAGAAAAATCTTGAGAATTTTTCTCCATTTGATTGCCCCCTGTCGAAAAGTCTGCTATAATAACTGCAGAATGCTTAAAAAACGGATATTTACGCAATACTACTATATGCAGACCGGAGGCGATGGTGAACTGTGAAAATACTCGTACTTTCCGATTCCCATTCCGGAATGTCCTTTATGCGGCACTGTATGCAAAAGGTGCGGCCCGACGCGGTGGTACATCTTGGCGACCACTTTGACGACGGTGAGACTTTGCAGGAGGAATTTCCTCATCTGATCTTCTGTCAGGTTCCCGGCAACTGCGATAAGTATCGGGCACCGGTATGGGCAAGAGAGATCCTGTGCCTGCAGGTGTGCGGTGTGATGCTGTATATGACCCACGGCCACCGGCACTATGTGAAATCCGGCATTTATGCCCTTTTAAAGGATGCCCGCGCTGCAAATGCGCAAGCCGTCCTTTACGGCCACACCCACATTCCCGACTGCCATCAGGAAGCTGACGGTCTGTGGGTACTGAACCCCGGCGCCTGCGGCTCTTTCGGCGGCAGCGCAGGTCTCATCGAAGTAAACGACAATAAAATTACCGCCTGCCGGATCCTGCGGCAGACGGATTTGGAGGAGATCCTATGATCCTGACTGTAGATATTGGCAATTCCAACATCGTTTTAGGCGGTGTGGAGGGCAACGAGATCATATTGGAAGCCCGACTGAAAACTGACGTCACCAAAACTTCCGATCAATATTGCGTGGATCTGAAGATCCTGCTGGATGTAAATGATATTAACCGGGATATGATCGAAGGCACGATCATTGCCTCCGTTGTACCCCAGGTGCTGAATTCTTTCCAGACCGCCGTGAAAAAGCTTACCGGCAAGACCCCTCTGGTGGTAGGCCCAGGTCTAAAGACCGGCCTGAACATCCGCCTGGAGAATCCCGGCCAAACCGGCGCAGATCTGGTCGTTGCAGATGTGGCTGCCCTGCGGGAGCATAAGCCCCCGCTGATCATTATCGATATGGGCACCGCCACTACCATCAGCGTGCTGGATCAGACTGGCGCCCACATCGGCGGCTGCATTATTCCCGGCGTAAAGATCTCTATGGATGCCCTGACGGAGCGCACCGCTCTGCTGCCCGGCCTGCAGCTGGATCAACCCAAAGCCGCGATCGGCCGCAACACCATCGACGCTATGCGCTCCGGCATTATGCTGGGCACCGCCTGTATGCTTGACGGTATGATCGCCCGGATGGAGGAAGAACTGGGTTGCAAGACCACGGTGATTGCTACCGGCGGCATTGCCAAGTTCATTCTCCCCATGTGCAAGACTCCTATTCTCTACGACAAAGACCTGCTTGTAAAGGGGCTTGCAGCGCTGTACCGGGATAACCGGCGCAAGTAATCAGGCCATCGTCAGCAGCAACAGGATCACTGCCCCCAATCCGGCACCGGATGCCGCCATCAGCAGACTATCCAGTGTTTTATGGAGCATCTGCCGGCGGGTTGCGGCATTGGGCAGCGGAATCGACGTATTTTTTACCTGATATGCGTATGTTGCTTTCATAATTCTTGTCCTCCTTGGTTTTATCTTCTGACCTAAGGATACAAGATAATATGTCCCATAAACCGTACATTATAAAGAGGTGACCCCTATGGATAATGAGAAGATGCAAAACCACATCGACAACCCCGAATCCGAAGAGGAAGAAGTCAGCACATTCCGGTATTTCCTCCACGTGCTGTATAAACTGCGGGGTGTATTTCTTTCCATTCCGGTGGCAGCCGCCGCCATTATGATGGCCATTTACAGCAAGCAGTTTTTGCCAGCCAAAGTTGGTCTCTTTATGCAGACCGGCGGCACTTACCAATTCTATATTGATCGCCCTATGGCCATTGCCGTTCCCCTGGTGATCACCGGTGCCTGTCTGATTATTACACTGTGCGCCAAGAAGATCACTTTTCCCTGGTGCATCAGTCTGTTCTCTCTGATTCTGCCGGCTCTGCTCTGGCTCACCGCCGCACTGACATCTTAACAAAAAAGCCCCGATCCTCAGGATCGGGGTTCTTTTTTGTATAATTTCTTCCACAACCAATCCAGGCACACCAGCAAAAGCATCAGCACCACACCGATGATCAAAATCCTTCCGCAGGTCCGGGCGCACCGGAGCTGATCCTGCTGCAGCAGATCGCTGCCTACAGACTCCAGCGCCCCAAAGATATTGCGGAACTCATTGCGGTAATGGCCAAAATCCAAAATGCTTTGCTTTGGCAGTAAGGATACCGGCAGATCGATCCGGGCTGTCAGAGATGGGATCGCACACAGAAGACCCACGCCAAAAACCGCATTGCGCCACAACAGCGGAGATCTGTCCGCCTTGATTGCTATAACGCAGCTATACACCCACAGAAACAGGCCCATCAGCAAAATAAGCGCCAGGAAACACACCGTAGGCATCATTGCGTAGAACTGCTTAATATCTGCAAGGCTGTAAGCCCGCAGGTTTTCTGTCTGCATATTTTGCAGGTTGTTGATGATCTTTTGTTCAAAAAACGGCGAATACGCTTTCATAGGCGTGACCAGCAGTGCCTGCTGGCTTTGGGATATTTTGGTAAAAGAATTGGGATAGCCGTCTATTTTTGTGGCGCCGTCAGGATAGTAGACAATGTAAGTATCTTCCCGCTCCCGGAACGCATCCACCACGACGATTGCATCTCCCTCCACAGGCTGTCTGGAGGCTGCAAGAATAATATCATAACTCTTGCCGGGGAACACGAGTACCCGACGCAATACCTTTTCCTGCCGGTTGATAGTGGCCTCCTCCAGGGTATATGCGCTGGGAGAGACTTCTGCCACCCGAGGACCTGTTTTCCAACCCTTACCCTCCACCACTTGGTAAAGCTGATACCCATCCGGCCATTTCACAGACATCGCAGGAACGGTGTGGTTGTGCATGACTAATCTGTCATAAACATGGTGTATTTCCACCTTTGTGCTCATTTGCCTTTCCACACACGGGGCAAGCAAGGTGCAGAAGATCAGAACAAAGGCAATAAGTGAAAACACACAAAGCGCTGCTCTTTTCATTCTACTTCTCACCTCCCACATCAATGCTCTCTGCCAGTTCCCGGTTAAAATAGGCGAAGAGGAACAAAGCCGGCAATGCTACCAGCACACAGCAGCAAAGCAGCACCGTAGGATCTCCCGGAGGCGCAGTTGCCAGCGCCACGGCAATGGGGTAATCCAGAAAATCCCGGAGGTAGGTAATGGGCTGCTCCACCATATTCCAGCTATCCAGGAAGGAAAGCAGGAATGTGCAAGCAAGGCCACCGCTGCAACCGGGCAGCACGACCCGCATCAGGATCTGGAGCGGATTTGCACCGTCCAGTCGGGCCGCATCAACGATATGGGCCGGCACTGCCTTGATGCTTTGGGTCATAATCACTGTACCCAAGGGAACAAACACCGCAGGGACAATCAGCGCATAATCCGTGTACAGCAACCCCAGTGTTTCCAGCACCATATAATTGGGCATCAGGACCACCTGCAGCGGCAGGATCATCAGAATCATCAGCAGGAAGAACAGCGCATTTCTTCCCCGGAAACGGTATCGGGCAAAGCCGAAGCCTGCCAGGGCAGATACTACAGTCTGGAAAAGCGCAGCGCACAAGCTGATACCCACACTCTTCCAGAACCGGTAGATGTACTCTGTCTGCCCTAAAAGTACTGTGTAGTAGTGCTGCAAGGAAAACCGGCCATCTACACTTTTCAGGCTCATAAGCAATACGTACAAAAAAGGCACGATGCACACCGCAGCCAGCAATACAGCGGCCACAGTTGCCAAGGGATGTCTCTTTTTCATTCCTTGTACGCCTCCTTTCGCAGCACCAAACGGTAACAGATGCCAAAAAGGATGCACAGCAGCACCACCAGGATCATACTGGCGGTGGCCATTTTGGAATAACTCATTTTCTCAAAGCTATTGTTGATAAAATGCTGCAGCATATAGATGCTGTGATGGGGATGGCTGCCACTGATCAGGAAAATCTCACGGAAACACTTAAATGCATTGATCAGAGAAAATACCCCCGCAAAGAAAATGCTGTACCACATTTGCGGTGCAGTAATATGGAAGAATTTCTGTCCGGGGCTGGCGCCGTCCAGCTCCGCCGCATCATACTGCTCTGCGGGAATTGTGCCAAGACCGGACAAAATCAAAACCACACTGTAGCCTGTGTTCTTCCATAGATAGAGAAAGAGCATCGTCAAAAATGCATTTTCACTGTTGAGCCAGTCTGCCACAGGCATACCCAGCCATTGCAGCAAGGCGTTGGCAAGGCCGGTTTCCGTGAACACGATGTCCGCAAGAAGCACCGTTCCCACCACCGGCATCACATAGGGCAGCATCACCACAGACTGCAGTAGCCGGCTGCCCGCCATTTGCTTTTTCAGCAGCAGCGCCACAGCATAGGCGATCAGCAGATTCATGGCAATTCCCAAAAACAGAAATGCCGCAGTATTACCCATCGCCATTCGGAATATCTCGTTCCCAAGCAATTGGGTATAGTTCTCCAGTCCGGTAAATACACGGCTGTAGCCGCTGCCTTTTACACCGGAGAACAGCGCTACTATGCCAAAAGGCACCAAATAAAACACAACGCAGCCTATAAGCAGCGGTAACACCAGAGTCCAACCTGTAAGGGCTTGTCTTTTCGATAGTTTCATTGCTCAGCCCTCCGCCACGTGCCAGCGCAGCTGCCACCAATAGTTCTCCGCCAACGCATTGATATCCACATCCGTGGGTGCCCGGGTTTCAGGGTCGTTCAACAAAGTCAGAATGTCACTGAATTTTTCATCCATACTGTTCCCGAACCGCACCTGATCCGGCTCCGCCGCGAAGATCTGCTCCCAGGCAGTATCCATTTGGCTTTTACCGATTCTCTTCATCCGGTCACGCACCACACCATCTGCATAATAGATCTTATAATCATAAAACTGCTTTTTTCTCACCATCCATAAAGGCTGCAGACTGCCCTGTGTCCGGACAGGCCAACCTTTTTCGATCAGGCCAGTTGCCTGCGTGCCGTTGGTGGTACTGATCTTTCTGCCTTTTTCGCCGACAGCATAGGGACTCTTGGGACGGTTTTGCTCCCATTGAGACTCTTCCAGCAGGAACATACGCAGAAAACTGTAGGCTAATTCCGGATCCTTACAGCCGGAACCTACGGCGCCGTAATAAGTAACCTGTGCCACCACATCGCCGCCAACGCCCCGCATAGGCAGCACCGCCAGTTCCCGCTGCTCATATTGATACACCGGGGCATACTCCACCATATCCGTCAGGGAGCCTACATACAACCGATAACGAACCAGACCGTTCTCGATTTCATACGCCATATTGCAATAGTTGCGGACATTCATCTTTGCACCAAACTGCGCCCTCTGAGATTCCAGCGTCTGATAGTTCCGCAGAACAGCGGATACAGTAGCGGCATCCAGCCCCACCTGCTGCTGTTCATAGTCCATCCATTGAGAAAATGCTCCCGTAGAAAGGAGGGCAAAAGCGCCGGAAATCTCCGGATTGCCCAGTTCCATTACCTGGGCCATAAGCTTATCCGCATCCTGCTCCAAATCAGACTGCTGCATGCCCAGCGCAGCTAAGGATTCCACATCTGCATAGATCACAGGAATGTCATACCGCAAAGGCAGCACAAACCGTTTGCCGTCACGAACACCGGCCTCCATCACCGCTGTCTTCAGCGATTGCGTATCCAATTCCGTATCTTCGTCATACAATCTGCCAATATCCCGGAACATACCATTATCCATAGCCTGCACCACATCGGGGAACAGCGGTGCCACGGAAAACCACTCATATCCTCTGGCTGCATCCACCATCAGTTCATTGGAAGTAGGCAGCATATAGGCATCCGGGCCTGCGCCACGCAGTATTTGGGTGCGAAGCTGTTGGATATACACGGACCGCTCCTGAGTATCGGTAGGAAGAATGTCGATACGCACAGTAATCCCTTGGTGATCCTTTTCAAACTGCTCCGCCACTACCGCGATTTGACCGTTCATATGATCCCAGGTAGTAGCCTCCGTGACGATCCACAATTCATTGGAAGATGTCTGTCTTGCAGTGCAGCCATAAAATGTTCCAAACATCAGCACAACCATGATAAATGCAATTATTTTTTTCACAGGCATCCTCCTTTCTGTGTTTGAGGGAAAGATGAATATCCCCCTCGCGCACACTTTTCGTTATTATACCACGTTCGCAGCACAATTTCAACAAAAAGGCCGCTGGTAAGCAAGGCTTTACCAGCGGCCCTATTATGCTGATTACTTCAGTTGCAAAAGGTATTCGGCGGTTTCGTGGCAGATCTGTTCAAACTGCCTGTCGGTAAGCTTAAGCTTGCGGAAGCGTTCCATTTCCTTTGCGGGATTCCACATAGGAAAGTCGCTGCCGTAAACAAAGCGGTCTGCGCCGTAATGGTTGATAAACTTCTCCGCCACACCCTCTTCCATAAACATCAGGGAGCTGGACACATCGAAAAAGCAGTCCTTATCGGACAGCAACTGCGCCGCAGTTTCATACATGGTATAGCCACCGAAATGGGCTGCGATCACCTGCAACCGGGGGAACTGCTCCAAGAGTTTCCGCAGACGCTGGGGGTGGGAGTAATCATAGCGCTGATCGCCCATATGGAGGATCACCGGAAGCTTTCCCTGGATCATATCATAGGCGGGGAACAGGCGGGGATCGTCCAAGGCAAACACCTGGGAGTCAGGGTGCATTTTAATACCCTTAAGCCCCTGCTCCATAATAAACTCCACTTCTTCGCAGAGATCTTCCATACCCGCGTGGATAGTGCCGTAGCCGTAAAAGCAGTCGTGCTCCTTCAGCTGGGAGAGGATGAATTCATTGATATGGCGGGTGCGCTCCGGCCGCAGGGATACAGGCAGGATCACATAGGAATCTACCCCGGCTTCCTTGCCGTAACACAGCAAAGAATCCACAGTGCCGTCCATGGTATCGTCACCCAAGCTGTAAAACTGCCGCACACTGGCCGCCGCCTTGGGGGCAATGGCATCCGGGTACACGTGGCAGTGAAAGTCGATCACTTTCATAACATTTCGCCTCAGTCTTTCTGATTTCTACGGCATATTATAGCACCCACAAAGAAAATTGCAAGACCTACCCCAAAAAACAACCCCCCGGGGGGCTTACATTATATTTGAAGAATTGCTATAATATCCTCAACAATGATAAAAGGATCAAAACTATGGCGAAAAACACTTTCATAAAACAACAGAAAAGTAAATATTTCGCGGTGATCTGCGGACTTTGCATCTGTGTGGCGGCTGCCGCCATCGTATGCCTGTTTGTGGGTTCTTCCAACATGACCGTCAGAGAATGCTTCGACGCCCTGCTGGGCAACAGCACCCCAGCCCGGGTGCGGATCGTCTGGAACATCCGGATGCCCCGGGTCATCGCTGCCTTGGTAGCCGGTGCGGGTCTTGCCCTTTCCGGCCTGATTATGCAGACCACTCTCAATAACACTATGGCATCCCCCTCCACTTTGGGCGTTTCCAATGCAGCGGTATTTGGCGCAAATCTTTCCATCATCGCCTTTGCCGGCGGTTTTCTCTCCACCGGCAACCATCTGGCAAGCTATGACGCCGGTGCCAACCCCTACGCCACCAGCCTTTTGGCCTTTGTTTTCGCTGTGCTTTCCGTGCTGCTGATTCTGGCACTTTGCACGTTGAAGTCCTTTTCCCCCAACGTGGTAGTCCTGGCCGGTATTGCCATCGGCTCTGTATGGACCGCCGCCACCACGATCCTGCAGTTCTTTGCCACAGATGTGGGTCTTTCCGCCGCGGTGATCTGGAATTTCGGTGATTTGGGCCGGGCCACCTACCGCACCGACCTGATTATGCTGGCAGTGGTTGCCGCCGGATTTATCTTCTTCCAGCTGATGGCCTGGCAATATAATGCAATTCTTAGCGGTGAAGCCTCTGCCAAGGCAATGGGTATTCACGTCAGCGCACTGCGTTTTGCCAGTTTGCTGATTGCATCCATGATCACCGCTGTGTGTGTTTCTTTCCTGGGTGTGATTGGCTTTGTGGGGATCATCTGTCCCCATATCATTAAAAGACTTTTAGGACAGGATCATCGCATCTCCATTCCCGCCACTACCCTGTGCGGCAGTCTTCTTCTGCTGCTGGCAGATACCCTCTCCAGAAGTCTGGGCAGCGGTACAGCTCTGCCGGTTGGCGCTATCACCTCCCTTTTGGGCGCTCCTTTCTTTGTGGCCATCATCTTTAGCGGAAGGGAGAGACGGTAATGCTGAAAATCGAAAATCTTACTTTCCGTTACGGCCGTTCCGGTTATGATGTACTCAACGGTGCATCTTTGGAGCTGCAGCCAGGGCAGATCGGTGTGGTGCTGGGCAAAAACGGCTCCGGCAAAACCACTCTCTTTAAAAATCTCCTGAATATTTGCAAACCTGGCGGTGGCCGGATTCTCTTTGACGGCAAGGACCTTATAAAAATGTCCCGTCGGGAACGGGCAAAATGCATTGCCTATGTACCTCAGGACATCCGGTTCGGTGAACTGACTGTATTCGATTCTGTGCTGATGGGGCGGGTTTCCCATTTCGGTTTCCGGGCAAGTAACGAGGACTTTGCAACCGTTGAAAAGATTCTCCGGGATATGCAACTGACAGAACTGGCTGCGCGAAATGTGGATAACCTTTCCGGCGGTGAACGACAGAAAGTAGCCATTGCCCGAGCCATGGCGCAAGAACCCCGGATGATGGTGTTCGACGAACCTACCGGCAACCTGGATATTGCCAATGAGCATCTGATTCTCCGGGAAGCCAAGCGCCTGGCAACAGAATGCAACATCGGCATTCTCTGCTCCCTCCACGACCTGAATCAGGCGCTGGCCTTTGGCGACCGGTTCTTCTTCCTGAAAGATGGCGTGGTCAAATATTCCGGCAGCAAAGAGATCGTTACTGCGGATGTCATTCGGGATATCTTCGATGTTTCCGTGCAGATCGCAGAAATAGACGGACAAAAGGTGATTTTAGGAGGTCAATTATGACTAAAAGAATTGTTGCTTTTACATTGATGCTGATGATGGCATTCTCTCTTTGGGCCTGTGGCAAAAAGCCCGAGAATGAAGATCTTCAAAAAGAGGAAGTCAGCAAAGAAGTCACTGTTACCGATATGATCGGCCGTGAGGTCGATGTCGTTCCCGGCAGCTATAAGCGGGTAGTCTGCATCGGCGCAGGCGCGCTGCGGATGTACAGCTATGTAGGCGATGTGAATCTGCTGGCAGGTGTGGAGGATATTGACAACACCTCCTTAACCGAACGCCCCAAGATGTTTGATGCCACTGCAAGACCTTATGTGATGGCCTACGGTGAAGCCTTTCATAAACTCCCTTCCTGCGGTGTGGGCGGTCCTATGGCCCAGGCTGCAGAAGCAGAAAAGATCCTGCTGTGCGAGCCGGATATCGTGATCTCTGAATTCGAGGATGTGGAAAAAGAAGATGCTCTGCAGGAACAGTTGGGTGTGCCCGTGATTACCCTCAGTTCCGGCCCCGACGGCGTATTTGACGCTGCTTTCTTTAATTCCCTCTCTCTCCTTGGCACTATTTTTGACAAACATAACCGGGCAGAAGCTTTGATCAATTATATTGAAGATCAATCCGCCTCTATTAAGGCAAAAGTTTTGCCCATCAGCGAGGAGGAAAAGCCCAGCGTATATATCTGCGGTCTGGGTAACTGGGGCACTACCGACCATCTGATGACCTCTGAGAACTATGCGCCTTTCCAGGTGGCTGCTATTAAAAATGCCGTCAGCGGTTTAGGTATGGGCAAAGTCGGGCCCATTGAAGCCGAAAAGTTTGTAGACATCGGTGACGAAATGGATATTATCATCCTGGATGCCGCCGCCGTGAAGAACATTAAGCCCCTCTACGCGCAAGATCCCACTATGTTCGATACCTGCAAAGCCTGGCAGGACGGGCAGGTTTACCTGGAAATGGCATATAACGCCTACTACACCAACTACGAAATTGCTTTGGCAAACACCTGGTATGCGGCTAAGTGTGCCTACCCCGAAGCATTTCAGGATGTGGATATGACCGCAAAGCTCAACGAGATCACCAAGATGTTCCTGGGCAAGGAACTGGCAGAAGAGATTTTCGCCTGTCCTGCCAGCTTTGGCGGCTATCAAAAAATTGACACGGCAACTTTTTTCGGTTGACCCGGAGATAACACATGAAAAAGAAAGACATTATCGAATTTTTTGACCGATGCGCACCCTCCTGGGATGCGGAAATGATCAAAAGCGACCGGATCATCGGCACCATTTTGGACAATGCCGAGGTAGGCGCAGATATGGATGTTTTGGATGTAGCCTGCGGCACCGGTGTGATGTTCCCCTACTATCTGGAGCGGGGTGCTGCCTCGGTGGTGGGCATCGACATTGCCCCCAAGATGGCCGCCATTGCCGCAGAGAAATACACCGGCGAAAACCGGGTGCAGGTAGTCTGCGGTGATGTGGAGGAATACGATTTTGGTAGAAAATTTGACCGGATCGTGGTGTACAACGCCTTCCCCCACTTTCCTAATCCCCGGAAGCTGCTAAGCCACCTTGCCTCCCTCTTGAAGGAGGGCGGCCGACTGACTGTGGCCCACGGCATGAGCCGGGCTGCCATTGACAATCACCACAGCGGTGCTGCCAGCAAGGTGTCCAACGGCCTGATGAGCGCGGACAGCCTGCGGGGTCTGTTTGCTCCCTATCTGGAAGTGGAAATCGTGATCTCCAACGACCGGATGTACCAAGTCTCCGGTGTAAGGCGAACCGACAGCAAGCCCCCCCGGGATACCTCTATGGAGGAAATGCTGGCGCTGATGCAGTTTATGGTAAGTCATAACGACGCCCACGCCAACGAACTGGCAGACCTGGCCCAGCAGCTTAAGGAAGCAGGCAAGACCCGGGCCTACAAAAAGCTGATGGATACTGTGGCAGACTTTGATGTGGTCAACGCCCAACTGGACGCCCTGCAGAAAGAACTTTCCTCCGAAATTCTATAAGCCAACAGCCGCTGACCGAGTAGTCAGCGGCTGCTTTTATTTTCCTCAAAGTTTATTACCGAAAAACTCTCATTTACAGTTTTTTTACTTGCTTTTACATTAAATTTTATTGTAAAATAGTACCACAGAATATGTAAGGAGAATGCCTATGTTTGAAAAAGCAAAATGGATCACCGCAGGAAGTGATTTTAAGGAAAGCCTGCCCTCCTTCCAGAAAAAATTCACTTTCAAAGGAGCGGTAAAAAAAGCCACCGCCTACCTCACCGCTTACGGTGTGTACGATTTCTTCATTGACGGCAAGAAGGTAGGTAACCGGATTATGGCTCCCGGCTGGACCTATTATCCCAAGTGGATCCAATATCAGGAGTATGACATCACGCACCTGTTGGGTAACGAAAACACCCTGTCTGTAACTCTGGCTCCCGGCTGGGCTTGCGGCTTTATCGGCTGGAATCGACACACCTATGATGTATATCCCGGCGGCTATCCCAACCACACTCCCTCTACGGTGGTAACTGTGGAGGTGGAGTATCAGGACGGATCCGCTGAGACTCTGGTCTCAGACGAATCCTGGGATATCTACACCACCGAAACCCTTTACTGCGAACTTTATGACGGTCAAAAAGTGGATTACACCAAGCCTTTGCGTCATATTGGAAAAGCTGCCGCCACGCAGCAGCCCGTCCCCAGCGTATTGCCTCAAATCGGCGAGAATATCGTGGAGCGGGAGACCGTTCTCCCCGCCCGGCTGATCACCACGCCCAAGGGCGAAAAGGTCATCGACTTCGGTCAGAATCTGGCCGGCTATGTGCAGGTGCGGGTAAAAGGAAATCCCGGTGACACCGTAGCTTTCAGTTACGGTGAAGTACTGGATAAAGACGGCAATTTCTACAATGCCAATTATCGCACTGCCATAAACGAAACCACCTATATTCTGGATGGCAAGGAACGTATCCTCAAGCCCAGTCTTACCTTCCAGGGCTTCCGGTATGTACGTGTGGACGCATTCCCCGGCGAGATCGAACTCAACGATTTCTGCGCCAAGGTGATTTACTCCGATATGAAACGGGTAGGTAATTTCTCCTGCGGCAACGAAAAGCTGAACCAGTTGTACAGCAATGTGATCTGGGGTCAGCGGGGCAATTACATCGACATTCCCACCGACTGCCCCCAGCGCGATGAGCGCTTGGGCTGGACCGGTGACGCCCAGGTCTTCTGCCGCACCGCTGCCCTGAATTATGATGTGTCAAAATTCTTCCGCAAATGGCTCTACGATATGACCCAGAATCAGCGGGAAGACGGCGGCGTTTACGGTGTCATCCCCTCTTTCTACTACACCGGCAAGGTCTCCACTGCCTGGGCTGATGCCGCAACCGTCTGCCCCTGGGAAATGTACCGCGCATACGGCAACAAAGAAGATCTAAGTGTGTGCTACCCCATGATGAAAAAATGGGTGGAATACATGCACAATTTCGGTGACGAAGAATTCCTGTTCGTAGGTGCCCTGCACTACGGTGACTGGCTGGCTATGGATGCCGGTGAGGACCACTATATGGGCGCCACCCAAACAGATTTGATCGCCAGCGCTTACTTTGCCTGGTCCACCGCCCTTACTATTAAGGCCGGAAAAGTTTTGGGTGAGGATACTGCAGAACTGGAAGCACTGTATCAGAACGTCCGCAAAGCATTCCGGGAAACCTTTATGGAAAACGGTATGCCCAAGCTCTATGCAAAGGGTGACGCCCTGCCGGAAAACCGCGTCGGCCAGATGGACCGTCCTGTTAAAGCCCTTACTCAGACCGCTATCCTGCTGATCCTGCATTTCGGTCTTTGCGAGGAAAGTGAAAAAGCAGCCCTTGTGGACAAGCTGGTGGAACTGATTGAGAATTTCGGTGGCAGAATGACCACCGGCTTTGTGGGTACACCGCTGATTCTTCGTGTGTTGTCCGATAACGGCCGCGCTGATGTGGCCTTTAACCTGCTGCTGCAGGAAAAGAACCCCTCCTGGCTCTTCTCTGTGAATCAGGGTGCTACCACTATGTGGGAACACTGGAACAGCCAGAAGGAGGACGGCTCTTTCTGGTCCACGGATATGAATTCCTTTAATCACTACGCCTACGGCGCAGTGTATGACTGGATGTTCGGCGATATGGTGGGTCTGACCGTGTGTGACGACGGCGCCGGCTATGAGCGCATCACCTATAAGCCCCACACCGACAAGCGGATCGGATTTGCCCAGGCTTCTCTGGAAACCGGCAGAGGTACTCTTGCCGCCTCCTGGAAGTATTTGCCCGACAACACCATCCGTTATGAGCTGACCCTGCCGGAGACCACCACCGCAACTGTTACCATCCCCGGTCTGCCCGAAACAACGCTCACCGGCGGCAGCTATGTGTTCTATTCTAAAGCTTAATACCAAGACCCCTCTGACGAGGGGTCTTTTTTATTGGGATTGGGCATTGGTTCGGCCGTCTGGTCATTGACATTTTTCCCTAAAGCGTGTATAATAAGGAAAACGTTTTCTTTTTAGGAGATCCTATGGAACGGTCGAAAAAAGTATCCATTAAGGACATTGCCGCAACACTGCATGTATCCCTGGCTACAGTGCATAAGGCGCTGACCGGAAAGCCGGGCATCAGCGACACCCGACGCAAAGAGATTCTTGCGGCTGCAGAGGAAATGGGCTACACCGTTAATCCTGCCGCTCAGACATTATCCAGAAAAAACCGGCATATCGGTGTGATCTACCCTGCCGTATGGCACGAATTCTTTGCCCAGATGAAGTCCGGCATTGAAGCCGAGCTTGTATCCCTGCAGGATTTTAAAGTCCTGGGTGTTTACTATGCCATTCCCAGTTCCCCGGCTCCTACGCAAGCAGCGCAGATTCGCGACTGGATCCGGCAGGAAGAAATCGATGCCGTCTTATACTGCGCCTCCCATTTTTCCTACGATGATATTGCCCTGCAGGCATTGAATCATTGCGGCTGCCCCGTTTTTTGGGTAGGCGGCGGAAGCGAGAATCCGCTGAACGCTCCTTCCATCACAATAGACGCCCCCTTAGCCGGAAAAATGGCTGCGGATTTTCTTTCCTGCATTAACCCCGGACATTTAAAGGCTGCTGTCTTCCTGGGTTCTATGAAAAACGATGTGCACAAAGCAAAAGCCAACGCATTCTGCCAGCGGGTCCGGGAAATCGGCGGGCAGATAATTTGTGTTTGCCAGACGGAAGATAACCCGAACAAAGCCTACGCTGCCATCCGGGAGCAATATGCTGCCCACAATGATCTCAACGCCATTTACGTCTGCACTGCCACCTCGGAACCGGTGTGCAGCTTTCTGCAAGAAAACAATCTGCAAGACCGCATTGCCCTGCTGGGAACCGACGTTTTCGACACGCTGCGCAGCTATGTAAATTCCGGCATTATGAAAGGCACGATCTGCCAGCATCAGGAACAGGTAGGCAGACTCGCCGCAGCATATGCCTATGAATATCTGACCAAGCACAATTGCTACGGCTACGCCAATTGGCAGCCGGAAAAGCTGCTGCTGGTGAAACCCAGCCTGCTGCTGAAAGCAAATCTTGAATAAACAACTAAGATGCCCGGAACCCGGGCATCTATAAAATAACTGTTTAGGAAAACGTTTTCCTATTTACATCACAAGGAGGTAAGCCATTATGCGCGTTCAAAATGATTATCGCCAAAACCTGCAAACTATGATGATTATGCGTCAGTTTGAGCATGATATTAAGGAGTTGGCGAACCAGGGCTACGTGGAAGGCGCCGTACACTGCTACACCGGTGAAGAGGCCATTGCTCTGGGCGTCTGTTTGAATCTGGAGGATTCCGACTATATCTTCTCGACCCACCGAGGTCACGGACATGCCCTGGCAAAAGGCTGCGACCTGAAGCGGGTGTTTGCAGAACTGATGGGTAAATCCACCGGTGTCTCCAACGGTTACGGCGGATCTATGCACCTGTTCCAGCCAGAACTGGGTTTGATGGGCGGCAACGGTATCGTGGCCGGCGGCGTTACCCTGGCTTTAGGCACCGCCTATGCATCCAAGTATAAAAACGATGGCAAAGTGACTGTCTGCTTCTTTAGTGAAGGCGCCTCCAATGAGGGCTGGTGTCACGAAGCAATGAATATGGCCTCTCTATGGAAATTGCCCATCATTTTCGCCTGCGAGAACAACCTCTTTGCCGCCACTACCCCTTCCTATAAGACACTGTCCGATCCTGATATTTACAAGCGGGCAGTCGGTTATAATATGCCGGGTTATCCTGCCGACGGCAACGACCTGGATGACTGCATCGAAAAAACCGCACAGGCTGTTGCCCGGGCCAGGGCCGGTGAAGGTCCCACCCTCATCGAGTTTAAGACCTATCGGGTGGAGGGACATTGCCGTGTGATTCGGGATCTGCCTATTTTCCGTCCCAAGGATGTGGTGGAAAAATGGGCCGCCCACGATCCCATTAAGGTGTACGCCCAGCGGCTGATGGACAAAGGAATCCTGAAGCCTGAGGATATGGACATTCTGACTGAGGAAGTCAAAAGTGAAATCAAAGAAGCCATTGCTTTCGGTATGGACAGCCCCCTGCCTGATGCAGAAGAATTCCTGAAAAAGATTGAGGAGAGGTACGCCATATGAAAACATTGAATATGCTGAACGCCATCAATGAAGCCCTCCACGAAGAAATGGAGCGGGACGACCGGGTATTCATCATTGCCGAAGATGTAGGTGAATACGGCGGTGTTTGGAATGCCAGCCGGGGTCTGTACGAAAAATACGGTGCTATCCGGTCTATGGACACCCCCATCTCCGAAGCCGGATTTACCGGTCTTTGTGTGGGCGCTGCTATGGCAGGTCTCCGTCCGGTAACTGAGATTATGTATATGGACTTTATCACCGCCTGTATGGATCAGCTGGTGAACCAGGCTGTAAAAGCAGACCTGATGTCCGGCTGGCAGCTGAAAGTCCCTATGGTTATTCGCACTCAGTACGGCACCGGCACCCGGGAAGCCGCGCAGCATTCCCAAAGTCTGGAGGGCTGGTTCTGCCAGACCCCCGGCTTCAAGGTGATCGTACCCTCCAATGCCCGGGACGCCAAGGGCCTGCTCAAAACTGCCATCCGGGACGACACGCCCTGCATCTTTATGGAGAACCGAAATCTCTATTACGATGATATGGAAGTACCCGAAGAGGAGCTTTTGATCCCCCTGGGAAAAGCCAGCACTGTGCAAAGCGGCAACGATTTGACAGTTGTCACCTACGGCATCGGTGTAAAACTGTGTCAACAGGCCGTGGCAAAGCTCTCCGGCGCTTCTGTGGAGATCATTGATCTGCGCACCCTGGTGCCTATGGATTTTGACGCAATCCTTACATCTGTAAAGAAAACCGGCCGTCTCCTGGTGGTACACGAAGCAGCCGCTCCGTTCTCGGTTGGCGCTGAAATCGTCCGCCGCGTCGTAGAAGAAGGCTTTGATTATCTGGATGCTGAGCCCATTGTGCTGGGCAATCGCCGGACTGCCAACCCCTTTGCCGGCAATTTGGAAGATGCAGTGATGCTGAAACCTGAAGATGTGCAGAAAAAAATGCAGTATCTCCTTACCGGAATCCAGAAATGACATAAAAATCGCCTGCGTGATAAACACGCAGGCAATTTCTTATTTGTTCCAAATTGGGTTGCCCACAGCAACATGTCGGTTTCGGCCAACATCCACGATCTCAACGCGATAAAATGCCCGATCCTGTGCATCCATTGCAAAATAGAAGGGTTCTGTGCAGGATATGTCACGGCTCTCCACAATGCCGGTATCGTCCCAAATGTCCAGCCGGTACTTACGCTCCGGTGTGCGGACACTTTTGTGGAAGTCCTGAACATTGACCACCAGGCGTTTGCCGGTAAAGTCGCATTGGCCGCCCATAACCGTATTGCCGATGCACATACGGATACCTACAGAGCCACACACGAAATTACCTTTTCGCAGCTGCTCCAAGTAGGCTGCGCTGGTATGCTCTGCCGCATAAATGGTAGTCAGAGCAGCATCTGCTGCACAAGCATGCTCATCGCCACCTGCGCAAGCCCAAACCCGTTTACCCCGGGCTAAAAGCTGCGTCCAAAGCTCATAGTTGGGAGGGGTGCACTGGTCAAAGGCGTGCTCCGGTCCGTTATAGAACACCTCGATGCCGGTCTCGTCCCGGAACCAATAAGCGCAGGGATCATCCGACTGCATGATCTGCTTGGGATGGGGATACACAAAGAAACCGCCACGGGCTTTGATGCCATCGATCAGCTGTCCGAATCTCTCCGTGGTAAACTCGGGGTATTTGAAATGGCCCTCCTGTCCCCCGGTAAACTCAAACTCTGTAAATTCCGTCAGCAGATCCATCAGCGCTTCGGCTGTGGGGAGGATCATATTGTAATGCATAAACTGATTGGTAGCGGGGCAGTCAACAATACGTGTGCCGGGCTCCGTACCGCAGATAAACAGACCGTCTTCCCACTCCGGAAGGAACATATGTCTGACCTGCCGATGATCGAGAATGGCTGCAAAATCCATCCCCAGCGCTTCCAAAGCGCCTTTCCAATGGTTCAAATCTCTGTGGCCGTCGCTGGTGCCGCCGGTTGCTGCGTGATTATGCAGCTCGCCGTAGAACACTGAAAGGCCCTGATACAAGGCATTTAAATGATCTATATCCGCCTGGATTGCAATGTTTTTCATACCGTTTCCTCCAATCATATCAGCCGATTGATCTATCTGGTTTTGCCTGTTTTTAGTATAACGCACATCCTCCTGACTGTCAATTCGTTTCTAAAACTATTATAAAAACAAGTGACTGTCGCGTCATTATTTCTGTAGAAAATCACCGAGCGACCTCTCTTTCTCCACCTGTTTTTAGAAAATTCAACCCAATATATCTACAATCACTTTAAAAATGAAATTGACATTCCAAGCCGTTCAATGGTATAATACTATAAGGATTATAAACACAAAAATCTCTTAAGGAGGCAATAAAAATGAATATGCTCGACACTTTGAAAGACTCCTATTTCAGTGAAATTCTTCCCGATGGCTGGGATATCCGGAAGATCCACGAATGCACTACCAATGACCCGGAATCCGTGTTCGATCGCCAGAGTTTCTGGAACGAAGGCTTTGCCCCTGTCAAATGCACCAACCTGGAAGAATTTGGCGCTTATATGGGCCACGAGATCGCTATGCAGATCAAGCTCACCAAGGAAGAAGGCCGCAAGCTGATCCTGATCCTGCCCGTAGGCCCTATGGGTATGTACAAGTGGGCCGTCTATTTCCTGAAGGCCTGGAACGTAGACTGCAAGCACGTCTACGGCTTTAATATGGATGAGTGGGCTGACTGCGAAGGCAACACCCTTCCTGCCTCTGACCCCGCTGCTTTCCAGAATGCCATGACTGAGGCTTTCTACGGTCCTTTGGGCGAACTGACTGTTCCCGAAGATCAGCGAAACTTCGCTACTAAGGAGAACCTTGTCACCTACCCCGACAAGATCCGTAAGCTGAAGGAAGAAGGCGCAAAGCAGGTGCTGGTCTACGGCATCGGCCGTATGTGCCATATTGCTTTCTGGGAACCCCACTTTGCACAGGACTATGCAACAGAAGCCGAGTGGATGGCCGCGCCCTACCGCATCGGTGCCCGTCTGCATCCTCTGACCATTGAGCAGAACGCAATCACCTCTTTCCGTTCCGCATGGCCTTTGATCCCCTGCTATGCCAACACCATCGGTCCCTGGGTGATCTTTAATTCCGATTACGCCATCGGCGGCGCTGACGGTGTGCTCAGCCGCGGTATGCAGTGGCAGGGTATGAGCTTCTGGATGACCCTGCGTCACGGCCCCACCACCGCTATTACTTCCAGCTACATTCCCACTATGCCCGGCAAGCTTTTCTTCATGGAAGAGCTGGCAGGTCCTCTGTGTCCTGACACCAACTAAGCTATATTAGTGTAATTTTTTCCTAAATTCTTGATTTTTTTGAAAAAAATGATTCCATTTTTCTCTTTCTGAAGCTATAATATAGTGTATATAACTATATCTTTAGGCTGTAAGGAGTTACTATGAAGAATTCTGGAATCAACCTCACGAAAGCAAAAGAAGCCAACCGCGCTTTGCTGCTGCAGTTGATCTGCACAGCCGGAAATATTACAAGAACTGAACTGTCTGTAAAATCGCAGCTTTCCCCTATGACCATCACCAATATCGTAAACGAATTCCTGGCACAGAATCTGATCGAGGAAATCCCTCCTGAAGATACTTTGAGAGTACCTGGACGGACACCTATGCTGTTGCAGATTTCCCCTGTCTCTCCGGTTGTGGTGGGTATTCGTATGACCAGAAACTGTCTGTACGGCATTGTTGGTGATCTGTCTGTACATCCCATCATTCAGAAAGATTTTCCGCTTTCCGATACAGAAACAGAAGAAACCGTTTTGGACAAGCTGCGGCAACTGACGCAGTCTCTTATTGCTGATATTGACCGCCCCATTTTGGGCTTGGGTATTTCCACCGCCGGTGTCATTAACAGAGAAAAAGGCACTATCGAGTACATCACCAACTTTTTCGATATTAAAAAGCTGGATCTGAGGAGTTATCTGACCCAATTCTTCCCCTTCCCCGTTTACGTATGTAACGAGGTCCACGCTGCAGCGCTGTGTGAGCTTTATTTCGGACACGGCCAGACAGAGGATAATTTCCTTTATGTAGGCCTGACCCACGGCATTGCCGCCTCCATCGTTTTTGAACGAAAGCTCCTGGACTTCTGCGGCGAGATGGGTCATATGACTATCGATTGTCACGGACCAAAATGCGCCTGCGGCAGCCACGGCTGCCTGGAGCTTTATGCCAGTACACCCAATATTTTACGGCGGATCACCGCAGAAACCGGTGTGGAAGTTCGGGATATGGAGTCTGCGGTACAGTTTGCCCTGTCCAACCGCACAGCCTATGCGGTGTTCTACAACGCAATGCGGCAATTGAGCTACGGCATCAACAATTATCTGAACCTGTACAGTGTTCCTACCGTTATCCTGGGCCACGATTCCTATTTGCTCCCCGACGAGATTGTGGAACAAATGGAAGACAGAATCGCTTCCATCAATATTTCCATGCATCATTTTGGCTCCCGGCCCAAGCTTATCAAATCCAAACTGGGTATGAAGACCCAGCTTTACGGTACCCTTTGTATCGTATTACAGCATTTATTCCAAAACGGAAACGCCTTCAGCTTCTTAGACACAGACGACTGAGGGCCGTTTCGACATTACGTTGGGAGGAAATACAGTGAACGTTTTAGCCATCGGTTGTCACCCTGACGACTTGGAGATCGCCTGCTCCGGCACGCTCCGTAAATATGTGGAACAGGGTGCAAATGTATATATGTGCCACATAGCAAACGGTGATCAGGGTCACGTGATCATCGAACCGGAACCCCTGGCTGCGATTCGCGCAGAAGAAGCCAGAAAGGCAGCTATGTTCATTGGCGCCAAGGAGATTTTCAGCATCGGTGTTTCTGATATGCAGGTAAATCGCCACGATCAAGCACAAATTGACGCCGTCGCCGATGTAGTTCGCTTCACAAAGCCCGATGTGATCATCACCCACAATTCCGAAGACTATATGCAGGATCATATGGAAACCAGTCATCTTGCCACCAACGGCGCGTTTATGTCCGGACTCCCCCACAGATCCGTCAATCAGCCGGCATTTAGCAGCTTTATCCCCACTTTCTTTATGGATACCCTGGCCGGCGTAGATTTTAACCCCTCGCATTATGTAGACATTTCCGATCAGATCGAACGGAAACTGCAAGCCCTCAGTATGCACGAATCTCAGGTAAAATGGATGCTGGAGCATGACGATATCGATTTTGTAGATATGGTCCGCACCTGCTCCAAATACCGCGGTTACCAGTGTGGCGTTGCCTACGCAGAGGCCTTCCGCCCCTACAACGTCTACCCTCGACACAGCACCAAGCATCTTCTCCCCTGATTTATGAAATATTAACTAACAGGTGGTCCATTATATGAAAAAATTACGATGGGGTGTCATCGGTGCAGGCGGCATTGCCGACCGGCGCACGATCCCCGGAATGATGTTAGCCCATAACGCCGAGCTGATCGCCGTTATGGAGATCAATGAAGAATTCGCCGAGTCTCTCCGCGCAAAGTGGAATGCCAAGCGGGCTTATACCTCTGATTTGGAACTCCTTGCCGACCCGGAGATTGATGCTGTTTATATTGCCTCCCCTGTTTTTCTCCACGCACAGCAGGCAAAAGCCGCAGCAGACGCAGGTAAGCATATTTTGATTGAAAAGCCTCTGGCTATGACCGCCGAGGAAGGTCAGCAAGTGATTGATTACTGCAACGCAAAAGGTGTGCAGATCGCAGCCGGTCTGATGATGCGCTTCGGCTCCTATGTGCAGGTTATGAAGCAGAAGATTGCCGAGGGCAAGATCGGCCGCGTTGTTTCCGGTTACTCTCAGTTCACCTGCTGGTACCCGGATATGCCGGGCAATTGGCGGCAAAGCAAAAAGAACGGTGGCGGCGGCGCTATGATGGACATGGGTGTCCATTGTATCGATTTGATGCAGTACATCACCGGCTCCAAGGTGTGCCAAGTGGCCGCTTTCCACGACACATTAAGCTTTCAATATGAGGTTGAGGACTCCTCTATGGTCCTGCTCCGACTGGAAAACGGCGCCCAGTGTGTAGTCCAGTCCAACTTCAACATTCCCGATGCCGCCTCTAAGTGGCGTCTGGAAATATTCGGTGACCAGGGTCGCCTGATCGGTGAAAACATCATCGGTCAAATCGACGGCGGTAAACTGGATGCCCTGTTCTGCGGCAATGTTGGCGGCTACGATGCCCAGCAAGACACACTGGATGTGGCCGGTGAGCAGATCGATGTAGAGTTCGGCAATATGTACACCCGGGAGATCGAATCTTTTGGCAACTCCATTCTGACCGGCGCTCCTTTGGAGGTCCCCGCTGCTGATGCTGTGTACGTACAGCGGGTTATGGAAGCCGCCTACCGGGCCAACGACGAAAAAACCGTCATCGATCTCTAAGCTAAGGAGAACCTATGCGCTTTTTCAGAATTGACGGGCCGTTTTACCGGCTTCTGGAAACGATCACCAACCTGATTATTCTTAATTTCCTGTTTCTGGTCTGTTCCATACCCATAGTCACCATTGGCCCTGCCCTTACAGCCAGCTACTATGTAACCCTGAAGATCGTACGCAACGAAGAAACAAGCATTATTAAGAATTTCTTCCATTCCTTCCGTATGAATTTCAAGCAGGGACTGCTCCTGGGTATTGGAGTGATTCTGCTGGCCGCCGTACTTTTGGTGGATATTCGGGCACTTACATATCTGACCGCTATCCCCAAAGAGGTTTCCAAAGTATTGATCTATGTCATCGGCTTTTTGCTGCTGCTTCTGGCATTGGTATCTGTTTACCTCTTTGCTGTCCTGGCACAGTTTGAGAACAAGCTCTCTGAGTTAGTCAAGTGGTCGGCTGTTCTTGTGATACGGCATTTGCCGTCCACTGTGATCTGTCTTGTAATTCTGGCAGCACCCGTGCTTATTTTTTATTTTGCACCTGCATTCTTTTTAAGGACGCTTCTGCCTGTCCTGCTTTTATTAGGCTTTTCCGGAATCGCTTATTTGCAATCGCGTTTCCTGGTTCCGGTCTTTGATTACTATATCCCCAAAAAGGAAGAGGAGTCCTCTGAGGAGGAAGACTCCCCGGAGGAAGATTTTCCGAAGGAGTGAATGAAATGGAAAAGAAGATTACTCTGATGGGTCACCGGGGCTGGCGTGGTAAGTACCCCGAAAACACTATGCGCGGATTCCGTGAAGTGATGAAGCTGGACATTGACGGAATTGAAATGGACGTGCATATGACGAAGGACTATCATATTGTTGTCTGCCACGACCCCAATCTGGGCCGCACTACAGACGTAAACGGTATGATCTACAATATGACTCTGGAAGAGGTCAGAAAAGCCGATGCCGGCATCCGATTCTCTGAAGAATTTAAGGGTGAGAAGATTCCTACTCTGGAGGAATTCCTCCAGCTGATGGCCACCCGGCCTGATCTCCGGTTGCTGCTGGAACTGAAGGATTCTCCCGAAGAACTGGGTGATTTTGCATATGCTTCCGCTTCCCTTTCCCTCTCCCTGTGCAAAAAGTACGGTGTATACGGCAGAGACAGATTGACCGTGATCACCTTCTCTGCAGGCATCTGCTCCTGGCTGCACACACGCTATCCGAGAGAGGATTTCTCCATTCACGGTTTCTATCCCAAGACCCTGATGAACGGACACGCAAAGGACGATCCCTACAAGTACTACGACGAGGTCTGTCTATTCAATACCGGCGACAAGACCCCCCAGGGCTTCCCCATTAAGCACAACGATCCCGTAGTAGATGTGGCAAGATATAAGGAATTTGAGCTGATGGGCATCAAGCCCTGCGCCCACTACGCCATGAATACCGACGAGGATGTGTACCGCCGTTCTCTGGAAAACGGCACACTGAGTTTTACCTGTGACCATCCCGATATCTGCGGAGACATCTTGGACAAACTATGTGCAAGAAAGAAAAAGAAATAACACTTATAAGCCACCGGCGTTTATACGTCGGTGGCTTTTTGTAAATAAAATAATCCCCTGATGCACTTGCGTGCATCAGGGGATATTTTCATTACTTGGGATGATTAATACGACTGTTAGTGTCAGTGATTATTTCTTCTTTTTCTTCTTAACAATCACAGCGACCACAATCACGATTGCAATCATCAGAACGCCGGCTGCTGCGGCAATATACACGATCATATTCTTATCGAAACCAGTATCATCCTCGATATCATCGGTCTGATTAGGTGCCGCAGGTCTGGGCTTGGTAGTGGTGGGAGCGGAGGGTCCGGTTTCCACCTCGCCATTGTCCTCTACCAGTTTGGCGTTTTCGCTGTTGAATACGCATGCATTTGCCCACATGGAGTTGCCGTAGCCGTGGTTGCCGGTCTCAGTACACTTAATGACCAGCTTCAGGAACTTGACGCCAGTGATATCCACCTGGAATTCACCGGTCATAACCTTGGTGATAGGCTCGGACTGGGCAAGCAGCGTGAATGCGCCGTCTGCACTGTCACCACCGTAAACCTGGTAGATAAAGCTGTTGTGGCCATTCTGCTGGTTGGATGCATTGGTGCCGCCAACGATTGCGAAGAATGTATCGCTGTCCAGCTCGCTGACATCGATCAGTGTCCAGGATGCGCCGCGGTTATTCTCTGCATTGGGGGCCTGGGCCTGAACACCGATGCCCTTAACGAACTTCTTACCGCCGGTTTCCTCGGAAGTACCGCCCAACCAGATGGCTGCGCCATTCTGCCATGCGCCATTTCGGATTGCTTCCACGCCACCCAGGTTGACAGACTCAACCCAATCGATATCGGACAGGAATGTCACCTTGCCGGTGGGAGTCAGGTAGATGCCGTCATCATTCAGGGTGAATGCATCGCCCTGCTTGGGAACTTCACCTGCGGGTTTACTCTGCGTATTGGGATGCTTGCCGGGAGTACCGTCCAGGTTGTAGACACAAGCGTTTGCCCATACGGAGTTACCGTAGCCGTGGTTACCGGTTTCGTCGCACTTAATAACCAGTTTCAGCAGCTTAATGCCCTTGATGTTGACGGTGAATTCACCGGTCTGGGTCTTGGTGATGGGTTCGGATTGTGCCAACAGTACAAATTCACCCTTATCCTCGGTGGTGCCGTAGACCTGGTAAACAAAGCTGTTGTGGCCGTTCTCCTGGTTGGATGCATTGGTGCCGCCAATGACAGCATAGAAGGTATCGCAGCCCATCTTGCTGACATCAATGGTAGTCCAGGAAGCGCCGCGGTTATTATCCGCAGTGGGTGCCTGAGCCTGCACACCGATACCCTTCTTAAACTCTGTGCCGTCCTTAACATTGCTGTTGCTCTCGCCGCCGATCCAGATAGCGCCGCCATTGGACCACACGCCGTTCTTGATAGCAGGCTTATTGCCGTGGTTGACGGATTCCACCCAATCCACATCGGACAGATAGATCACATTGTCTGCCATTTCGGCATACTTTCCGGTGGTGTTCTCTTTATATGCATCCTTCTGGAAGAGGTCGGAGGTCGCCTCCGCAACCTCAACCACGATTTCCTCGGATTTGTAGGTAACGCCGTTAACCTGAATACTTGCGGTAATGGTCAGCTTGGTAGCAACAGGCTCTTCCTTATCCACGGTCAGCTTGCCCTTTGCATCGATTGCAGTGCCGGGCTTTGTGCCGCCGGTAACTGTCCAGGTGACGGTCTTGTCGGTTACAGCCTGATCGTCCTTGGTGACCTTTGCGGTAAAGGTTGCGTCCTTGCCCTGCTCAACACTTGCAACAGGCTCGGTGACGGTAACCTTATACTGCTCGGCAGTGGAGTCATAGATCGCTGCATTTGCCCATACAGAGTTGCCGTAACCGTGGTTGCCGGTTTCAGCGCACTTGATGACCAGCTTCAGCAGCTTAATACCCTTGATATTCACGGTGAATTCACCGGTCTGGGTCTTGGTGATGGGCTCGGATTGTGCCAACAGCACGAATTCGCCATTATTTTCGGTAGTACCGTAGACCTGGTAAACGAAGCTATTGTGGCCGTGCTCCTGGTTCGCAGCGTTAGTAGAACCAATAGCAGCATAGAAGGTATCGCAGTTATAGCTGCTGACATCGATGGTGGTCCAGGATGCGCCGCGGTTATTGGTAGCCGTGGGAGACTGAGCCTGCACGCCGATACCCTTCAGGAACTTGACGCCGTCCTTAACATCGCTATTGCTCTCGCCACCGATCCAGATGGCACCGCCATTGGACCACACGCCGTTCTTGATAGCAGGCTTATTGCCGTTGTTGACGGACTCTACCCAATCCACATCAGACAGGTAGATCACATTGCCAGCCATTTCGGCATACTTTCCGGTGGTGTTTTCTTTATATGCATTTTCCTGGAAAAGATCGGAGATCGCCTCCGCAACCTCAACAACGATTTCCTCGGAGCTGTAGACTACACCGTTGACCTCAATACTTGCGGTGATGGTCAGCTTGGTAGCAACAGGCTCATTCTTATCCACAGTCAGCTTGCCCGTTGCATCGATTGCAGTGCCGGACTTGGTGCCGCCGGTGACCTTCCAGGTGACGGTCTTGTCGGTTACAGGCTGATCGTCCTTGGTGACCTTTGCGGTAAAGGTTGCGTTCTTACCCTGCTCAACACTTGCAACAGGCTCGGTAACGGTAACCTTATACTGCTCGACAGTGGAGTCATAGATCGCTGCGTTTGCCCATACGGAGTTACCATAACCGTGGTTGCCGGTATTGGTACACTTGATCACCAACTTCAAGTACTTAACGCCGGTGATATCCACCTTGAATTCACCGGTGGTCTTGCGGGTCAGCGGTGTGGACTCTGCCAGCAGAGTGTAGCTGCCGTTCTGATCGGTAGCACCGTAGACCTGATAGATGAAGCTGTTATGTCCGTTCTGCTGGTTGGAAGCATTGGTAGAACCAACAGCAGCGTAGAAGGTATCGCAGTTATAGCTGCTGATATCGATGGTAGTCCAGGAAGCGCCACGGTTGTTAGTTGCCGTGGGAGCCTGAGGCTGCACGCCGATACCCTTTTGGAACTGGGTGCCGCCGGTGGTTTCACCACCGCCGATCCAAATGGCTGCGCCATTAGACCATGCGCCGTTCTTGATAGCAGCCTTGCCTTCGTTGTTGACGGATTCTACCCAATCCACATCAGACAGGTAAATCACGTTGGAAGGCAGGGATTCATAATTGCCGGTCACAACATTAAAGGCATTCTGTGCCGGGGGAGATACCACAGTCACGGCAGCAACCTGAGAGGTGATCTGCTTGCCATTGACCTCATAAGTGGCAGAGACATTCAGCACGGTGCCGGTGGGCTCCTGGCTGTCAATGGTCAGCTTGCCGTCTGCATCGATGGCAGTGCCGGGGGCAACTGCGCCGGTAAGCGTCCAGATCAGCGCAGGATTTGTGACGGTCGCGCCGTCCTTGGTAACTGTAGCGGCAAAGCTGATGCTTTCGCCGGGCTTTACAGAAGCAGTGGTCTTATCCAAAGAAACTGCGTATACCACAGAGGGAATCACAGTGACCTTTGTGGGAGCAGACAGGAGTGTCTCACCTTCCACAACGCAGGATGCGATCACAGTCAGCTCTGTGCCAACAGGATCACTTGCGTTCAGGTGCAGGACATCGCCACTGGTGTCCAGTGCGCTGCCGCCCACCTTGCTGACGTTCCAGTTGATCGTGGGAGCAGTTACAGGAGAGCCGGCCTTGGTGAGGGCTGCTTTGAGCTCTGCAGTATCGCCTTGCTCGACCTGAAGATCTGTCTTATCAATGGTCAGCTTGTAATCGGTAACCTTGACCGTAAAATTATCGGAAACCGTCACGCTGCCAAACTGGGTAGATGCCGTAAACACCAGAATGGTATTCACATCTTCGTCGGCAACCCACTCCAGAGAAGTGCCGGTCTTATCGGTGATCACACCGCTTGTCAGGTTTGCAACCTTCCAGGAGACGGTAGGATTCTCTACGAGCACGCCGTTCTTCTTTACGGTTACGGAAAGGGGCAGCTTGTTTCCCTTGGTAACAGCGGTAGCGGGGCTGCTGATATCAATAGTGTATGCATTGACAGCAATCTCGTGGCTTGCCATACAGGGGTTGCCTGCAGGAGAAGTCCATTTTGCAGTCACCTTGATGGTGCCTGCGGTACCACCGGCAGTCACAACAACCTGATTGCCGTTGGGAGTAATGGTGCCATTACCTTCCACAGACCAGGTCACAGTGCCTGCGATAGGCAGACCGTCGTTGGTGATCTCGGAATCCAGTGTGATCTGGGTGCCGGGGAACATATCGGTTTCGCCCTTGACGCTGACGCCATAAGCGGTAATCGTCACAGTAATAGCGTCCTCGTAGGTAGTACCGTACTCGGTAAAGCTGCCCTTTACCGTCAGGGTGGTACCCACGGGTTCATTGCCAACAATCAGCTTGCCGTTTTCCACCTTGGTAGCGGAATCGGTATTACCGGTCACTGTCCAGTTGATATTATCGTAGGTAGTGGCCACACCGTCCTTGGTAACCGCGCCGGATACCGTGTGGGAGGTGTTCTTACCGGCTTCGGCAGGACCCTGAACATCCAGGGTATACACAGGCGCCTTGGTTACCGCTACAGTCACAGGTGCAGAAGTGACCGTCTTGCCGCCCTCTGTGATGGAAGCGGTGATCTGCAGAGAAGTTGCGGTCTCTGCGGGATCCACAAACAGCTTGCCGTTTTCGAACTTGGTGCCGGGCTTGGTGCCGCCGGTAACTGCCCAGGCAACAGTGCCGGGGTAGGAATAATCGGCAGTAAAGTCATGGCGGATCTTTGCGGTGTAATCTGTCTGGGTGCCCTGCACAACGGAAGCAGCACCGGTAGCGGTGATGTCCCACTCATTGAACACGCAGGGCATATAGAACAAGGTATCCAGGCCGTTGATAATACGGGTGTCCTTTGCCTGAATACGCAGCTTTAGGTAGTTGACACCGGTGATATCCACCAGGAATTCGCCGGTCTGGCTGAGCATAATGGGCTCAGACTCGGACAGCAGTTCATAGGTGCCATCCAGAGTTTCTGCGCCCCATACCTGGCATTTTACGCCGCCGTAAATACCGTTACTGGGGCCGTAGGCGGTGTGCTTGGCCGTGCCGTTGCCGCCGCCGATGACGGTATAGAAGCGGTTCACATCCAGATCGCTGATGTCAAAGGTGACCCAGCCGTCAGTCTGGTTGCCGGAACTTGCAGGTTGACGGCAGTTAAATCTCAAATACTTTGTTGCATCCTTTAAGACGATACCGTCTTTCAGGTTCGGGGTAACCGCGGTATCCAGGCGATCTGCTACGCCGCCCAGCCAGTGATTACCGCTGCCCAGATTACCGGATGCAGACTTAAAGTCTACTACTTTAGAAGTGCCCGTATAGTTAGATGGGTTCTTGTAGGTAGATCCGGTGAGCATCACAGCATCGCTGGGGATGTTGTTGAAATTGTATGTATTGAAACGGTCTGTTCCGGAGGGCACATAGGTGGTGTTATCCTGGCCGTTGTTCAGACCCATCAGGTCGGACTTAGGATAATAACCGGGGTTATTGTACACACAGGCGCCGGCCCAGTTACAGTTCATATAGCCAACACTACCTACTGCATAGACCACCAGCTTCAGGTAACGCACGCCGGTGACATCCAGGTGGAACTGGTACACATAGCTGCCCTTCACGTGGGTGCCCTTTGCAGGATCGCCGGAGCGCTCCAGCAGAGTATACTCTGCCTGGGTGTAGTCGCCCTCGGTCTTATCGTAAGAGCCCCAGACCTCAAACACCAGGCCGTTGGTGATGGTGCCACCCTGTGCAGTGCCGTTGGTGATACCGGCAGCTGCATAGAAGAAGTTCTGCTTATAATCGTTGTCAGCCAGGTCGAAAACGGTGTGGCTGGCATTGGCAGCGTCGGTGCCAATAGGCATAACACCCAGGCCCTTTTCGAAGACCGTGCCGCCGTTATTCTTGGCAAGGCCCATTACGATTTCGCCACCGCTACTCCAGGCACCGTTTCGAATGGCTTCTTTATCCTGATAGTTGATGGAATACTCCCAGTCCATATCCGAAAGATATACCACATCTTTCGCGGTGCTGGGAAGATGGTTGCGCACACCTGCAGGTGTGTCTGTCACCGCTGCATGCGCCACATTC
>JAZNZH010000013.1:0-7068 GCA_045594845.1 Faecousia sp. | reverse complement strand
TTGCAGGATTATGAGCAAGGGCATAAAAAACTGAGTTCTGCCAGCGGAGATATTCTGTTGCGGCTTAGCACAGTACTTGGCTGCTCTATGGAAAAACTGCTGCTTGAGGCATTTGAAGGAGCACCTATACTTCCTCAAAATCAAATGAGTATAACGCAGATCCAAAGTGAGCAGCTTTTTTGCGAGAAATATAAAACTTCCGGACGCTGGGTTTGCAGCGATTCGGTAGTTGCGACAATGTTTTATTACGCGGGAGAACAGTATATCCTGCCATTCCGGGCGATCTTTGATGAAAAGCACTTGCCCTGGCTGAAGGAAGCGGCAGCTTTGCAGATGGAAGCAAAGATCGATGATATCCGGTTCTCCCAGACTGAAATGGAGGGATAAACATGCAGGAAACGATGTTTTACTTGATGCACCGGAATGATCCGGTTTGCACAGTTTCTATTGATCCGGTCACAGGCGCAATGCTCCGGGTATCCCAGAAAAAGGAGCAGGAGCTGCTGCCTTTGGGCGGTGTGCTGGATGTACAAATGCTGCGTAAATGGTGGCAACGGCGTGCTGTGCCGGTGGGACAGGGTAAGATCCAGCGAATCCTGGAGCAGATGGGTATCACAACGCCCCAGGAGTATTTGGTTAAGAATTTGGGCTTGAGCCTAACGGATCATTACTGGATCAAGCCTTTGGATATGGAGCTTGGCTGGGAGGATATCAATCTGTTCACCAACGACTTCCGGGACCCTGTGGGTGATATGCAGTTTGAAGACAGTGCAGCGCCTATTGAACTGCCGGCAAATGTATTCTCGCCCAGTTCTTCGGTACAGGGTGAGCTGCGAAAGAAGTGGATCATTGCAGATGGCAAGCGGTGTCTGGTCAAGGGTAACCACGGCAGTCATTCTCAAGAGAGTCTTAACGAGGTGGTGGCAACCCTTCTCCACAGCAGGCAGAAGACTGGGCCTTTTGTTTCCTATAAGCCGATGAAAATGGATGACCATTCTCAAATTTACTGTGTCTGCGAAAGTTTCACTTCCAACACGGTGGAGCTGATTCCGGCAATCGATGTGGTAGAGTCCAGGAAAAAGAATAACGCCACATCTATGTATGAGCATTTTATTGGGGTGTGTGGTGAATACGGCTTGGATGAGAGCATTACCAGACCGTTTTTGGAGTACCAAATCCTGACGGATTACATTCTGACAAATACTGACCGGCATTTGAATAATTTTGGTGTTTTGCGGGATACGTCCACACTGAAATTTATCGGTATGGCACCCATCTTCGATTCCGGTAATTCTATGTTCTGGCAAAGCCCCAAGCTGCCCGAATATGATGACCTGCAGAGTATTCAGGTCAATAGCTTCCGACAGACCGAAAAGGAGCTGCTTGCCTATGTGACAAACAAGCATCTTGTGGATCTTGATAAGCTGCCAACGGCTGACGAGCTGCGGCAGATCTACAGCGCGGATCCATTGATTCCCTGTGTCGATTCGATCATTATGGGCTATAACCGGAAAATCGATCTACTGGGTGAATAATCGCCATTTTTGGCATAAAAAAACGTGCCAAAACTGCCACAAAAATACGTGAAGGTAAATGGGCGAATTTCAAAACCGGAAAAGCATTGCGGCCGTAAGGAAATCCGGCTTCAAGACATTGCCATTTCCGGTGGACAGAGCAGGCACGTGGAGGAAAATTCTCCAATTCAGGGGGCGCTGAGATAATACCCACTTGACAGTGCTATACAAGGGTTCGCCCCCGTTACGATTGCTGCCAGGGATGCGTGTTCTTACAACTCGGCGCACCCCGGCAGGCATAACATACAGCCACAATTCCAACAAAGAGAGGATGCTGTCCAAAAGACGGCATCCTCTAAATTATTATGCGCTTACAATTCTACTTTTGGTTCATTGCTTTCAACATCTGTCCTGCCGCTACTTTCTGCTCAGGAGAAAGGGATGCCCAACAATCGAACACTTCTTTCAAGTCAGGGGTCAATTCTACCATCTCTCCCTCAGCGAAAAATTGGGATAAGGTTATACCATAGCCCTGGCAGATCGCTTCCAGTGTGGGGATGGAGGGCATGGTGTTCCTGCGGAAGATGTTTGCGATGGTGGCATCACTCAAGCCACATTTTCTTGCTAACTGATATTTTGTCCAACCACGCTCATCCAACAAGTATTGCAATTTTTCATGAACATCCATAATACCGCCACCTTTCTTTCTTAACCTTATTTTATCGTTAAAGGTGACAGTAATATACTAAAGACTTGTATTGTAAATATCGTTATGTTAAACTATAAGTTACTCAATAACAAAACGATATGAGGTGACTGCACCATAAATAGCTGTTTCTTTATAGGCCACAGGGAGGCGAATGAACGGGTGCTTCCCAGACTGGAATCGGTGATTGAACGGTTGATCACGGAGGAAAATGTTCGTTATTTCTATGTTGGTGGATATGGCGGATTTGATCAGATTGCGGCAACTGCAGTAAAGCATGCAAAGAAGAAATATCCGGATATTACCTTGATGCTGGTGCTGCCGTATCATCCTGCAGAGCGTCCTATCGAGAAGCCGCCCGGTTATGATGGGACCTATTATCCGGAAGGCTTAGAGAAAACACCGAGACCCTTTGCCATCGTGAAGACAAACCAGCTTATGGTTAACAGCTGTGAGTGGTTAGTCTGTTATGTTCGCCACGGTGCCAGTAATTCAAGGAATCTATTGGAGTATGCCCAGCGCCGGGAGAAAAAGGGCCTTATTCAAATCATTAACATTGCTGATGGGATGGATACAAATCTATGAAAAAGAAATTACTGTGGTGTGCCGGGATCATTGTCTTGATTGCATTGGTTGTTCTGGGAGTTTGGTGTTATATTGAAGTGCAGAATCGCCAGACTGATCCTAACTGGAAGCTAGCTGAGCAGATCTACAAGATGGAAAATGCATTAAAGGAAGTGGATGAAGACTATGCGTGCAAGTCTCTATCCAAGGTTACCCCATTTTCCTATACTGATTCTGAAGGGAATATCATTACCTACTATTGCTGTCAAACAACCTATCTTTCAGATGAGTATAGGGAGGATACCGGGATAAACACGGATGCGATCGGTATGGTGATCGATTTTACCCAGATCCAAAACAGACGGGATTGCAAAGTAAATGCGTATGAGGCATTCCAATGCGAAATGGGCGAGCGTTCCTATCTCTGCTGGACCATCTCCCCGGAAATCAGCTGCGTAATCGAGTATAGCGCAGATGTAAACGATGAAGCAGATATCTTCAAGATGGCAGAGAGTGTACAGTTGCCCGAATAGTGGAATTCAAGCTCTCCACACCGATAGAAGAAATGAAAGAACTTGGTATCATCTATTCAACAAAACGGCATCGTCTCGGCGGTGCCGTTTTTCGTGTTTATGGTTACCTTGCAACCTATTCGCAACGGTAGAAACATTTTGTTTTGCAGGAAGATGTTGACAATACAACAAGTAGGGTGTATAATCCAGAAGTTGACAATGCAACATCTTTTGCCAGGAGGTATCTTATGCTGAATCGATTTGCACGGTTTTCTTTGGCAATTGCCGAGATCGATCGTTGCTGGCACAAGCTGGCAGCGGAGGAAATGGCGAAATATGACTTGAATAGTCCTCACGCTGTTTATTTGAACACCCTGTATCAGTATCCGGAAGGAATCACCGCAGCTAAGTTAGGTGAGCTGTGCTGCAAAAATAAGGCAGATGTATCCCGGATGGTGACTATTTTGGAGAAGAAAGGTCTTGTCCGGAAGGAAGCTGTTGGCGGCAACCTTTATCGCGCCAAGCTGCTGCTGACAGACGATGGCAAGCTGGCTGCAGAGCATGTACAGGGCCGTGCTGCGTTGGCAGTGGAGCTGGCTGGCTCCGGTATGACGGATACCGATCGGGAGACCTTCTACCGCTGTCTGGAACAGATCACCGCAAACCTGCAAACACTTAGTAAGGAAGGACTTCCCCAAGCCTAAGCAGGGGTTGCATCTTCCTGAGATAATTTTGAAAGTGAGAAAAACACTATGAATGAATATGTAATCTTTACCGACTCCTGCTGTGATATAACGCCCGAACTTCTGGAGCAGTGGGGCGTTCCTTATGCCAATATGACCTTCTCCTTTGACGGGGAGGATAAGGAATACATCGACACCGATATTACCAACAAGGAATTTTACGACCGGATGCGCAAGGGCGCATGTGCAAAAACGGCTGCCATCAATGCAGACAGCTTTGCCCGTGCCTTTGAGCCTATTTTGCAGGAAGGAAAGGATATCCTGTATGTAGCCTTTTCTTCCGGTCTCAGCACTACGGTCAACTCTGCCCATATGGCAACAGAGGAATTGAAGGAGAAATACCCGGACCAGAAGATCGCCATTGTAGATACACTGGCAGCTTCCGCAGGCGGAGGACTGATGGTATATATGGCGGTTGCCAAGAAAAAAGAGGGCGCAACTTTGGAGGAGAATGCCGCCTATATCGAATCCTTGACATCCCAACACTGCATTTGGTTTACGGTAGATGACCTAGAATACCTGAAGCGTGGTGGTCGTGTCAGCCCTCTGGTTGCCTTTGCAGGCGGTGTGCTTGGAATCAAGCCGGTATTGCAGATGGATGACGAAGGGCATCTTATCAAGGTATCCACCGCCCGTGGCAGAAAGAAAGCCATTGAAGCCCTGGCGGACAAGTATGCAGAATTGTCTTATGAGAAAAAGAATACACCTATTTTTATCTCCCACGCAGAATGCGAGGAGGACGCGAAGCACCTAGCAGATATTTTGATGCAGCGGCATGGTGCTGAGGTGACAATGATCACAGAGATTGGCCCGGTTATCGGCTCTCACGCAGGCCCCGGCACCCTCGCAATCTTCTTTGTTGGCAAGCATAGATAACATAGGAACTGTTGGTAGAGTAGGATTTCTACCCACAAGAGAGCCCAAATACCTATAGTAGGTGGAAAACTACCTGCTGAAATGATACCTTAAGTTAGAAATCGAAAGGCAGGTATATCACCTATGAGAACTGTAAAAATTGTTGCAGATTCCTCTGCAAATCTAATGGAATTAAAGACCGTCGCATTTGACGCAGCCCCGCTGAAGATCATTACCGCCCAGCGGGAATTTGTGGACGACCGGGATCTGGATTTAGATGAAATGATCGCATTTTTCAAGTCCTACAAGGGCAGATCCCAAAGCTCCTGCCCCAATCCTGAGGACTGGCTGACGACCTTTGGCGACGCAGAGAATGTTTTCTGTGTTGCTATCACCAGCGGTTTGTCCGGCAGTTATAATGCCGCCTGCATTGCCAAGGAAATGTACGAAACGGAGCATCCCGACAGACGGGTTTTCGTTATCGACTCCCTTTCCGCCGGCCCGGAGCTGACCTTACTTGTGGAGAAGCTGGAGGAACTCATCGTTGCAGGAAAGTCTTTTGAGGAAATCTGCGCCTATATGCCCGAATACCAAAAGAAGACCGGCCTACTGTTCATGTTGGAATCCCTCAATAACTTTGCCGCCAACGGCAGAGTATCTCCAGCTGTTGCCAAGATTGCCGGCGTTCTGGGCATTCGCATCGTGGGTAAGGCCAGCGATGTAGGCACTTTGGAGCCAACGGACAAATGCCGTGGGGAAGAAAAGTCCTTGAAGACAATTCTGAAACACTTAAAAGAAAGCGGTCTGAAAACCGGCAAAGTCATTCTGGCGCACTGCTTAAACGAGTCTGCTGCGAACACTTTGAAGAATATGATCGAGACAGATCTGCCTGGTGTGGTTGTAAAGATTGGCAAGAATCTCGGCCTGTGCAGTTTCTACGCAGAAAAGGGTGGCCTGCTGGTAGGTTTTGAAAAAAGTTGATAATTGTAAAAGGGGTAATAAAATGAAAGATAAGAAACAATTTTGGCAGGCAGTGAAGTTTACACTGTTTTCCATCTCCGCTGGTGTCATTCAGATCGGTTCTTTTGCACTGCTGGAAATCTTTATTAAGGATTATTGGATTCCATACCTGATCTCTCTGGTGCTGTCAATTCTATGGAACTTTACCCTGAACCGCCGCTATACCTTTAAGTCTGCGGCCAATGTGCCGGTGGCTATGGCGAAGGTATTTGGATTTTATCTGGTGTTCACACCTCTGTCTACATACTTGGGCAATCTGGCAGAGGGAGCAGGTGTAAATGACTTTATCATTCTGATCGTTACTATGCTGGCAAACTTTGTGTTGGAATTCCTCTTTTGCAAGTTTATGGTGTACCGGGGTCAAGAGGACACATTGAAGAAATGAAGGTATAGTAAACCACGGCAGTGAGATTTCCTCTCTCTGCCGTGGTTTTATATTTCTTCAATGATTTTTCAATCTTTTGTGATATAATGGATATGATAGGAGGTGGACCTGTGCGGATATTGCTGGTTGAAGATGAAAATAGAATGGCGCAGGCACTGTGTGAGATCCTGCGGCTTGAGAAATATGAAGTAGATCACTATGCAAATGGGCTTGACGGTTTAGCTGCCATCGAAAGCAATATTTATGACATTGTCATTTTGGATGTAATGCTTCCGGGTATGAACGGGTATGAGATTACCAAACAGGTTCGCAGTAAGGGCATTGCAACACCGATCTTGATGCTCACCGCTAAGGCGGAACTTGATGATAAGGTCACTGGCTTGGACAGCGGTGCAGACGATTATCTGACCAAGCCTTTTAATACCAAAGAACTGTTGGCACGACTTCGTGCGTTGGGCAGAAGAAGGTTCGGCGCAACGGATGGTCTGTTATCCTACGGCGATATTGCTCTGGATGCCGGCATGTCCACACTATTCTGCACGACAAGTGGTCAAAGTGTTCGGCTCAGTGAGAAGGAATACAGAATCCTGGAATATATGATCGCAAACAGTGGGCAGATCCTGACCCGGGAGCAGCTTGCGGTGAAAATCTGGGGATATGAGAGCGATGCCGAGTACAACAATGTGGAAGTTTATATGTCCTTTACCCGGAAGAAGCTTGCCTTTGTGGAATCGAAGATCGAAATCAAGGCTGTCCGCGGGGTTGGATA
>JAZNZH010000012.1:0-24743 GCA_045594845.1 Faecousia sp. | reverse complement strand
CAAGGCTGCCGCTGAGGTTGCTTACAAGGATGCTGTCGTTGCCGTTGACAAGGCTCAGGGTAAGGGCCTGCTGCACAAGAACACTGCAGCCCGCAAGAAGAGCAGCTTGACTCTGCGTCTGAACAAGCTGGCCTGAGACATTCTCTGAAAATATCGCCTTCCGTGTTTTCCGGAAGGCGTTTTTTCATACCCACAGTGTGGGTTGACAAGACGTGTTCGGTACAGTTATTATCGTTCCGCCTTTGGGTATCTCTCGGTATCGTCACTCTATTGTGTCATTCCGAGCGGAGGCGGCGAGCCGCCGGTGGCAATACGTGCATAGTGCAGCAATAATCGTTCCGCCTTTGGGTTATGCTCGGTATCGTTACCTTTTTCCAGTCATTCCGAAGGAGCGGTGAGCCGCCGGTGTCAATACGTGCCCCGGCGAGCCGCCGGAGGCAATACGTGCACAGTGCAGCGCGTATCGTTCCACCTTTGGGTGTTGCTCGGTTTCGTTACGTTGTCATTCCGAGCGGCGCGGTGTCCGCGCTGACAATGCGTGCACAGTACGGTAAAAATCGTTCCGCCATTGGGCATCGCTCGGTATCGTTACCTTTTCTTGTCATTCCGAGCGGCGCGGTGTCCGCGCTGACAATGCGTGCACAGTACGGTAAAAATCGTTCCGCCTTTGGGTGGAGCTCGGTATCGTTACTTTTCCTGTCATTCCGAGCGGAGTGCAACGGAGTCGAGGAATCTCAGAAAACCACCGAGCTGCCAATTTCCCGTGAGGCCCCTCGGCTGCGCTCGGGGCGACAACAAAAATTGTCCATTGTCAACTGCAATAAAAAAAGACCGCCCAAGCGGTCTTTTTTTATTAACCTAACTTTGCGCCGGCGGGGATGGCGTCATCCACCATCACCAGATTCAGCTTCTCCTCACCCTTTTCGGTGTGGATAGCGCTGAGCAGCATACCGCAGGACTCCCGACCCATCATCTTTCTGGGGGGCAGGTTCACGATGGCCACCAGGGTCTTGCCGATGAGGTCCTCAGGCTTATAGAACTTTGCAATGCCGGAGAGGATCTGACGGTCAGTACCGGTGCCGTCGTCCAGGGTGAACTGCAGGAGCTTATCGGACTTCTTCACCGGCTGGCAGTCCTTGACCTTCACAGCCCGGAAATCGGACTTGCAGAAGGTATCGAAATCCACAGTTTCTTCGCTGTAAGGCTCGATCTCCAGGGCAGGCAGCGCAGCCTTTGCCTTGGCGGCATTGAACTCGTCGATCTCCTGCAGCTTCTTGGCTGCATCCAGGCGGGCAAAGAGGATCTCGGGGGCATCCAGCTTGGTGCCAACCGCCATTGCGCCGAAGCTCTTCAGGCTCTCCAGACCGCCGTTTTCGCACTTAATCTGACTCAGGATCTTAGCAGAGGTATCCGGCAGGTAGGGCTCCAGGGCGATGGCTGCAAAGCGGATGGACTCCAGCAGGTTATACAGCACAGTGCCCAGCCGGGGATGGTTCGCCTCGTCCTTTGCCAAAGACCAGGGCATGGTCTCGTCGATATACTTGTTGGCGCGGCGCAGGAGGGTGAAGATCTCGTCGATGGCATCGGCCACCTTCAGCTCGTTCATCTTGGCTTCCACCTTGCCGGGCATTGCCAGGGCAACTGCCTTGAGCTCCTCGTCCAGAGCGTCGGCGGTGGTGGGTGCCTGCACCACACCGTCGAAATACTTGTTGTTCATAGCGATGGTGCGGTTCACCAGATTGCCCAGAATGTTGGCAAGCTCACTGTTGATCCGCTCGATGATCAGCTCGTAGGTCATCACACCGTCGGAAGCAAAAGGCATTTCATGCAGCACGAAATAACGCACGGCATCCACGCCGAACAGCTCCACCAGGTCGTCCGCGTAGATCACATTGCCCAGGGACTTACTCATCTTGTCGCCCTTTACCAGCAGCCAGGGATGGCCGAAGACCTGCTTGGGCAGGGGTTCACCCATGCTCATCAGGAAGATGGGCCAGTAGATGGTGTGGAAACGGACGATGTCCTTGCCGATCAGGTGCAGATCTGCAGGCCAGAACTTTTTATAATGCTCCGCGTGATTGCCGTCGGGGTCATAGCCGCAGAAGGTGATATAGTTAGAAAGGGCATCCAGCCACACATAGGTGACGTGGCCGGGATCCACAGTCACAGGCACACCCCAGGTGAAGCTGGTGCGGGAAACGCACAGATCCTGCAGACCGGGCTTGAGGAAGTTGTTGATCATCTCGTTCTTCCGGCTCTCGGGCTGGATGAACTCGGGATGCTCCTGGATATACTGCATCAGCTGATCGGCATACTTGCTCATCTTGAAGAAGTACGCCTCTTCCTCTGCGTCCACGCACTCACGGCCGCAGTCGGGACACTTGCCGTCCACCAGTTGGCTCTCAGTCCAGAAGGACTCGCAGGGGGTGCAGTACTTGCCCACATACTTACCCTTATAAAAATCGCCCTTTTCGTACATCTTCTTGAAGATCTTCTGCACCTTCTCCTTGTGCTCCGGGTAGGTGGTGCGGACGAAACGGTCGTAGGTGGTGTTCATCAGATCCCAGATATCCTTGATCTGACCTGCCACGTTGTCCACATACTCCTGGGGAGTGATGCCGGCAGCTTCTGCTTTCTGCTGGATCTTCTGGCCGTGCTCATCGGTGCCGGTCTGGAAATACACATCGAAACCTGCCTGGCGCTTATAACGGGCAATGGCGTCAGCCAGCACGATCTCGTAAGTATTGCCGATGTGGGGCTTTGCCGAGGTGTAGGCAATGGCCGTAGAAATGTAATAGGGCTTCTTTTCGCTCATAATATTCCTCCTAAAGAAAAATCGTCCTTGCGTTACGCAAGGACGATAGAATTTACCGTGGTACCACCTTGATTCACACTTAAAAAGTGCCTCAAAACGCTTTAACGGGCGCACCCGAAAATGCCTACCTATCGACATTTTGGCTCCAAGACCATGTTCCGCCGGACAACCTGTACCCCATTCCACCTACCGGGGCTCTCTGAACAGATGCGATCGGCGTACTCTTCTTTTCGCAGCCTTTTTCTATAATATGGGTATTATAGCCCTATTTATATGCTTTTGTCAACCATCCATTTTCTTAGTCATGAATAACGCAATGACTACGGCGGAGATGCCGCCTGCCAGCTTTCCCGCGATCACCGCCGGGAGCATTTCCGGCGCGAAGCCGGCGGTAAAGCCCAGATGGTCACCGAACACAAAGGCTGCGGACACCGCAAAAGCAATGTTCACCACCTTGCCCCGGTTGTCCATTTCCCTGACCATACCGAAGGTGGCAATGGAATTGGCAAGGGACGCGATCAGTCCTGCCGCCGCTGTGTCGTTGATCCCCAGCAGACCGCCTAATTTATAAAGGGGCTTTTTCAGCAACTTGGTGATCACAAACACCAGAGGAAACGCGCCGGCCAGCACAATAGCAATGGCGCCCACCGTCTCAAAGCCCTCATTGATGGGGGTCAGGCCGGGAATCACCGTAAATCCCGTCAGGGTCTCCACGATGGATGCCGCCAGCGCTGCGGTGATCAGGGCGATAATGCCCTTGCCGAAAATGCTGAAGCCCCTAACCATCCAGCTTTCCGCTTTCCACAGACCAAAGGCGATCAGCGCCGCCAAAGCCACGATGGGCACCAAATTCCGCAGCACCGTCATAAAAGAGAATCCTGCCACCAGGCCGCCGACCAACACCCCAAAGGGAACGGTGACGATGCCCGCCAGGATTCCCTTTGCCAGGTAGGGTCTGTCCTCCGGATTCAAAATTCCCAAAGCCACCGGGATGGTGAACACCACCGTAGCCCCCAGCATACTGCCGCACAGAACGCCCCCTAACAGCGCTGCCTGGGGGTCATCAGTCAGGGATGCCGCCAAGGCGCCGCCGCCCATATCGCAGGCCAGGATCGACCCGGCAAACATGGCAGGGTCAGCCCCTAAAAACCGGTACACCGGCACCACCACCGGCCGCAGAATGTTCGCCAGCACCGGGGCGACGGTGATAATGCCTATCATGGCAAGGGCCAGGGAGCCCATGGCCAAAATGCCGTTTTCAAATTCCGGTCCGATGCCGAACCGGTTGCCGAAGATCCGGTCCAAAGCGCCCAGCGCCGCAAACACCGCCATTACGGCGATAAGTATTTCATGCGCAGACATTTCTCTACCTCCTGATTGTTGATGTACAAATTGTCATTCCGCGAGAGCGGCGAGCCGCCGCTGACGATACGTGCAAGGTGCAGCAGTATTTGTTACACCTTTGGGTGTTGCTCGGTTTCGTTACGTTGTCATTCCGAGGGAGCGTAGCGAGTCGAGGAATCTCAGAAAACCACCGAGCTGCCAATTTCCCGTGAGGCCCCTCGACTGCGCTCGGGGCGACAACCGTTATTCGATAGGTATCACTCGGTAACGTACCCTCTTACCGTGTCATTCCGAGGGAGCGGCGAGCCGCCGCTGACGATACGTGCAAGGTGCAGCAGTATTTGTTACACCTTTGGGTGTTGCTCGGTATCGTTCTATTTTTCCGTGTCATTCCGAGGGAGCGTAGCGAGTCGAGGAATCTCAGGGAACCACCGGGCTGCCGAATTCCCGTGAGGCCCCTCGACTGCGCTCAGGGCGACAGCGGTTATTGGATAGGGATTGCCACGTCAGCGCTTTGCGCCTCCTCGCAATGACCTGTAATGATCAGTTTTCCTTGGGGTCTAAAATGCCCACCACCGCGGCATCGATGGGGGCTTCCATACAAAACCGGGATGCCACCGTACCGCAGACCAAAAGCACCCGGTCTCCCGTACCGGCGCCTACCTGATCTGCTGCCACCACTTCCCCCTCCGGGGTCTCCACCACCAGAAAGGTCTGCCCCATCAGGCTGGGGGCCTTCCGGCTGGACCATACCGCCCCGGTCACTTTTCCGATCTTCATCCTTTTTCCTCCAGTATTTCCTTAGCTAAGGGCGTCAGCACCGCTCCCGGGCCGGGCCGTTCGCCCCTTTGACGCATTGCGGTTGCCTCCCGGGCAGTGATGAGCCGCTTTTGGGCGCCGTCGGTAAATACCACGCCCCAATTTTTCAGCTGCCGCTTTGCCCCGGCCAACGATGCCGCCAAGGCACGGTTGGCGGTTTGGGGCAAGCCGGGGGTATATAGGATCACCGGCACACCGGTGGCCAGCGCCTCCAGCGCCCGGTCATCCCGAAACCACAAAAGCTCCCCCACCGTCAGAGACCCGATCACCACCACATCAAAGGGCGGCGCATTGACAAATTCATATCCCGGTAACGCCGGGGGATTGCCGATAAGCAAGGCTTTCACATTATAAGCCTCCCCAAATCCCCGGCCTTATAGCCGCAGGCGTTGGCCTCATCGTAATCCAGATGCACATAGGTGCAAAAATCCTTGCTGACCCGCACCACCGTATCCCGGAAGATCACCGGCCTATCCGTGTAGGTCTGCAGCGACACCGTTTGCCCGTCCTTCACAGAGAATCGGGCAGCGTCCTCCGGGGTCATATGGATATGACGCTGTGCGGCAATGACGCCTTTTTCCAGCACCACCTTGCCCAGAGGGCCTTGCAGGGTAATGCCGGGCGTATTTTCCACATCTCCGGAAAGCCGCACCGGAGGTCGGATGCCCAGGACTTTACCGTCGGTAAGGGATATCTCCACCTGGGCCTCTTTTCGTTCCGGTCCAAGCACCGCCACATTGGCAATATCCCCTTTCGGGCCTTTCAGGATCAGCCGCTCCTTTGCCAGAAACTGTCCCGGCTGGGATAAGGGCCGGGCCGGGGTCAGCCGGTGGCCGAACAGGGCGGATGCCTGCAGCTGGGTCAGATGCACATGGCGGCCGGAGGCTTCCAGCTCCACGAAAATATTTTTCATAACAGCCTGCAGCAATTCATTTGTTTCCATATCAGCGATTCGCTCCTTTTTTGCGGATCATCAGAAGATACACCATACTGCTCATCCGGTTCAGGCACTGAACGATATCCGGACGCAGGCAGTTGTTCTCCCGGTCGGAAAACCCCCGGCAGGCCGCCAGTTCCGCCTGGCGCACCCAGCACCGCACCCGATTCAGCGCCAAAATCTCCGGGCCGTCTGCGGCAGAGGGCATAAAATGGGGTACGCCATAGTAGTCCTGAGGACGGTGGGAGCGGTCGCGGATCTCCCGGGGCGTCAGGCCGCAAAGCGTGTCCTGCTTTGCCGGCTCCTCCAGCACATCCCAACGGATCAGCTTGCGGGCAAGCTCCAGGATCTCCTGCAACTCACTGCCAAATTCCGGCACAGTGTGGATACACCACAGGATCTCTGCCTCCAGCATATCCACCACCCCCCGAAACCCGATCCGGGGGTGGGTCTTTTTCACCAGGGTATCCCCGTTTAAATGGGTCATATCCTCGCTTTTTTCCTCCGTAAAGCCGCCGCCTAACAGCTTCCACCGCTCCGGCTTTGCCCGATCTGCAGGCAAGATCTCGATCCCCTCCCGGGTGAGAAAGGAACGGGCATCACTGGTGAGCTGGTCACCCTTTCCCAGATAGAACACCCGTTTTCCGTCCCGGTTGCGCAGGTTCTCCTGTACCGCTTTTTGGGTGTAAAGCATTATTTGGCCGCAGCAGTGCCGCCGGATTTGCCGTGGGGCAGAATGTTATCCACCTCGGTGTGGGGGCGGGCGATCACGTGGACAGAAACCAGCTCGCCCACTTTCTCTGCCGCTGCTGCGCCGGCATCGGTGGCGGCTTTTACCGCGCCCACATCACCGCGGACCAACACCGTTACCAGTCCGCCGCCTACCTGCTCCTTGCCCACCAGCTGGACATTTGCTGATTTCACCATAGCGTCTGCCGCCTCAATGGCGCCTACCAAGCCCTTGGTCTCGATCATTCCCAATGCATTCGTGTTCATAAAATCCTATCCTTTCATTGCAGTCGTTCCAAAATTTTTGCTGTTAAAATTTCCACCAGATCCGCCGGCACAGAGGTGTCTGCGGTTTCATCATTCCCCCAGGCCACCCGGCGCAGGTTGATCAGATCCAGGGGCGAAATGTTGTTGGAGGAGCTGCTGCCGCCTACCGCGCCGCAGCCCAAGGTCAGCGCCGGGAACAGCCCTGTGGTTGCGCCGATACCACCCAGCGCCGCCGGGGTGTTCACCAGAAAACGGCTCACCGGGATCTCTTTTGCAAATTTCCGCACCACCGACACATCCGTTGCGTGCATGCTGAAGGTGTGGCCGCTGCCCTCAAAAGTCAGCACCTCCACCGCCTTTTGCAGCACTGCGTCCTCGTTATCCATTACGAAAAATGCCAGCACCGGACACAGCTTTTCCATAGAGTAGGGCCGGGTAGGGCCTGCCTCCTGCTCCCGTGCCACCAGAATTTTGGTGCCGGGAGGCACGGAAAATCCTGCTTTTTGCGCTAAGTGCAAAGCGGGTTTACCCACGATCTCCGGGTTCAGCGAGCCATCGGGGCGGAACAAAAATCCCGCAAGCCGCCCGGCTTCCTCCGGATTCATAAAGTAAAACCCCAGCTTTTGCGCCGCAGTTTTCACCTGCTGCTCCATAGACTTTTCCACCACGATGCTCTGCTCGGAGGCGCACACCGTGCCGTAATCAAAAGTCTTGGACCGCAGCACACACCGCAGCGCTTTTTCCACATCGGCGCTGTGGTGGATATACACAGGGCCGTTGCCTGCGCCCACGCCGATAGCAGGTTTGCCGGAAGAATAGGCCGCTTTCACCATTGCCGGCCCGCCGGTGGCTAAGATCAGCTTCACCTCCGGTACTGCCATCAGTTCCTTACAGCCCGCCATAGAGGGGATGCTGAGGCAGCCCACCGCACCCTTGGGAGCGCCGGCCCGTTCTGCCGCCTCAGCCACCAGTCGGGCGGCTTCCCCGGTGCATTTTGCCGCCTTGGGATGGGGGGAAAACACAATGGCGTTGCCGGCTTTCAGGGCGATCATCGCCTTATAGCACACCGTAGATGTGGGGTTGGTGCTGGGTACGATGGCAGCGATGACCCCCATAGGCACACCGATCTCCCATAGTTTCTCCTGGGGCAGCTCTTTTAATACCCCCACCGTTTTCATGTTCCGGATGGCGGAGAGCACCTGCTTGGAGGCAAATTCGTTCTTTTCGATCTTGTCCTCCACATTGCCAAAGCCCGTCTCCTCCACCGCCATTTTGGCAAGGCGGGGCGCTGCTGCGCTGAACACCTCCGCAATGGATTCCACAATGGCATCCAGCTTCTCCTGAGGCATTCGCGCCAGGATATTTTGCGCCGCCTGCGCGGCTTTTGCCAAGTCCCGGGCCTCCTGCCGGGCCTTTAAGTCCTTATCTAATTCCAAACTTTCACATCCTTTATGGTAAAACCTTAGGGTATCATTACCCCTCTTGTCATTCCGAGGGAGCGGCGAGCCGCCGCTGACGATACGTGCAAGGTGCAGCAGTATTTGTTACACCTTTGGGTGTTGCTCGGCATCGTTCTATTTTTCCGTGTCATTCCGAGGGAGCATAGCGAGCCGCCGCTGACGATACGTGCAAGGTGCAGCAGTATTTGTTACACCTTTGGGTGTTGCTCGGTATCGTTCTATTTTTCCGTGTCATTCCGAGGGAGCATAGCGAGTCGAGGAATCTCAGAAAACCACCGGACTGCCAACCTCCCGTGAGGCCCCTCGGCTGCGCTCGGGGCGACAACAAAAATTATCCATTCTCTTTCGGTTTGGCGGCGATTTGTGCCACTGCCGCCAAAAATGCTTCGCAGGCAGACTGACAGGCAGATTGGGTTCCTGTCAGCAGGCCACCGCCGAAATTGGTCTCCGAGGGAGGACTGTATAGTTTACATAACACGACATCTGCCGCTTTTAAAGCAGCATCCATCGCCACCATACTCTCCAACGGCGGCGCAATGAGATACGCCAACGCCGCCCCCTCCGGCACACCGGCTTCCTTTGCTAAAAATGTGCCGCAGCGGCTCACCGTATGGGCAAGGCACGGCACGCCCACATCCTCAAACCCTATGCGCTGCAACGCATTCAGCGCCGCCTCCATACCGCTGCGCACCGCCCCGGGGGTCCTGCCAGCCAAAACGCCGATCACTTCCCCCGCATAGGGAGTAGACGCGTTGGCCGCGCCGGCATAAAAGCTCCGTCCGTAGCTGACCTGCACATCCGCCGACTTGGTGGCTTCGTCCAGGGCAATATAGGTGGCATCATCGCAATCCGTGGTAATGAGTCCCAGACAGGGGTAGCCTTTCGGGGCTTTTAGCCCTTTGCACAGGGCCTCGCTGGCGGCAGACAGATACTGCACCGCCAGCACCTTCACCGGAATCATACCGCCCCCTCCAGATGGAGCGCCACGCCGGAGACTTTTTTATCCAGGATCTTGCAGATCAGGTCTGCAATATGGGCGCCGGCCTCCACCGCCGGGGTACCCTGGGCGTGGATATTGCTGACCACCGTGCGGCTGGACTCTGACACCCCGGTGTGGGGCTTGTAGGTGATATAGGCGGACATACTCTTATCTGTCACAAGGCCGGGCCGTTCTCCCACCAGCATACACACCACTTCGCACCCGATGGTGTCACCGATGGCATCTCCCGCACCCACACGGCAGTAGCGGACAAACAATTCCTTGCCGGTGTCGATGCCCCGGGCCTTCAGGCCGTCCCGGATGGCCGCAGCGCAGTCCGGGGCGTTGGCCATCACCGCCGCGGAAGAAAGCCCATCGCCGATGACGATCTGCACCCGGGGAGCATTGGGGATGGCAGAGCGCAGCATTTTCTGATTTTCTTCATCTAAAAGGCGACCCCGATCCGGTCGGGTCAGGTATTCTTCCTTGTCTTTACAGCAGGTCTGCAAAGGAAGCAGACCGTGCTTTTGCGCAAAATCCTCCGGCACCTCCGAAAACACCGCGTCCCTTGCCGCCGCGTGATCCGCCCGGAAGCGGAGCATGGTCAGGGTCTTGTACCGGGGACCGGCTCTGCCCATACCCAGCCGCGCCGGGGTCTTTTCCTTTAAGCGGCGAAAGGCCTGGGCATCCGCCGCATTTTCCGTAAGATACAGTTTTCGCAGATCCAGCTTGGAGATGTCCTCCACAAAATCTCCGTCCTGCAAATGGGTATCCACAGGCTGAGGGCCGGGGTCGGTGGGGCGGTAGTCACTGCCCTTGACCTGGGGCTCTCCCTCCATAGTGGCTAAAATTTCCGCCACCATGGCGGCCAGTTCTTGTTTATTCAAACGTTCACAACCTTTCCGGTATTTTCGCCCCCTCATAAATAGAGGGATTTTGGTGCAACCACATTCGTTCCACCTTTGGGTTATACTCGGTATCGTTACTTTTCCTGTCATTCCGAGCGGAGCCGGCGAGCCGCCGGTGGCAATACGTGCATAGTGCAGCAATAATCGTTCCGCCTTTGGGTGTTTCTCGGTATCGTTACTTTTCCTGTCATTCCGAGCGGAGGCGAAGCCGGAGTCGAGGAATCTCAGAAAACCACCGGACTAACCACATCCCGTGAGGCCCCTCGGCTACGCTCGGGGCGACAACCGTTATTCGATAGGAACCCCGATTTTCTCACCTCAATGACCCTTTGTTTATCACTTAAACAGCAGTGCCGAGCCGTCGCCGGCTTTTGCGGTGAGCTTTCCGTTTTCCACAAAGCCCATTTTCTCCAGCCACCGCTGGAATTCAGGAATGGCGGTTTTGCCGGTAACCTCACGCAGCGCCGCGGTCTCCCGAAAACCCGTAGTCTGGTAATTGAGCATAATATCGTCCCCGTGGGGGATGCCCATAAAATAGTTGCAGCCGGCCATAGTCAGCAGCGCCGCCAGATTCTCGATATCGTTTTGATCTGCCTTCATATGGTTGGTATAGCAGCAGTCGCAACCCATGGAAACACCGGTGAGTTTCCCCATAAAATGGTCCTCAAGGCCGGCTCTCGTTACCTGCCGGGCATCGTACAGATACTCCGGCCCGATGAAGCCCACCACCGTATTCACAAGGAACGGAGAAAACCGCTTGGCAAAGCCGTAGCACCGGGCCTCCATCGTCACCTGGTCGGCACCGTGGTGGGCATTGGAGGAAAGCTCCGAACCCTGGCCGGTTTCAAAGTACAGCACATTGGGGCCTTCCGCCGTGCCGTGGTGCAGCAAAAGCTCCTTTGCCTCCTGCAGAGTAGCGGCATTGAAGCCGAAGGCCTCGTTGCCCTTTTGGCTGCCGGCAATGGACTGGAAGATCAGATCCGCCGGCGCGCCCTGACGCACCGCCTGCATCTGATTGGTCACGTGGGCCAATACGCAAATTTGGGTAGGGATCTGCCAATACTCCCGGATCTCCTGAAATCTGTGGAGAATTTTCGCCGTCTGTTCCGGGGAATCCGTCACCGGATTCAGGCCGATCACCGCATCGCCCGCACCCAAGGTCAGACCCTCCAGCACCGAAGCCGTAATGCCGTCGGGGTCATCGGTGGTGTGGTTGGGCTGCAGTCGGCAGGACAGCGTCCCGGGCAGACCGATGGTGGTATTGCAGTGGGCGGTGACGGTGATCTTGTTGGCGCAGTATATCAGGTCCAGATTGCTCATCAACTTACATACCGCCGCCACCATTTCGGAAGTCAGTCCCCGGCTGATTTTCCGGATATCCGCTCCGGTGGTTTTTTCGTCCAAAAGCCATTCCCGAAACTCCGCCACCGTCCAATTGCGGAGCTTTTCGTAGGTGGGTTCATTCACATCGTCCTGAATGATCCGGGTGACTTCGTCCTCCTCGTAGGGAACCACCGGGTTCTCCCGAAGCTCCCCCAGGGTCACCGCCGCCAGCACCACCTTGGCCGCCACCCGCTGCTGGGCGGACTCCGCCGCCAGGCCTGCCAGCTGGTCACCGGTCTTTTCCTCGTTGGCCATTGCCAACACCTGCTTTAAGTCCCGGAACTGATATGTTTTCCCCAAAAGGGTGGTTTTTAATTTCATAGTATCCTCCTTTATGACCCCAGCACCAGGGTCTTGACTACCACCGGCAACGCCGGTCCTACCGGTGCGCCCACATCCAGGTAATCCCCCTGAGAAAGGGCCACCCGGTCAATACACAACACCGGCTTTTGCGGTGATATTTCCAAACAAAGGGCGTGTCCCACCGCCTTTGCCATATCCCCGGCAAAGCACACCAGCACCGGCCCGGTCTTCGCCCCCTGGGCGATGGCTGCCGCCAGTCTGCGCACCTGGGCATACTCCGCATTTTCATAGCCGGGGAACATCAGTATGGGCGGGGTATCGCTGTCTGCGATCCGCTGGGCTACCAGCGCGGCAAGGCCTTCGCTTTCCTGTTCCTGGGGTGTGAACACCGCCACCGGCAAATTCTGCAACGGGAAATCCACCCCCCGGTGGAACACCGTACTGCCGGAAAGGGTGGTGCTGTGACAGCCGGCGCCGATCACCGTTGCCCCCACCGTCTCCGTACCTAACCGGTACTCCCCGGCGCACAAAAGACTATTGCGGATGGCTCTGCCCAAAGCCGGGCCCATATCTCCAAAGGCCTCGTCGGGGTAATCGTTGGCGATGCAATCCGCCACGCCCCCGGAAAAAGACAGCACACACCCCTTTTCCGGAGGTTGCCATCGGGCGGCGGTCTCTTTCGTGTGGAAACAGAAAAAGGCATCTCCCACAGGCCGCAGGCCTCCCGCCATTTCCAGACACTCCACCATTTCTCCGATGCCGTTACCCTTGTCCTTTACCCGGCCGCCTACATTAAAGCAACCGGTACGCAGAATCCGGCCGTTTTCGCAGAGGGCCAGGTTGCTGGTACCTCCGCCGATATCCATGTGCAGTACCGTTTTCCCGGTCTCTTCCGAGTACTTTAGCGCCCCGGCGCCCTTGGCCGCCAGCACACTTTCCAGATCCGGGCCGGCAGTGGCCACCACGAAATCTCCGGCAATTTGGGAAAGACTGTGGAGCACCGTCCGGGCGTTTTCCTTTCGGGAGGTCTCCCCGGTGATGATCACCGCCCCGGTATCCACATCCTCCCGGCGGATGCCGGCGCGTGCATATTCCTGTGCCACCAGGTCCCGGAGCTTTTCTCCGTCCACCAGGTCTGTTCCCAGCAACGGCGTGAACTGCACCGGACTGCGATAGAGGATCTCCCGCCGGGTGATCTCCATTTTCGGCACGCTGAACGCCCCCGCCCGGTTCTCCAAAGTCAACCTTGAGACGATCATTTGGGTGGTGGTTGTGCCCACATCCAAGCCAACAGAGATCAAAGTCTCAGACACGGCCGGTCACCTCGCTGAGTATCCGCCGCACCATATAGTCCTCCACCAGCAGGGGGTTGGTTTTGCAGCAGGGGTCTGCCAAGGTTGCACTAACGATGCTGCCGGTGCATTGCCACAGTTTATTGGGATCCGCTCCCGCCTGACACAGGGTGTCCGGCATCTGCAGTTCCCGGCGCAGCCGCTGCAGGCCGTTGCAAAGATTGCGCACCGCCAAAGTATCCGCGCTGCCGCCAAAACCGGCAAACCGGGCCAGTTTTCCGTACTTTTGCTGGCATTTATAGGCATTAAGCCGAATCACCGCCGGCAGCAAAACGGCGTTCAGTCTGCCGTGGGGGATATGCAAAATGCCCCCGATGGCGTGACTCATGGCGTGGCAAAGTCCCAACCCCGCAGAGGAGAACGCCACCCCCGCCATAGCCGATGCCTCGTGGATCCGCTGACGCACCGAAAGATCGCCGCTGCGGGATGCGGAAAGGGCGCTGTAGATCACCCCCACCGCGCTTTGGGCCAAGGCATCGGAGCAGCCGGTGGCACCGGTGGCAACATAGGCCTCTACTGCATGGCTGATGGCATCAAAGCCGGTGTCTGCGATCAGGGTCTTGGGCATCTCCGTCAGCAGGTCGGAATCCAGCAATGCGATCTCCGGACGCAGCCGGGGATCTACCAAGGGCTGCTTGACGCCGTTGTGGGTCAGCACCGCAAAATCCGTCACCTCCGAGCCGCTGCCGGAGGTGGTAGGGATCACCACCATCCGGGGGTGCAGCCCGGAAATATACACCATAGCCTTGGCGCAGTCGATGGTGCTGCCGCCTCCAAGGGCTACCACCGTATCCGGCTGAAATTCCCGGCACACCGCCGTAGCCTCCGCCGCCAGCTCCACCGTAGGGTCGGGTTGTATCTTATCAAAATATTCCACAGCTTCCGCATTTGCCAGTGCCGCGATCCTCTGGGCCTGGCCATTGGCGGCGAAATAGGGGTCGGTGACCACCAGCAGCCGCCGAACGCCCATTTCCCCCAGGTATGACACACTGCCCCGGCCGCTGATCAGCCGGGTGCTGCAAGTAAATTGTTCCATTTCTTCACCGCCTTTTATTGAAAGGATTTCCATTTTTCCGAAAATTATGTGCCCTGCGTAAAAAATGGTCATTCCGAGAGCAATTTGCTGCCCGCAGGAATGACCATAATTAAAAATTATTTCTGTTTAGTGCAGCGCCTGCATACCGGGGGCGTTGACGGAAAGACTCTTGACTTTATAAAGGAACTTGGCAGCATCGGCTCTGGTCAGAACCCCCTCCAGGGGCAGTTCCGCACCGTTTTGCGCCATTACCGCAATCGCCGTCTGCTCCTGGCCATCGGTCTGCAGCGCCAGGGCATTTTGCACCATCACCGCCGCATCCGCAGGGCTGATCTCCTCATCCCAGTTCCAGCTGGCGGTATCCACATCTGCCGTCAGGCCTGCCCGCTCCGCAGCTGCCACATAAGGCTGCAGCCAACCGGGCACATCGGCGGCGGTGTTGCCCGCAGGCTCTACCTCCAGCACCTTGGTGAGCATGGTGAGAAACTCACCCCGGCTTACCGGCTTATCCGGAAAAAAGCAGTCCATACCCGCCACCTTTTCACCCACGAACAGCCCGGAATTTCGCAGCCATTCCGCCTCAAACCGGCAATCCTTGCCCACAGTATCAGTGTACTGCCGGGCATCGGTGGGCTTCAGGATCTGGACGGTCACCGTAGCCTCCCGGGAGACATTGCCTGCCGGGTCGGCGGCGGTGTAGGTGAAGGAATCCACACCCACTTTGTTCTTCTTGGGGGTATAGCAGAAAGTGCCGTCGGGGCGCAGCTCCACCTCGCCCCGCTTGGGGGCGCGCTGGAGGGTATAGGTGAGGGTCTCTCCCTCAGGGTCATTTGCTTTCAGTTTGCCCTCCACAGGGAGATTTTTGTAGGTCTCCTGGGTGCTGTCCAATGCCTCGGGGGCTTTGTCCGCCTTGCCTCGAATGGAAATGGTCATCACCGCGGTCTTTTCCACCCGGTCTTCATAAATAGGCAGGTAGCTGACCTGGGCAACCGCATCATCCTGCGTCCGCAAAGGCTGGAACGTCATCTGCTCCAGCTGCTGGGTAGTGAGAATATCTCCGGTGCGGATCACCCGCTGACCCAGATACACCGTACCTTCCGCAGGCAGACCGGTGATGCAGACACCCTTCAAATCCTGCGCATTGACGGAAAAATCCTGTGCGCCGAAGCAGTAGGTGCTGTCGCAATCCACCTCAGCCGCCATTGCCACGCCCCCCACAGTCAGGGCGCAGGCCACCGCCGTCAAAAGGGCATATAATCGTATTTTTTTCATATTGACCTCCTTATATTTGTGTTCGCTGGTATTGTTTGCATACAGGGGAAAAATATGCGTGGAAATTCCCACCCCGGTGTGCTATGATAAAGAAAACGAAAGGAGGCGACGGACTTATGGCGCGACTTTCCGACCCCATTACCATTTTAAAAGGCATCGGCTCTGCCAAGCAAAAGCAGTTCGCCGCCTTAAATATCCACACCCTGGAGGATCTGATCTGCCACTTCCCCCGGTACTATGAGGACCGCACCACTCTGCGCACCATTGCAGAATTAGAGCCGGACGAACCTGCCTGCTTTAAGGCGGTGGTGATGGGTACGCCCCGCACCGCCCACATCCGCAAGGGTCTGGATATGACCAAAATTCAGGTAGCCGATCACTCTGCCCGGCTGAATATCACGTTCTTTAACCAGAAATTCACCGCCGAGCAGCTGCAATACGGCCAGGAATACATTTTCTACGGTGCCATCGACGGCGATTACGGCCGCTACCAAATGACCAACCCGGTGTTCGAAAAGCCTACGGACACCCCCGTGGCCACCCGGCGGATCCTGCCGGTGTACCCCCTGACCGCCGGTCTTTCCAACGCCACGATGCTCAAGACCATCCAACAAGCCCTGGCGCTGTGCGACACCCCGGCTGAGATTCTCCCCTATGAGATCCGGGAGAAATACGGCATTTTGCCGGCAAATGACGCCTATTACGCCATCCATCAGCCCCAAAGCATGCGGGAAGCGGAGATGGCGAAAAAACGGCTGATCTTTGAGGAATTTTTCCTGTTCTCCGCCGGCCTTTCCCTGATGCGGGCTGCCCGGAGCAACAAAAAAACCCGCCCCTACGGGCAGGTGGACTTGACGCCGTTTTTTGAAAAACTTCCCTTTACCCTGACTTCCGCCCAAATGCGGGCAATCGGGGAGATCCGCAGCGATCTGCAAAAAGGCACGCCTATGAACCGACTGGTACAGGGTGATGTGGGCAGCGGCAAAACCATGGTAGCTGCCGCCGCAGCGTACCTTGCCGTCGTAAACGGCCAGCAGGCAGCCATGATGGCGCCTACGGAAATTTTGGCGGAGCAGCACCTGCGTTCCTTCCAAAAGCTGTTTGAGCCTCTGGGAATCTCCACCGTTTTGCTTACCGGCGCTATGACTCAAAAGCAAAAGACTTTGGCCCGCCAGGCCATCGAAAACGGACAGGCACAAATGATCATCGGCACCCACGCCCTGCTTTCCGACACCACGGTATTTAAAGATTTGGGTCTGGTGATCACTGACGAGCAGCACCGGTTCGGTGTTGCCCAGCGGTCAAAACTGTCAGCAAAAGGCTGCGACCCCCACCTGCTGGTGATGTCCGCCACCCCCATTCCCCGGACACTGGCGCTTTTAATGTACGGCGATCTGGAGCTTTCCATTATTGACCAGCTGCCCCCCGGCCGGGAGCCGGTGGACACCTTCTGCGTAGGCGAGGATTATCGGGCAAGAATCAATGCCTTTATCCGCAAGCAGGTGACGCAAGGACACCAGTGCTTTGTGGTCTGCCCGGCGGTGGAGGAGTCTTTGGATATGAAAGCCGCCACAGTTTGGGCGGAGACCTTGCAAAAGACTGTGTTCCCCGACCTGCGGGTGGCGCTGCTCCACGGGCAGATGAAGGGCAGCGAAAAGGACGCCATTATGGCAGATTTTGCCGCAGGAAACGCGGATGTTCTGGTGGCCACCACGGTGATCGAGGTGGGTGTGGATGTGCCTAACGCCACACTGATGGTAGTAGAGGATGCCGACCGGTTCGGCCTGTCCCAGCTCCATCAGCTGCGAGGCCGTGTTGGCCGGGGCAAGGCGAAAAGCTACTGCATCCTCACCACGCAAAGCAAAAACGCCGACACCAACCGCCGGCTGAAAGCTTTGTGCAAAACCAATGACGGTTTCAAAATCGCAGAAGAAGACCTGGCCATCCGCGGTCCCGGCGATTTCTTCGGCAGCCGGCAGTCCGGTCTGCCCACATTCCGGGTGGCAAATCTGAGCCTGGATCTGCAGACCCTGAAGCAGGCCCAGGAGGCCTCTGCCCGGTGGATCGATACCCGGGGCACAGAGGACACCCCGGAAGCAAATGCTTTACGGCAGAGAATTGTCAAACTCTTCCGCCAAACCGGCACCACGATGAACTAAAAAAGACGGACTTTGGGCGACCTTAGTCCGTCTTTTTTTCTGCATTCAGGGCGTCTACCACGATATCGGGGTAGGGGTTGACGATGGCAGTGCGGTAATTATGGTAGATCACCATACCGGGTTTGCCGCCGGGGATCTTTTTCACCTGCCGCACAGTCGTCACATCCACCGGGATGTTCTGTCCTCCGGCAGTTTCTGCATAATGGGCTGCCAGCTGGGCTGCCTGCGTCACCGTGTCGTCCGGGGGCGTGGTGCCGCCGCAGTCGATGATCACGTGGCTGCCGTGTACCTTGGAGGCGTGACACCAAATATCGTCCTTCCGGGCAGATTTGAAGGTCAGTTCCTCATTCTGCCGATTGTTCCGACCCACATAAATGGGGTAGCCGTCGGTGGAAACAAAGCGCATTGGGGGGAGTTTTCCGGTCCTTTGCCGCTTTTTGCCGCTGTCCCGCTTCACATAGCCGCCCTCCTGCAGCTCTGTCCGGATCTCTTCCAGTTCCGCATCGCTGCCTACCCGGCGCAATTCCTCCAGAACACTTTGGAGATAATTCAGCTCCTGCCGGCCGATCTCCAGCTGCCGGGTCAGCTCCTTTTCCGCATTCTTCATACGGGAGTAATTCTTATAGTATTTCGCCGCATTTTCCTGGGGAGAAAGGGTGGGAGAAATGGCAACCTGGATTTCGGCCATATTCTCATCGTAGAAGTCCTCCACCGTCACGGTGGTCTGTCCCTTTTTCATCCGGTGCAGATTGGCGGTGAGGATATCGCCCAGCTGTCGCAGCCGCTCCCGGTCATAGGTCTCCAAAAGCTCCTTTTCCTGAATGGCGATCTTCCGCTGAGTGCGGGCGCAGAGGTTCTGCACGGTCTTGCGCAGAGACTGGCTCTTTTGCTCCATCATCTCCCGCTTTTGCCGGGACACATAGAAAAGATCCATCAGCTCCCCAAAAGAAGCCGCCTCACGGCCCGGGCCGTACAGAGTCACAGGGCAGAAGGCAAATTGCTTGGGTTTGCCGGTATTATCCTGATAATAGTAGGGCTTGGGATTTTCCAGATGGGTACGGAAAAAGATTTTCAGCTTTTCCGCCACAACGCCGATATCACAGCCGGTAAGCCGGGCATCGGTATCCCCCGCCGCAAAAGCGGCCGCCTCACGGCACACCAGGGGAGAAAGGCCGCCTAAGGTATCCATCAGCCGGTCAGACAGAATATCCGCCCCCTCTGCCTGCAAGATTTCCGTAAAATCCGCAGTGCGGGGATCCTTCTTTTCCACCGGATCCGGCAGCTGATAGAACATACCGGGCAGCGCCGGCCGATGGCTGGTCTCGTCCAAACCAATGCGGCGCAGGCAGTCCAAAATTCTGCCGTCTGCACCCAAAAGGTACAGATTGCAGGTTCTGCCCATCAGCTCCGCCACTAATTTCTTCTGTACCCGGTCGCCCAGCTCGTCGGTGCATTCAAAGCTGAACACCGCGCAGCGCTCCATCGCCGGCTGAGAAATTTCTGCCAGGCGGGCGCCAGACAGGTGCTTGCGCAGCAGCATACAAAACATAGGAGGCTTGTCGGGATTTTCCGGGGTGGATGCCGTCAGATGCAATCTGGGCGCAGCAGGATTGGGAGCAAAGAGCAGCTTCTCTCTTCCCTCCCGGGTCTTCAGGTGCAATATCACAGTATCCCGGGCCGGCTGGTGGATCTTCTCCACCCGGGCGCCGGTTATTCTCTCCCGCAGATCCTCCAGGACCGCGTGGAGAAAAAACGCATCAAAGGCCATTTACTTTTCCTCGTTCATCATCATTAAAAACAGTTCCTGCAGCCGGTCCTTGCGACCCAGCAGGTACAGCGCCCCGAACAGTGTCTCCAGACCCGTGGCGGTGGCATACTCCTTCCGGGTTGCCGCCTTGGGGGCTGCGTGGGTGTGGGTATTCCTGCCCCGACGGAAAAAGTCCGTCTCCTCCTCAGAAAGCACCGGCAGAATTCTCTCCGCCAGCCGTGCCTGGGTGGGGGCTTTTACCAGTTCCACCGTATCCCGATGGAGGGTGCGCACAGTTCGGTCACCTGCCACACACAGATAGGTGCGGCAAAGCAGCTCATAGACCCCGTCGCCAATGTGGGCCAGGCCTAAGTTGGAAACGGCATTCACCTGCTGCACAGTAAAGCCGGGAAACAGCAATTCTTCCACAATTATCTCCTTTAGGGCAAGGGTCTCAGGACGCTGTAGGCATCAAACCGGGTATCGTGGACATCCGTCAGGAACACCAGATGGGTCAGGGGAGTCTCCAATCCGGACTCCTGGGCGATCTGCTCCACCTGAGCAGCGGGCACATTCTGCTTGTACATACGGCAACGGCCCACAGGCAGCTGGAAGGGCATATCTACCACGAAGGACACCGCAAAGCGGTCTGTTGCGCAGGTGGTCACCAGGGTCTTGGCAGCACCCGTCAGAGCTTCCGTCTTGTCTCCGCTAAAAACAATACCGCTGGTATCGGGGAAACGGAAATCATACAGCACCACTTCATCAAAGCCGAAATCCCGCAGTTCCGTAACGATACTGACCAGATAAGAGGTGGTTCCCTGACTGGTGGGGTTCAGCCAATAACAGCCGTCATCGTCGATCCACAGCCAGCCGCCGGGGGTGGGCAAGCCGTCGGGCACATGGTGCAGACCGTAGTGATAGTCCCGCAGCGCGGGCATATAGGCCATGGTATACAGACCCTTTTTATTCATAAAGTCGATGAGCTCGTCCATAGCGTCGGCATCCACGGCATCCGCCCGGTACTCCGCCACCGCGGAATTGTAGAAGAAGTTACCGGTGATGCTCTTGACCTCCACCATCACAGGCGTGCCTTTAGGCAGATCCTTCAGCCGGGCCTTGACCCCGGGGATGTCCTCCAGATCCTGGGCAGAGATATAGTAGCCCGCCAGTTGCTTGAGCTCCTCATCCACCTCGTGCTCCGCATCGTCCCAGTATTCAAACTGAACATCCGGATCCTTGGGCTTCACCGCAAGCTCACCGGTGGGGAGGGTGGGATTGCGCTTAAAATCCAGCTTCGCGCCCTGGGGGCTATACACCACATACCGCTGCAGCCAGATCATCCAGTAGCCCCAGATCAGCAGCACCACCGCCAGTACGATGGCGGTAATGATCGCGATCCGCCGCCACAGACGCCGGGTGCGGTAGGGGATTTGTTGTAAACGAGAGGAAAGTTTCATTTATGTTCTCCTTTTGGCGCAAATGCAGCGCCAATTTTCCTTTTGACGGGTGAGGATGGGGGCGATGCCCGCCTTATGCAGCGCCGCCAGTACATCCTCCAGGCGGGTATCCAGAATGCCGGAGAGGATCAAAAGGCTGTCCGGATCCAAAAACTCCGGCAGCACCGGCGCCAGGGCGATGATCACATCCGCCACAATATTCACCAGCACCACATCGTAATGCGCCTCTTTTAACTTTGCCATCAGCTTTTTCGAGGTGGTCACATCGCCCGTGTAGGCGCAAAAGCGCTCCGGGTCGATGCCGTTATAGGCAAGATTCTCCCGGGCCACATCCTCGGCCTTGGGGTCGATATCCACGCCGGTGGCTTGGCCTGCCCCCAAGCGCAGCGCGGCAATGGACAGAATTCCGCTGCCACTGCCTAAGTCCAGGCAGTTTGCCCCGGGGACGATCCGCTTTTCCATCTCCTCCAACACCATCTGGGTGGTCTCGTGAGCGCCGGTGCCGAAGGTCAGACCGGGATCCAGGATAATGGGGTTGCGACCCTGGGTCTCGGTTGCCAACCAGTAGGGCAGTACGATAAGGTTTTCACCGATCACCTGAGGGGGATAACTGTCCTTCCAGCTTTCTTCCCAGTCGGTATCCGGCAAGCGCGTCTCTGCGACCTGCTCCACCCCGGGTAATGCCTCCAAAAGAGTCCGCAGACGGACCAGGGCAGCTTGATCGTCCTGCTCCACATATAGCTTAACGCATGACATATTTTGGAGATTCTTCTCCAAATCTTCGTCAATATAATCCCAGTATGCGCGATTTTCCTCCAAAAAGGCAGAAAATCCGTCGCCATCCTCGATCACCTGCTCAGGAAAACCTCCGGCGGTGAGGGCAGCGCAGACCTCCTCCAGCGCCTTGGGCAGTGTCTTGATTGTTATCTCGATCCAGGCCATATTACACCTCTGAAACAGTAGACAATGATTCCTATTTATTTTACTGCATTTGCGATGGAATGGCAACCTAAAAATTATGGCTCCGGTTTTACGGATTTTCGTGCTTTTTCACATAGACAGAGTTGTTAATTTGTGTATATAGACCCTTGAAAAGCCTTGTTTTTTTCTATATAATAGTGTTGGACTATAGCGGATGCTTGCTATCCGCGAAGTATCCGCAAAATATTATGAAAATTTTGGAGGTATTTATTATGGCTGGAGGTCCTGGTTCCTACGTATTTGGAGCTGAAGAAAAGAAAGAATTGATGGATGTTATCGAGGCCGGTGCTCTGTTCCGTTACGGCACTGTGGGCGTTGATGGCTTCCAGGGTAAGGTCGCTACTTTCGAGCGCGAGATCGCTGAGCAGCTGGGTCATAAGTATGCTGTTGCTACCAGCTCCGGCACCGGTTCCCTGCTGTGCTGCCTGGCAGCTCTGGGCATCGGTATGGGCGACGAGGTCATCGTCCCCGGCTACACCTTTATCGCATCTATTTCCACCATCGCTATGATGAACGCTGTCCCCGTTCTGGCTGAGATCGATGATTCTCTGACTATCGACCCCACCAAGATCGAGGCTCTGATCACCCCCCGCACCAAGGCTATCATGCCCGTTCATATGCTGGGTAACCCCTGGAAGATGGACGAGATCATGGCAATCGCAAAGAAGCACAACCTGTACGTCATCGAGGACTGCTGCCAGGCTGTGGGCGCTTCCTACAAGGGCAAGTGCTGCGGTACCATCGGCGACATGGGCGCATACTCCCTGAACGTCTTTAAGACCATCACCACCGGCGACGGCGGCTTCGTTGGCTGCTCCGATGAGACTCTGTACGAGCGCGCATTCGGCTTCCACGATCAGGGTCACAAGCCCTCCCGTACCGGCGTTGAGGTTGGTAACCGTTCCATCGTTGGCGTGAACATGCGTATGAACGAGCTCAGCGGCGCTGTCGCTGTGGTTCAGGGCCGCAAGCTGCCCGGCATCCTGAAGACTCTGCGGGAGAAGAAGGCTCTGCTGAAGAGCCAGCTGCAGGGCCTGCCCGGCGTTGGCTTCCGTACTGTCAACGACGAGGGCGAGTGCGCTACTCTGCTGACCCTGCTGTTCGAGACCAAGGAACTGGCTGCTAAGTTCTGCGAGAAGGCCGGCACTTCCGTCATCGCTCGCTCCGGCTGGCACGTATACAACAACATGGAGCAGATCCTGGACAAGAAGACCTGGACCAACGCACATCCCTTCCATCAGGATGACCGCAAGTATGAAAAGCACATGCTGCCCGTTACCGACGATATCCTGGAGCGCGCTGTGAACATTTCCATCGGCGTTGTGGATAAGGGTCTGGGCGCAGGCACCGGTATCAACATCAACTCCACCACCGAGGAGATCAACCAGGTTGCCAAGAACATCCGCGAGATCGTCCTGTCCCTGTAATTTTACGGAGGACGCACAATGAAGAAAATTAGAGTTGCCGTCATCGGCTGCGGCTCTATCAGCGACATTTACATGAGCAACATTCAGAGCGGCAAGTTCCAGATCCTGGAGCTGGCTGCCTGCTCTGACCTGTTCCCCGCCGCTATGGAAGCCAAGGCCAAGCAGTACGGCTGCAAGGCGATGACCACCGAGGAGATCTGCAACGATCCCACCATCGATATGGTCATCAACCTGACCATTCCCGCCGCCCACTATCCCGTGATCAAGCAGTGCCTGGAAGCAGGCAAGCACGTCTTCTCCGAGAAGATGATCGCTGTGGAGCTGTGGCAGGGCAAGGAACTGGTAGAGCTGGCTAACAAGAAGGGTCTGTATCTGGGCGTTGCCCCCGACACCTTCCTGGGCGCTTCCGTTCAGACTGCAAAGTACATCGTTGAGCAGGGTCTCATCGGCAAGCCCGTCTCCTGCCGCGCCTCCATCAGCCGTAACTACGGCATCTACGGCGAATTCCTGCCCCACCTGTGCAAGCGTGGCGGCGGTATCGGCTTCGACATGGGCGGCTACTACCTGACCGCTCTGGCTTCCATTCTGGGCCCGGTAAAGAATGTTTGCGCATTCACCGCTATCAACGATCCCGACCGGGTGAACACCCGTATCGGCACCGACCGTGAGGGCAACGACCTGTACGGCCGGGAGTACAAGCTGGAGGATGCCAACGTGATCACCGCCACCATGCAGTACGAAAGCGGCGTGCTGGGTACTCTGCACATGAATTCCGACTGCATCTTGGACGAGACCTATTCTCTGGTCATTTATGGTACAGAGGGTATTCTGTACATGGGTAATCCCAATGAGTTCGGTAATCCCGTTTACATCCAGAAGACACTGAGCGGTAAGGTTGAGTTCCCGCTGACACATGGCTATGCAGAGAACTCCAGAGGTGTCGGCGCTGCTGAAATGGCTTGGTCTATCGTTAAGGGCCGTAAGAACCGTGCCTGCAAGGAGATGGCTTACCATGTCTTCGAACTGATGCATGGCATTATGACTTCCGCTGAGACCGGCAAGGTCGTCAACCTGGAATCCACCTTTGAGACTCCTGCCGGACTGCCTTCCGGTTACATGGGTGACGGCGGCTGGACCCGTAAGGAAGAAAGCGCCCTGGCATAAGGAGAATACTATGCGTACTGTACAGTTAGAGTATTTGCGGCCCGGTGAGATCCAAGCGGAGAAGGAACGCTGCTCTATTGTTTATCTTCCTGTGGCGCCATTGGAGTGGCATGGCCGTGCAATGCCTTACGGAACCGATCCGTTGATGGCGCAGGCGCTTGCACGTGCTGCAGCACAGAGAACCGGCGGTGTTGTGATGCC
>JAZNZH010000011.1:0-29031 GCA_045594845.1 Faecousia sp. | reverse complement strand
CGACATGGCTACGATCCGACTTGGAATTTCGAGGCTCAGGAAGTAAAGGTCTTTGGCCGGATGTTCGACAAGGGCTACATTTATAAGGGCCTGAAGCCCGTTTACTGGTGCCCCGTTTGTGCAACCGCTGTTGCCGAGGCGGAGATCGAATATCACGACGATCCCTGTACCTCTGTTTTCGTGAAGTTCCCCATGGCCGACGATCTGGGTAAGCTCTCCGAATTCGATCTGAAGAACACCTAGTTCGTCATCTGGACCACCACCATCTGGACGCTCCCCGGCAATATGGGCGTTTGCCTCCATCCCCGGGACAAGTATGTTCTGGTCAAGGCTGAAAACGGCGAGACCTACATCATGGCTGAGGCTTTGATGGAAAAGGTCATGAAGATCGGCGGCTTTGAGAACTACCAGGTTCTTGCCACCTATCCCGGCAACTTCTTTGAAAATATGCTGGCAAAGCATCCCTTCCTGGACAAGACCTCCCGACTGGTCAACGCTGAGTATGTTACCATGGATTCCGGTACAGGCTGTGTTCACACTGCTCCCGGCTTTGGTGCTGACGACTATCAGACTTGTATGCGCTACGGTATGGATCTGGTCGTCCCCGTGGATGATTACGGCCGTCACACCGACTATGCCGGAAAATATGCCGGACTGAAGACTGACGAATCCAACGCCATCATTCTGGCCGATATGAAGGAAAGCGGTATGCTCTTCGCTTCGGAAGATATCGTTCACTCCTACCCCCATCACGACCGCTGCAAGAAGCCCATCATCTTCCGGGCAACACCCCAGTGGTTCTGCTCTGTGGATGCCTTTAAGGAAGACGCCGTCAAGGCCATTGAAGATGTTCAGTGGTTCCCTGCATGGGGCGGTGAAAGAATGGTCAGCATGATTCGGGAACGGGCCGACTGGTGTATCTCCCGTCAGCGCCGTTGGGGTCTGCCCATTCCTGTATTCTACTGCAAGGATTGCGGCAAGCCGGTTTCCACCCCGGAATCCATCGAACACATCTCCCAGCTGTTTGCTGAAAACGGTTCTAACATCTGGTTTGAGAAAGAAGCTGCCGAGCTGATTCCTCAGGGCTTTACCTGCCCCCACTGCGGCGGCGCTGCATTTGACAAGGAAACCGACACTTTGGACGGTTGGTTCGACTCCGGCTCTACCCACTATGCATCCCTGATGCACCGCACCCCCGATCTGTGGCCTGCAGATGTATATCTGGAGGGTGCTGACCAGTACCGCGGCTGGTTCCAGTCTTCTCTGCTGACCTCCGTTGGCGCGCTGGACCGGGGCGCACCCTTTAAGCAGGTGCTGACCCACGGCTGGGTGGTGGACGGCCAAGGCCGCGCTATGCACAAGAGCCTGGGCAACGGTGTGGATCCCGCTGACCTGATCAAGGATTTCGGTGCGGATATCGTCCGTCTGTGGGCGGCTTCCTCCGACTACCATGCCGATGTGCGCTGCTCCAAGGAGATCTTCAAGCAGATCGCACAGAACTACCTGAAGTTCCGCAACACTGCCCGGTACTGCCTGGGCAACCTGAACGAGTTTGACGCCAACGATCTGGTACCTGCCGATCAGCTGGAAGAGCTGGATAAGTGGGCGCTGACCAAGCTGGGCGAGCTGCTGGCATACTGCCGCAAGGCCTATGAGAACTATGAGTTCCACAATATCACCCATGCCATCAACGATTTCTGCGTGGTGGAGCTGTCCAGCTTCTACCTGGATATCTTGAAGGACCGCCTGTACTGCGAGGCAAAGGACGGCCTGCGCCGCCGCAGCGCACAGACTGCGCTGTACCTGATCGTGGATGCCCTGGCGAAGATGTTTGCGCCTATCCTGGCATTTACCTGCGATGAAATCTGGCAGGCAATGCCCCACCGCGAGGGCGACGACACCCGGAACATCCTGCTGAACCAGATGCCGAATGATCTCAGCGCATATGTGCTGCCTGCGGACGTGATGGCAAAGTGGGATACCGTTATGAAGCTGCGCCAGGATGTGAACGGTGTACTGGAGCTGGCCCGTGCCGATAAACGTATCGGTAAGGCACTGGAAGCTCACGTGACGCTGCAGACCGACAATGCCGCTGTGAAGCAGGCTTGCCAGGGTCTGAATCTGGCAGAGATCTTCATTGTTTCCTCCTGCAGCTTCGAAGCTCCCGAGGAAGGCGCTACCACCGGTGTGGGTACCAATTTTGCAGACCTGACCGTGGGCGTTACCGAAGCTAAGGGCGTCAAGTGTCCCCGCTGCTGGATGCACACCCATTCCGACCACGTCGAGGGCCTGTGCGCCCGCTGCGCTGCAGTGGTTGCAGAAATGGATATTACTGAATAATGAAAAAACTGTCCTTCGGTTTTACCGAAGGACAGTTTGCTAAAAAGGAGTATTATGCGTTACGGGAAAATGGTGCAAGGTACCTTTTTGGAGCGGCCCAACCGCTTTATCGCCATGGTGGAGATCCAGGGTGAAACGGAGGTCTGTCATGTGAAGAATACCGGCCGCTGCCGGGAACTGTTACCCCCGGGAGCCAAGGTCTGGTGTCTGGATGCAGGCAATCCCAGCCGTAAGACCCGGTACGATCTCATCGCAGTGCAAAAAGGGGATCGGCTTATCAATATGGACTCTCAGGCACCCAACGCGGCGGTGAAAGAGTGGCTGGAAAAAGGCGGCTTCAGCGCAGTTGAGAATATAAAAGCAGAAAAGACTTTTTTGGGGTCGAGATTCGATTTTTACTTCGAAAAACAGGGAAAGCCCTGTTTTTTAGAGGTAAAAGGTGTAACTTTGGAAAATGACGGCATTTGCGCATTTCCTGATGCGCCTACCACCCGGGGTGTAAAACACATCCGGGAGCTGATCCGGGCAAAGCAAGCAGGCTACGGCGCGTATATCCTCTTTGTGATCCAGATGGAGAATGTAAAATATCTCCATCCCAACGATGCCACAGACCCGGAATTTGGCAAAGTCCTCCGGGAAGCGGCAAAGGCTGGAGTGGAGATATTAGCGGTGGACTGCAAGGTCACACCGGATGAAATGACCATCCACAAAGCTGTTCCGGTGCGATTATAAAATTTTCAAAAGTGCCGGGAGGTCGGCAAGGGTACAGATTTCGTGATCCGGACATATCTTGTCCGGATACGGGAGCCCTTTGGGGTTGACCCAGCAGGTGGAGATACCGGCCTGGATACCGCCCAAAATGTCGGATGTCAGGCTGTCACCAATGATCATGGCCCGTTTGGGGTCGAAATCGGGAATCCGGGCAAAACAGTTTTGGAAGAAGACAGGGTCCGGCTTGGATGCGCCCATTTCTTCGGAGATAAAGCACCCCTGGAAATAGGGAAGAATTCCGGAATCCCGCAGTCGGCCTTTTTGCACGTGGAGATTTCCGTTGCTGACGATGTACAGCTTGTAGCCTTTTGCCAGTTCCGGTAGCACTTCCTGCGCGCCGGGGATAAAAGGGTGCTGCTGAGAGAGGTTTTGCTCATACCGGTGGGCGCAGGCATCTGCGTCTACCTCTTTGCTGTACTCATTAAATAACATTTGAAAACGCCTGGGACGCAGCTGCGCCCGGGTGATTTCTTTTCGTTCCAGCATTTCCCAATGGGTTTTGTTGATGGCGCTGTATCGGGCGCAGACCTCCGGGGTGGGGTTAAGACCAAACTGCTGCAAAGTCTTGCCTAAAGCATTCCTTTCGGCCATCTTAAAGTCTAAAATAGTATCGTCCAGGTCGATCAGTAAAAATTCGATCATATTATTTTCTCCGGAAAATTTCGTTGGCAAGAGCGGCAAATTCTTCGATGCCCAGAGTCTCACCACGGACAGCAGCGGGTAGACCGCAGGCGGCGATCACCTCTGCAGCACCGGCTTTTCCCAGCTCCGGAAATCCGGAGGCAAGACCGTTTTGCAGAGTCTTGCGGCGCATTGCAAAGCTGGCGCGTACCGCCCGGAAAAAGGTCTTTTCGTCCAGGATCTCCCAGGGGCGTTCTTTGCGTACCCGGAGGGTGATCACTGCGGAGGTGACTTTGGGCTGGGGCAGGAAGCATCCGGCAGGCACATCGAACAGGATTTCCGGTTCAGCATAGTACTGACAGAAAATGGTGAATGCGCTGTAATCGGCAGTGCCGGGTTTGGCAGCGATCCGCTGCGCCACCTCTTTTTGCACCATCACCGTGACAGCCTCGAAGCAGTTGCTTTCCAGCAGAGCGGTGAGGATGGGAGAGGTGATATAGTAGGGCAGGTTGGCGCAGGCCATAGGCCGCAGACCGGGGAATTTCTCTGCCACCAGGGTAGGAATATCCTGCTTCAGCACATCGTCCCACAGAATTTCAAGATTAGGGAATTCTCCCACAGTCTGCTCTAAGATGGGCGCAAGGCGCTTATCCAACTCCACGGCACAGACCTTATTGGCGCGGAGAGCCAGCTGTTGGGTCAGCGGACCGATGCCTGGGCCAATCTCCAGCACACCCACGGTGCTGTCCACACCGGACTCCTCAGCGATCCGCTCCGGCACCCAGCCGGCAATGAGAAAATTCTGCCCCTTTGCTTTGGAAAAATGGAATCCGTGGCTTTCCAGCAGGGGTTTCATAATATGAATATCACATACATCAATCATAAAAAATCCGCCTTTCTGCTGCCATTATAACAGCAAAAAGGCGGATTTGCAATCAATCTGTCAGGAAATATACGGTGCAGTCCCGGAGACCGAAGCTCCAGCACTCGGGGTCGGAGTCAAAGTACAGATCCAGACGCATGCCCTGGATCGCACCGCCGCAGTCTTCAGCGCGGCTGATGCCGTAATCGTAAACACCGTCGTTGGTGACAATGTACATTCTGGTAAAGTAGGGGACGATGGAGGGATCTACGGCAACCACGCCCTTATGCACCTTGGTGCCGGTAGCGGTGGTATCGTTGCAGCCTGCGTCGGTTTGGGTGTAGGCAGATGCCAGGAACTGTGCGGAGTGGGAGTAGTTGAGCACCTCACCGTCCACGGTGATGATAAAGCCGTTACCGATTATGGGCTTGGTACGGACCGCGCCAACCTCTTCGCCGGTGCCGCGCAGGACATACTGGGCGGTGGGCTGTTCGATCACGGTTTCTTCCAGCATAGTGCGGCTGGTTTCAACACCGTCTTCGTAGAGGACCATATCGGTGCGGATGGCCTGGCCAACCATGCCGGGGACGACGATTACTTCTTCGTCCTTAGCCATCATAGGATCGTAGCCATAGGTGGTTTCGAAAGGCAGCTCCACGGTGTAGGTTTCCTCCACCTCTTCTGCCAGAGATACGGTCAAAATCATACCGTTGTAGGTCTGCTGGCTGAGCTCGTGGGAAAAGCGGTAGTCCTCGTAGACTGCCACGCCCAACCGGATCAGCAGAGCTTCCACGGTCTCGCCGTAGCTGACGACCTCAATAGTAGTGCCGCAGTTGTTCACAGTAATGGTCTGTGCGCGCTGGATCACGATCTCGGTAGTACCGTCCTCAGTAACCTGAGTGGAGTAGAGGTCACCGTCTTCCAGAGAGTGACCTGCCTGGTTCAGAACCTCTTTCAGGTCGGACAGGGTGGTAGTATGCACGGTGGTTTTCTCACCGTCTGTGATGATGTAAGTAGTTTGTGCGAACACGGTTTTCGAGAGGGTGCTTACCAGACAAACCAGCACCAGGCAGCACACGATCACACGAACAAGACTGTTACGGCGATGATGCAACACAGCAGTGTTAATTTGCATGAATAAAGGTCTCCTTTCAAAAAGGTTACAAAAGTTTGGCGTCGTAAAAGACGCGATTTAGCGGACATAGAAAAGCAATCCTCAAAGGGATTGCCAAGCTATTATAACAAATATTATGAAAAAGTCAAGTCTTTTATGCCAAACGCCGAAAAACGCCAACTTTTTTGGGAATTATGCAAAAAGTGTTATGTAAACCCAAGGCCCCAATATTTGCGAAAATTCCATCGTAGGAGTACGATATGTAGCTAAAAAAGTTACAAAGGTTTACATAATGCGTAACTATTTGCAGAATTACGGAGAAAAATGCACCCTGCGTTATGGAAACCAAATTACCCCTTAAATTTGGTTATTTTCCTCCACGGGGCAGGAAAAAGCTGCAAAAAACAGGGTCAAAAACTCCACTGCAACGGTACTGTTGACACGATGGGGAAAATATGCTATATTTTCTAATGTTACAGGCTGCGACGAAGCCATACGCATGCTGCAAGATGCTCAGAGAGGGACTCACCCGGTGAAAGAGTCCTGCACCCCCGCACATCGCGCACCTCTTCCGAGCCGTCCGGCGGAAATGCCGGGCCGGGTGCACCCGTTACAGTGCCAATGAGTGGCGGAAAATATTCCGCAACCAGGGTGGAACCGTGGAATACTTTGTATCCCACCCCTGAAAAACCAGGGGGTGGGGCTTTTTTATGCCTTCCCCAATATTAAGGAGGAACCAATATGAGCGAAGAAAATCTGTATACCTTTGAAAATCCTGAGTACCGCAAGACCTTCTGGCACACCAGCTCCCATGTGATGGCCCAGGCTGTCAAGCGGCTGTGGCCTGAGGTACAGCTGGCCATCGGTCCTGCTATCGAAGAGGGCTGGTACTACGACTTTGACGCACCGTTTTCCTTCACGCCCGACCATCTGACGCAGATCGAGGGCGAAATGAAGAAGATCGTCAAGGAGCGCATCCGCCTGGAGCGCACCGAGAAGAGCCGGGAAGAGGCGATTGCCTGGGCCGAGGCCAACAACGAGCCCTACAAGAAGGAACTGATCGAGGATCTGCCTGGGGATGCTGTGATCTCTTTCTACACCCAGGGCGAATTTACCGACCTGTGCGCCGGTCCTCACCTGGATCACACCGGCCGTCTGCGTCACAACGGCTTTAAGCTGACTAAGTCCTGCGGTGCCTACTGGCGCGGTGACAGCAGCCGCAAGATGCTGCAGCGTATCTACGGCATCGGCTTCCCCTCCAAGGACGAGCTGGAGGCCTACCTGACTGCCCAGGAAGAGGCTCTGAAGCGCGATCACAATAAGGTCGGCCGCGAGTTGGAGTTTTTCACTACCGTGGAGGAGATCGGCCAGGGTCTGCCCATTCTGCTGCCCAAGGGCGCAAGAGTGATTCAGACTCTGCAGCGCTGGATCGAGGATGAAGAGCAGAAGCGGGGCTACCTGTTGACAAAGACTCCTTTGATGGCAAAGCGGGATCTGTACAAGATCTCCGGTCACTGGGATCACTACCGGGATGGCATGTTCATTATGGGCGATCCCGATGACGAGGAGAAGGAGTGCTTTGCGCTGCGTCCCATGACCTGCCCCTTCCAGTATCAGGTCTACCTGAACCGGGCTCGTTCCTACCGGGATCTGCCTATGCGTTTGGGCGAGACTTCCACCTTGTTCCGCAATGAGGATTCCGGCGAGATGCACGGTCTGATCCGTGTCCGTCAGTTTACCATTTCCGAGGGTCACCTGGTGCTCCGCCCCGAGCAGCTGGAGGAGGAGTTCAAGGGCTGCCTGGAGCTGGCAAAGTATGTGCTGGATACCGTGGGCATGCTGGAGAACTGCACCTTCCGTTTCTCCCAGTGGGATCCTGAGAACCCCAAGAATAAGTACGAGGGAACCCCTGAGCAGTGGGAGACCGCACAGGCTACCATGAAGCAGATCCTGGACGATCTGGGCGTGGAGTACTCTGTGGGCATCGATGAGGCTGCCTTCTATGGCCCCAAGCTGGATATTCAATATAAGAATGTGTTCGGTAAGGAGGATACCATCGTTACCATCCAGATCGATATGCTGCTGGCACAGAAGTTCGGTATGGAGTATACCGATGCCGACGGTCTGAAGAAGACTCCCTATATTATCCACCGCACCAGCCTGGGCTGCTACGAGCGTACTCTGGCATACCTGATCGAGCGCTATGCCGGCGCGCTGCCTCTGTGGATGATGCCGACTCAGGTACGGGTATTGCCCATCACCGACCGGGCTCACGAATACGGCAAGGAGCTGGCTGCAAAGCTGGAGGCTGTGGGTATTCACGCAGAGACCGACTGCCGCAGCGAAAAGCTGGGTTACAAGATCCGGGAAGCACAGCTGGAGAAGATCCCCTATATGCTGGTCATTGGTGACCGGGACATGGAGAACGGTACTGTGTCCGTCCGTACCCGTAAGGGCGAGGATCTGGGTGCAATGACTCCCGAGGAGTTCACCGCCAAGTGCCTGATGGAGATCGCCACCAAGAGCAAAGAAGTGTAATAAAAAAGACCGCCCGGTGGGCGGTCTTTTTTGCGGCATAGAAATACATTGCTATTTTTTAAAGGGCGGTATATAATAAGGAGTAATATGATGCTTTAGGAGTACTTATGATCACAACGAAGAAACTTTCCCCGGGAATCACACTGCACTGCTTTACCGACAAGCGGTTTAAGCAGAACTGCCTGAGTCTGCAGTTTCTGCGTCCTATGTGTCGGGAGGAAGCGGCGCTGAATGCCCTTGTGCCCAATGTGCTGCTCCGGGGTTGCGAAAGCGCGCCGGATCTGCGCAAGATCACCCTGCGGCTGGACGACCTGTACGGCGCAGCTGTGGGCCCACTGGTGCGGCAGATCGGCGATTATCAGAGTGTGGGCCTTTACTGCGGCTTTATTGCGGATGACTATGCCCTGGAGGGCGATCGGGTGATGGAGCCTGCCATCGGCTTTTTGCAGGAATTGCTGCTGCAGCCTGTGCAGGTGGACGGCGGCTTTGATCCCGAGTTTTTGGAGAGCGAGAAAAAGAATCAGATCTCCGCTTTGGAGACTGTAAAAAATGATAAGCGCAGCTATGCTATGCGCCAGGCTGTGCGGGCTATGTGCAGCCGGGATGCTTACGGTCTTTCCCGCTTGGGTGAGATCGAGGATGTCCGGGCTATCACACCGAAAAGCGCCTGGGCGCATTACCAAAAAATCCTCCGGGAAAGTCCGGTGGAGCTGTTCTATGTGGGACAGAAGACCCCGGAAGCGGTGGAAAAGCTGCTGATACCGTTGTGTGATGTGTTGGCCAGGGAGGCAAGACCTATGCCCCCGCAGACAGATTTTACCGATGGCGGCACGGTGGATACTACCGAGACTGCGGAAATGGTGCAGGCGCGGTTGTGTCTGGGATACACTACCCCGGTTACTATCCGCAAGGAAGAATTTGCGGCAATGCAGGTCTGCAACGCCCTTTTGGGTGGCGGTATGACCAGCAAGCTCTTTATGAACGTCCGGGAAAAACTCTCCCTTTGCTATGACATTTCCTCGTCTTTCCGCAGCAGCAAGGGCCTTTTACTGATCTGTGCCGGTGTGGATCCGGAAAAGCTGGAGCTGGCAAAGCAGGAGATCCTGGCCCAGGTGCAGGCCTGTAAAGATGGAGATTTTACACAGCAGGAGCTGACAGCTGCCAAGCAGAGTTTGATCACCGCGTTGCAGGGTGTTCACGATTCCCCCGGCGGCATTGAGGACTACTACACCACTATGCAGCTCACCGGCGCAAAGCTGACGCCTGTGGCGTATTTGGCTGCTGTGGAAAAGGTGACCGGCGAGCAGGTGTGCAGAGCGGCGCAAACCTTGACGCTGCATACCCAGTATGTACTGAAGGGGGAACAGTGATGGAAAAGAAATACTACCCCCAACTGAAAGAAACGGTTTTTGAGGCGACTTTGGATTGCGGCCTGCAGGTGATATTGGTACCCAGACCGGGATTTCAGAAGAAATTGGCCTACTTCGCTACCAATTTCGGCTCTATCGATACCCGGTTTATGCTGGATGGACAAGAGGTGCGGGTGCCGGAGGGCATCGCCCACTTCCTGGAGCATAAGATGTTCGATATGCCCGACCGGGATGTGACTGCAGAGTTTGCGGCGCTGGGCGCGTACCCCAATGCTTTTACCAGCTACCATATGACGGCCTATCAGTTCTCTTGCACGGAGCACTTCGATGCGTGTCTGCGGCTGCTGTTGGAGTTTGTGTCTACGCCGTATTTTACGGAAGAAAGCGTAGCTAAGGAGCAGGGAATCATCGGTCAGGAGATCAGTATTTACCGGGATAATCCCGAGGCAAAGGTTTTTGAGAATTTAGCGAAGATCTCTTACGGGGAGCATCCCATCCGGGAACCGATCTTAGGCTCGGTGGAGAGCATTGCCCGGATCACACCGGAGATGCTTCATCTGTGCCACAAGGCGTTCTACCATCCTGCCAATATGCTTCTTTGCGTCATCGGCGATGTAGATCCGGATATGCTTTGCCGGGTGGCCCAGGAGTGCCTGCCCCTCAGACAGCGGCCCGACGCAATGCTCTTGCGGGATTGGCAGGAGACGATGCAGCCGGTACAACCGGAGATCCGGGAGAAAATGGATGTGGCCATGCCTATGTTCCACATCGGCTTTAAATGCGAGCCGGTAGGGGAGGGACTGCCCATGCTTTGCCGGGAGATCGTAGGCGATCTGGCGGCAGAGGCGCTGTTCGGTGAGTCTTCGGAACTGTATCTGAAGCTGTATGAAGAGGGTATCATTGACAGCTCTTTCGGCGGTGGTTTTGACACTATGGACGGTATGGCGCAGATCTCTTTGGGTGGCGATAGCGACTACCCGGAGAAGGTTTTGGAAGCGGTTTGCCAACGGGCAAAGGTACTGGCTCGGGAGGGCATCCCGGAGGCAGACTTTTTGCGAATGAAGCGCAGCGCTATGGGTCGCAGGATCCGGGGGCTGGATAAGTTCGATGCTACCAATTTCCGGCTTTGCGCCTACTATTTTTCTGATTTGGATTATTTCCGTTTCCCGGAGGCCTATCAGCAGGTGCAGCCGGGGGATGTGCAGGAATTTTTGGGCCGGGTGATCGTACCGGAAAGAGCAAGTCTTTCCGTGATCCTGCCGGCAGAGGAGGAAAAAGATGTTTAAATGGTTAAATACGGGCAACACGATCGCTTTTCCCAAAATGGGGTTTGAGATCAATCCGCCTTTGGGTTTTCAGATTGGCTCTGTGGAGGTCCGGTTCTATGGCCTGATCATTGCAATCGGTATGGTGCTGGCAGTGCTTTACGGCCTGAAGAGAAGCCGCAAATTCGGTCTGAAGCAGGATGATATTATCGATGGCTTTATTTGGATCATGCCTGTGGCGGTGATCTGCGCCCGGCTGTACTACTGCATTCTGGAATGGGGTCAGTATAAGCATAATCCCATCAGCGTGCTGTACATTTGGGAGGGCGGACTGGCTATTTACGGCGCGGTGATCGGCGCAGCGCTGTGTGTGATCCTGTTCAGTAAGATTAAAAAAGTCAGCTTGCTGGCAGTACTGGATCTGATGGCGGTGAGTTTTCTCATCGGTCAGAGCATTGGCCGCTGGGGCAATTTCTTCAACCGGGAGGCTCACGGCAGCGTGACGGATTTCTTCCTGGGTATGAATATTTACAGCAGCTCCACCGGTCTGCGGGATACTTACCACCCCACCTTCCTGTATGAGTCCCTTTGGAATGCGGCAGGCTTTGTGCTGTTGCATCTGTGGTCCAAGAAGCGTAAGTACGACGGCCAGATCGCCCTGGGTTACATGGCTTGGTACGGACTGGGCAGAACCTTTATCGAAGGACTGCGCACCGACAGCCTCTATTTCCTGCGGGAGATTTTGGGTGACAAGATCCGTTTCAGCCAGGTGCTGGCAGCGGTGAGCTGCATTATTGCCGTGGTGATCCTGGTGTGGAAGCATTTCAACCCTCCTAAGAAGGCGTTGTTTGTGGATCGGGTGGCCCAAACGGAACAGTCCGAACCGGAGCAGATTTCTGAAACCGAAGAGTAATAAAAACCCCGAACACAGTTTGTGTTCGGGGTTTCTGTTTTAGCAATCCAGGTAACCGCACAGGACTTTCAGGGTGTTCCAAACGCCGTCAATGTGGCTGCGCTCATAGCCGTGGCTGGCGTAAACACCGGGGCCAATGAGACCGTGGCGCAGGTCGTAGCCTGCCCGCAAGGTGGCTTCCACATCGGAGCCGTAGTAGGGATAGACATCCACAGCATAGTCAGCTTCCGTCTTCTTGGCTGCCTCAATCAGCTTGCCTACCACAGTGTAGTCGTAGGGGCCGCCGGAGTCCTTGGCGCAGATGGAGACCTTGCGTTCGGTGCAGGAAAGACCGTCGCCTACGCAACCCATATCCACGCTGATGGCTTCTGTGATGCCGGCGGGGATGGAGGCGCTGCCGCCGTGGCCTACCTCCTCGTAAACGGTGATGTAGGCATAGACCTTTCGGGATAGGGAAATGTTGTTGTCCTTAAGATATTTGGCAAAGCCCAGCAGGATACCCACAGAGAGCTTATCGTCCAGAAAACGGCTTTTCAGGTAACCGGAGTTGGTACGGCGGGTGCGGGGGTCAAAGCAGACGATGTCGCCAACCTCAATGCCCAGTTTCTGGGTATCTGCGGCGCTTTCTACCGGCTCGTCCAGCACCACTTCAGTGGTGTCAAAGCTGCGCTTGGCGGAGGAGTAGTCGCCGTTGACATGGATGGAGGCGTTGCAAAGCTGCAGAGTGCCTTCAATCACTTTACCGCTGCGGGTGTAGACCCGGACATTTTCCGTTTCGCTGTTATTGGCGTTCATACCGCCCAGGGAGGTCAGCTTCAGCCGGCCGTTGCCCTTTACCTGGCTGACCATAGCGCCAAGGGTATCGGTGTGAGCTGCCAGCAGCAGGCCATTGCCTTCACCGCCCAGATCGGCCAGAATGCCGCCTTTTTCCGTAACGGTCACCGGGCAACCAAGGGATTCAAAGGCGTTTTTCAGCCAGGCGGATGCATTACCTGTAAAACCGGTAGGGGAATCAATGGCCAGTAACGCAGCGGCTTGCTCCCAGGCAACATCAGCATAGTTTTTTGTAATCACAATAATCGCTCCTTTTGGGGGATTTGTTTCGACAGATTCCTCCCATAATTTGTGATATTTTATCATAGCAGAAAAAAAGACGCAACCCTATATGCCGGGAAAACCAAATTATTGTTGCAAAAACCGAAAAAATAATATATAATGTACTGTGATAATTTATGCAAACATTCACCGATAAAATACACAGACTCGGAGGAGATATTATGAGCGAGTGGAAGAAAAACAGAGAAGAAAGAGAGATCGACCTTTGGCGCTTTGTGGAAGTGTTCCTCAAACGCGTCTGGGTGATCCTGCTTGCGGTAGTGATCTTCGCTGCTTGCGGCTTTACCTATACCAAACTGTTTATTACGCCTATGTATAAGGCGCAGTTCAAGGCCTACATTACCAATACCAATGAGGTTATGGGAACAGAAGAGACGGAGAATACCACCGGAAAGACCAACACCGGTGACCTGAACGCGTCCATCGGCCTGATGTATTTGTATAACGAGATCATCTGCAGCCGTTCCGTGTTGATCGATGCAGCCAATGATATCGGCCTCAATTACGGCTACGGTACGCTGCGCAATATGGTGACAACAACATTGCCTGAAAAAGCTTCTATGATTCAGGTAAACGTATCTGCCAGCAACCCCAAGATCGCAAGGGATCTGGCAGAAGCCATTGCAAAGCGTGCCATTGTGCGTGGCGCTGAGATCGAGGAGCGCAGCACTATGACCGTGGTAGACGATCCGGTGGAACCTTCCAAGCCCTACGCGCCCAATACCAGTAAAAACATGATGCTTGCTGCCGTTGTGGGCGGCGTGCTGACGTATGCATTCTTTGTGGTTGTGGATCTGATCAATGACCGGGTCATGAACAGTGAGGATCTGGAGAACCGCTATTCTGTGGTGGTTGTGGGCCGCATCCCCGATATGTCCTCCAAGAGCAGAGAATACCGCTACAGATATAAGTATTCCTACCGCCGGTACGGCTACGGAAAGGGTTACGGTGAGCAAAAATGATGAAGAAAGATAAAAAGAACGAAGTAGATATCGCCAAGCAGCGCTATGTGCTGAGCGATGAGACTCCTTTCCAGGCAAAGGAAGCCTATAAGGCGCTGCGTACAAACGTGATGTTCTCTTTGCCCGGTAGCGACTGCAAGTGTGTGGGCGTTACCAGCTCTGTGCCTTCCGAAGGTAAGAGTACCACGGCAATCAATCTGTCCATTTCTTTGGCCCAGATCGGTAAGCGTGTGCTGCTGGTCGATGCGGATATGCGTATTCCCTCTGTTGCCGGCAGAATGAAGATCAAGGGAACTCCCGGCCTTAGCGATTTTCTAGTAGGCGAGGCAAAGGTGGAAGATTGCGTCCGTCCTGTGGAGGAGTACGGCATTCATATAATGCCCGCAGGCAGCATCCCTCCCGATCCCACAGGTCTGCTGGAAGCGAAGGAACTGGAGCACCTGTTTAACGCCCTTCGCAAGATCTACGATTTCGTCATTGTGGACCTGCCCCCGGTAAACAGTGTGCCGGATGCAGTGATCCTGGCAAGATATATCGACGGCTACCTGCTGGCAGTCCGTGAGAAGGTGACCAAGCACAAGGAAGTGGCGGAAGCCCTGAGACGTCTGCATATGGCCAACGCCAATATCGTGGGCTTCGTAACCAACTGTGGCGCCAACAGCAAAGAAAAATATGGCGGAAGATACCATAGAGGCTATCACAGATATTACCAGACCCCCGAAAAATAAAAATCTGAGGTGATATTATGGCAGGAGATTTATATGATTTCCACAGCCATATTCTGCCCGGAATGGATGACGGTTATCGGGATGAAGAAAGCGCTATTCGCGCGCTGAAGCTCAGCTATGACCAGGGAGTCCGGTATATGGTGGCAACCCCTCATTACTATCCCGAGGAGACGGTGGAGCAGTTCCTGCAGCGCAGAGAACAGGCTTACGGCCGACTGCGTGAGGCAATGGAGGAAGACGGCGGTCCGTTCCCGGAGATTTGTCTCGGCGCGGAAGTGGCCTACTATCCTAATATCAGCTTCTCAGAAGAACTGCACCGGCTGTGCATCGGCAAATCCAATTATCTTTTGCTGGAGCTGCCTATGCGGAGCTGGGGGATTGAAGTGTTCCGGGATGTGCAGATCATCTGCAATACAGGTGAGATCATCCCGATTCTGGCACATATTGACCGGTACATTCCTATACAGAATCAAAATACCTTCCAGAAAATGTTGACTCTGGAACTGCAGCTGCAGATGGGAACCGAATTTATTCTGGACAGAAGGACCCGCCGCTTAGCAAGGCGGATATTAAAAGAAAACCCGGTATTTTTGCTGGGTTCGGATTGTCATAACCTGGAAGACCGCATGCCTAACTTCGGAGAGATGTTGGATCTGCTCCGGAAGCGTCATTTGGATGTTTCGGTCAGACAGGCAATGGCTTTAAGTGAGGAAATATGGTCTGAGGCGGTCGACTAAGGCTGACCCCGGCACCGAGGAGGAAAAGTATGCGAATTCCGTTTATACGCCCCCATGCCCACTGGAAAATGGTTGCAGCGCTATTGATGGTATACGATGCCATCGTTGTGACGCTATCTTTTGCGCTGGCTTTGTGGTTCCGGTTTGACTGTCAGATCTCTGCAATTCCCGCAGAGTACATACGCCCCTTTGCCTGGACTGCTCCGGTATATGCTCTGGTGTGCGTACTGGTATTTTGGCGTTGCAGACTGTACCACAGTGTGTGGCGGTTTGCCAGCTTCAGTGAGCTGATGCGGGTAGGTGTGGCTACGGCAGTAACCGGCATAATAAATATTGTTGCTGTTTCCCTTATCTTTGGAAGAATGCCCATTTCCTATTATATTATCGGCATCGCACTGCAATTTCTATTTACCCTGGGAATTCGGTTTTCTTACCGGTTTATGCTCTTGGAGCGGAGCCGTCGGAGACATTCCGTGGAGACAGCGCAGCGGGTCATGCTCATTGGCGCCGGCAACGCAGGACAGATGATCCTGCGGGATGCGGTGTGTATGCGGGAGCAAAACGTAAAGATTCTTTGCGTTATCGACGATAATCCCAATAAATGGGGACGTATCATTGAGGGCGTTCCTGTGGTTGGCGGCAGAGACGACATTCTGCTGAATGTGGAAAAGTACAAGATCGAGAAGATCTTTGTAGCCATTCCCTCTGCTTCTGCAGCAGCCAAGCGGGATATTCTGAATCTCTGCAAGGAGACCGGCTGTGAGATTAAGAATCTGCCGGGCATGTTCCAGTTTGTTACCGGTAATGTTTCTCTGAGTAATATGCAGGACGTGGCGGTAGAGGACCTTCTGGGCAGACCTCCCATCCAGGTGGATATGAATGAGATCTTCCGCTATGTCAGCGACAAGACTGTTCTGATCACCGGCGGCGGTGGCTCTATCGGCAGCGAGCTTTGCCGTCAGGTGGCAGCCTGCCATCCCAAGCACCTGGTGATCTTTGATATCTATGAGAATAATGCCTACGATATTGAGCAGGAACTGCGGGGTAAGTACCAGGATCTGAATATGACGGTATTGGTAGGCTCTGTGCGGGATAGCCGCAGGATGGACAGCATCTTTGCTACCTACCGGCCGGATATTGTATACCATGCTGCGGCCCATAAACACGTGCCTCTGATGGAGACAAGCCCCTGCGAGGCTATTAAGAATAACGTGATCGGCACTTATAAGACTGCGTATGCCGCACTGAAATACGGCTGCAGCCGCTTTGTGCTGATCAGTACCGATAAGGCAGTGAACCCCACCAACATTATGGGCGCCAGCAAGCGTCTGTGTGAAATGGTGGTACAGAGCTTTGACGCAGCGGTGCGCCACAGCGCAGCAGACCGGCTGCCGGTGCTCTTTACCCACAATCCTGACGGCGTTTCCGATATGCAGGCACTGCAGGCAAAGGATCAACTGAAAACCGAGTTTGTGGCGGTGCGCTTCGGCAATGTTCTGGGCAGTAACGGCTCGGTGATCCCCCTGTTCAAAAAGCAGATCGCCAAAGGTGGTCCTGTCACCGTTACCCATCCCGACATTATTCGTTACTTTATGACCATTCCGGAGGCAGTGAGCCTGGTGATGCAGGCCGGTACTTATGCCAGCGGCGGCGAGATATTTGTGCTGGATATGGGTATGCCGGTGAAGATCGATGATTTGGCCCGGAACCTGATCAAGCTTTCCGGTCATCGGCCCGATGAAGATATTCAGGTGGTGTACACCGGTTTGCGTCCCGGTGAAAAATTGTATGAGGAAAAGCTGATGGCGGAAGAGGGCTTGAAGAAGACCCGTAACGATCTGATCCATGTGGGTATGCCCATTCCCATCGATCTGGACGTGTTCCTGCCCCAGCTCAGAGAGTTGATGGATGCGGCGTACAGCAACCGGGAAGATATTGAGATGTTGGTGGAGCAGATGGTGCCCACCTATCACCCTGACAATATCGGACGTAAGGACGATACCTATAAGAAACTCTACCGGGAAGCGGTAGGTACCCATTAAAAGAAAATGTTTTTCCCTCGGTTACAGATGTAACCGGGGGAAAATACGTTTTTTTTAAGAAATTTCTTGTTTTTTTGCTGTATGAAAGGGACTGGAAGGCAAAAAACTGTTGCAAGAGCATAAAATGTATAGTATAATGTAGGCATGCCGATAGAGGGGACAGTAGCTGCCCTTGTTGGTAGTTTCTGTTCACTCCAAAGTGAACAATATCTTAAAAAGGAGATAGACCTATGCAAGAATTTGAAATGCAGAATCAGGATCAGATTCCTGAGCAAGAAGCACCTGTAGCACAGGAGCCCGTTGTGGAAGAACCTGTATACGAAGCACCTGCAGAACCTGTTTATGAAGCTCCTGTTTACGAGGCACCTGAGGCCGCTGAGGAGCCCGAAGCTCCCGCAGCCGGTGACAAGAAGAAACTCTTTATGCTGGGCGGTATCGTTGTTGCTGCTATTTTGATCATTGCGCTGATCATTGGCCTGGCAAGCTGCGGCGGTCCCAAGACCATTAATAACCTTGAGGATATTGAACTGTTCAACGAAGGCATGATCGCTGTGGCAGATGCCAGCGGCAAGTGGGGCTACGTGAACAAGAAGGGCACCTGGAAGATCGCTCCTCAGTACGACTATGCACAGGCATTTGCTGAAAACGGTCTGGCTGCTGTTCGCATTGGCGGCAAGTGGGGCTTTATCAACACCAAGGGCAAGGTTAAGATCAACCCGATGTATGATGATGCCGACAGCTTCGGCAGTAACGGTCTGGCTGTGGTTAGCATGAACGGCAAGTACGGCGCAATTAACGCCAGAGGCAAGGCTGTGATCACGCCTCAGTTCGACGGTATGGGAGCGTTCAATAAGGACGGCCTGGCTAAAGTTTGGTACACCACGATCGGCGAAGAGGACGAGTGGGGCTACGCTGACGAGTCCAGAACCTATGGCTATGTGAATAAGCGCGGCAAGATCGTGGTTCCTGTTGCGTACACTTCTCTGGGCGAGTTTGCCGACAACGGCCTGGCTACTTACGCTGTTGCTACTACCGATGCTGACGGTTACGAGACTTCTGTCTACGGTTATATCAACACCAAGGGTAAGGTAGTGATCAATGCTCAGTTTGCACGGGCATATGCCTTTGCTGAGAACGGCCTGGCTGCAGTGCAGGTTCAGGGCGCCAAGAATGCTGAGGGCTTTACCGAGTCCGGCAAGTGGGGCTACATTGACAAGAAGGGCAACTTCAAGATTTCTGCTCAGTTTGATACCGCTGACAGCTTCGACGAAAACGGCCTGGCTGCTTTCGGTCAGCACAAGAAAGACGAGGACGGCTGGCATGTGGGGACTCTGTGGGGTTACCTGAACGAAAAGGGCAAGGTAGTTATCCAGCCGCAGTACTCCAGTGCATACTCCTTTGCTGAAAACGGTCTGGCTGCTGTCAGAATGCCTGACACAATGGATGCAGACGGCAGAATTACCGCAGAGGGTAAGTGGGGCTATATCGATAAGAAGGGCAACCTGAAGATTGCTGCTCAGTTCGACGAGGCCGGTATGTTTGATGAGAACGGCTACGCTGTGGTTGGTATTTTCAACAATGGCGATGAGTACAGCGATTATAAGTACGGTGTCATCAACAAGCGCGGCAAGTACATCATGACTATGACCTATGATGATATTCAGCCTATGAGCAACGGCCTGTTCATTTTTGAGCGTGACGGCAAGACCGGCGCTGCCAATAAGCGCGGTAAGGAAGTCATCACCGCTATGTACGACGGTATTTATGGCTTCACCAAAGACGGCTACGCTATTGCCAGAATGGGCGGCAACTACGGCATCATCAACACCAAGGGTAAGATCGTGATCAATCCCCAGTTCTCTGATTACGCATCTCCTTGGTACGACGTAACCAAGCTGGAGATGTATTAATACACATCTCTAAATGAATCAAGAAATGCCCTCCCGGAAACCGGGAGGGCATTTTGTTGTCACAGCAAGGCAGACAATGATGTGAAAATAAAGGAAAATCCCTTGCGCTGTCGACGGTTTTCGTATATACTAAGGAAAGATAGTCCGAAAAGGAGTGAGCTTTGTGATGGATAAGGCTAAGAGAAATGGTCTGATCATTGCACTGATTGCCGTTGCGGTGATTTTGGGACTGATCCTGACCTACTGATTATTCGAGAGGAGGCGGCACAAATGGTATATAAGTGGAATGTAAAGATTCCTCAACTGTCCGGCGAGATGACCCGTCGGGCCTATATTTGGCTGCCCGCATCCTATGAAAAGCAGCCCCAAAAGCGTTACCCGGTAATGTATATGTTCGACGGCCACAATGTGTTCTTAGATAGTGATGCCACTTATGGCAAGTCCTGGGGAATGGGCAAGTTCCTGTCTCAGACGAAAAAAGAGCTGATCGTCGTGGCAGTGGAGTGCAATCACCAGGGCAACAGCCGCCTGCAGGAGTATTCTCCCATCAATTTTGAAAATGCCACTATTGGCAAGATCAGAGGCAAGGGCCGTACTTATATGAAATGGCTGACAGGGGAGCTAAAGCCCTATATCGATGAAAAATACCGCACCCTGCCGGACCGGAAAAACACCATTATTGCCGGCTCTTCTATGGGCGGCCTGATGGCGCTGTACGGCTGTTGCGCTTTTAACCATGTGTTCCAGCGGGCGGCCTGCTTGTCTCCCAGCCTTTGGGTGGATACCGGCAAGGTTCTGGAGATGGTGGCAAAGGCCAACATCAAGAACGACACCTGTATTTATATGGATTACGGCAGCCGGGAAATGTATAACCACGCTGCCAACGCCGAGGCGCTGATCTCTACCAGCCACCTGCTGCTGAGTAAAAGGGTGAACCTGGCGCTGCGGGTGGTGCCCGGCGGAGACCATAGCGAGGCCTCCTGGGAAAAGCAGATCCCGGTATTTATGGATTGTTTGGGGTTGTAATATGGAAATTCGTTATTTTAAGCACTGGAGCCAGCACCTTGGCCGAGATATGGAATTCAAGGTCTACGGTCATACCGGTCGGCCTGTGCTGTTTATTCCCTGCCAGAGCGGCAGATTCTTTGATTTTGAAAATTTCGGCATGATCGATCATTGGGCGCCTTTTATCGAGTCCGGCAAATGCACGGTCTTTACCTGTGATACCCTGGACGATATTGCCTGGGCTGCCAAGGGGCAGGACTGCCGCTGGCGGATCGAGAATCACGAAAAATGGTACAACTATATCGTGGAGGAACTGGTGCCCTATATCCGTCACCTCAGCGGTGAGCGAAACGGCTATGATCAGGGGATCCTGACCTTCGGCGCGTCCATGGGCGCCATGCACGCGGCGAACCTGTTCTTCCGCCGTCCGGATCTGTTTAACGGCGTGTTTGCTATTTCCGGTCTGTATGACAGCATCGATTCCTTCGGGGATTATATGGACGACCTGGTTTATCAAAACAGTCCGGTGAACTACCTGGCAAATATGCCTGTAGATCACCCCTATATTTCTATGTACAATGAGCGCCAGATCTTGGTGGTGGTAGGCCGCGGCCGCTGGGAGGATGTGCTGATCGAGAGCACAGACCGGCTCAACGGCGTCCTTCGCCATAAGGGCATCAACGCCACGGTGGATTACTGGGGCTATGATGTGGATCACGATTGGCCCTGGTGGTTTAAAATGGTAGAACACTATCTACCTTATTTACTTGGATGAAAGAGAGAAAAAGAATGCAGAATTTTGTTTTTATTTCCCCGAATTTTCCGGAAAATTACTGGCATTTCTGCCGGGAGCTGAAGAATAACGGCCTGCGGGTGCTGGGTATCGGCGACTGTCCCTACGACCAGCTAAAGCAGGAATTGCGGGACTCCCTGGACGAATACTACAAGGTGGACAACCTGGAAAACGACGAGGCAGTGTTCCGGGCGGTTGCCTTCTTTACCTACAAGTACGGCAAGATCCACTGGCTGGAGAGCAACAACGAATACTGGCTGGAGCGGGATGCCTATCTGCGCACAGAATTTAATATCACTTCCGGTTTCCGGCAGGGTCAGATCGAAGCGGTCAAGCATAAGTCCGCTATGAAGGCCTACTATAAAAAAGCCGGCATTCCCACCGCACGGTACCATATGGTGCAGGATATGAAGAAGGCCAAGGCCTTTATTAAGAAGGTGGGCTATCCTGTGGTGGTCAAGCCCGACAACGGCGTAGGCGCCAGCCATACCTATCGCCTGGAAAACGATGCCGACCTGCAGGATTTCTTTGATACCAAGGATGATGTACAGTACATTATGGAGGAAATGGTCAAGGGTGTGGTCTGCACCTACGATGCCATTATTGGCGCTGAAGGCCAGCCCCTCTTTGAAAGCGGCAATGTGACCCCGTTGAGCATTATGGACGTGGTCAATGACGGTATGGATTCCATCTACTATCTGGTGAAAGAACTGCCGGAGGATGTGCGTGCTGCAGGTCTGAAAACCGTAGCGGCTTTCGGAGTTAAGAGCCGGTTCATCCACCTGGAGTTCTTCCGCCTGACGGAGGATCAGGAGGGCCTGGGCAAGAAGGGCGATGTTGTGGGTCTGGAAGTGAATATGCGCCCCTGCGGCGGCTACACTCCGGATATGTACAACTTCGCTTATGAGACCGATGTGTATAAGATATGGGCGGATATGGTGGCCTTCAATGAGAGCACCAAGCCCTTGGGTCAGCGCCATTATTGTGCATTCTGCGGCCGCCGGGACGGACAGAATTACCGGATGGATCACGATGCCATTATGAAAAAGTATGGCGCGCAGATGAGAATGCAGGGCCGGATCCCTGATGCTCTGGCCGGGGCTATGGGCAATGTGATGTATGTTGCCAACTTCAATACCGAAGAGGAACTCTGGGCCTATTATCAGGACCTGATGGAAAAAGCATAAAGAAAACCCCCGCGGCTTTGCCGTGGGGGTTCTTTTGTGTATTATTCCTGATCCCAGTTGTGCCAGACGTTCTGCACGTCGTCGTCATCTTCCATGGCGTCGATCAGCTTTTCCATCTGCTTTGCCTGCTCGGGATCCTCCAGCTTCTGATAGTTCTGGGGAACCATTTCAATCTGGGCGGACACAAAGGTGTACTTGGAAAGGCCTGCGACCACGTCGTTAAAGTCATCGGGCAGGGTGTAGATGGTGAACACATCACCGTCAGCCTCGAAATCATCAGCGCCGGCTTCCATAGCGTCCATCATGACCTCTTCTTCGTCCAGCTCCTCCTCGGAGTTGTCGATCACCAGCACGCCCTTGCGGTCAAAGCTCCAGGACACGCAGCCGTTGGCACCCAGATTGCCGCCGAACTTATCGAAGTGGTGACGCATAGAGCCTGCGGTACGGTTGCGGTTGTCGGTCATAGCTTCTACGATCACAGCAACACCGCCGGGGCCGTAGCCTTCGTAGGTGATGGATTCATAGCTGTCACCGCCACCGGCACCGGCAGCCTTCTCCAGGCAACGCTTGATGTTGTCGTTGGGCATATTGGCGGCCTTAGCCTTGGTGATAATGGTGGCCAGGCGGGAGTTGTTGGCGGGATCGGTGATGCCGCCGCCCTCCTTCACTGCCACGATCAGTTCTTTTGCAATCTTGGTAAAGGCGGCAGCGCGCTTTGCGTCCTGTGCGCCCTTGGTCTTTTGAATATTATGCCATTTGGAATGTCCGGACATAGTAAATCTTCCCTTCTTTTAATTCCTGAGTATTTTAGCACAGCAGACTATGAAAAATCAACTGTTTTAGAAGAATTTCATAGAATCCCGGAGTCTTTTCGACAAAAGGATCTCGGTTTCCGGGAATGCTTTGCGTAACTTTTCTGCCAGGACGGCGCAAACCGGGTTTTCTGTGTGGAAATGGCCTGCGTCGATCATGTTGATACCTGCGGCTTTTGCGTCGTGGAATTGGTTGTACTTCACATCGGCGGTGACAAAGGTGTCGCAGCCGGCCTTGATGGCATCGGGCAGGTCACTGCCGCAGCTGCCGCCGCCTACAGCGACTTTATGTACAGGCTTGCCACCGTCCACATAGCGCAGCCCGTCGCAGCCCAGACGATCCTTTATTAGAGGCAGGAATGCATCCAAGGGCTGGGTGGGAACGGTGCCCATCCGCAACAGGCCGTACTTTATTTCATCACCTTTGGGGTCGATGATCTCGATATCCGCAAGCCCCAGAATGCTTGCCAAAGTGTCGTTGATGCCGCCGGGAGCGCAGTCAAGATTGGTGTGGGCGTTGACGGCGGTGATGCCGTTCTCAATCAGTACCATAATGGCGCGACCCATATCGGTCTCGTCGTTGATGGCCTTGGGAGCGCTGAAGATCAGGGGATGGTGAGTGATCAGCAGATCTGCGCCTAATTCGGCAGCTTCCCGGCAGACCTCCTCAAAGGGGTCAAGAGCAACCAGGATCTTTTTCACGGTTTTACTGCGGCGGCCGCAGAGCATACCTGTGTTGTCCCACTCGTACTGCATATATTGGGGGGCAACAGTTTCCATAAAAGTCAAAATATCGCCAACGGTGATCATAGCAGATCCTCCTTCATAGGGTTCAATTCTTCCAACGCGGCAACCATTTCCGGGTCGGCATTTTCACCCCGGCCGCGGATGGCCCGCTCCAGAGAAAAAATCAGACGGCTGTAATATTCCCGGCTTTCCGGGGTGGGATTCTTTTGTAAGGCAGGGGAGAAATACAGCTGCCCAACGGTAAGGGCGCTGTTGTTCGGGTCGTAGCCGATTTCCATTACGGTGTAGAGAAAACGGCCGTCCCGCAGGACAACCTCCTGTCGGATGGCAAAGCCGTTTTCCGAAAGATACTTGCGCAGCATAGGTGTCTTGGACTGGCACTGGAGAATCAGGCGGTAGCGGTCATCTTTCAGCCAGGGAGCGGCGGAGAGAATGGAAACCATCGTGTCACCGCCCATACCGGCGCAGACCAAGGTGTCAAAATCCCGGGGGATGTTCCGTACACCGTCAGACAGGTAAAATGCCATCTGCTCCCGGACACCGAAGCGTTCTGCGTTGGTGACAGCGCTTTGCAAAGGCTGCTCATTGATATCTGCGGCAATCACAGAAACCGCAATATTATTCTTTAGAAGATAAATGCTCAGATATCCGTGGTCGCAGCCAATATCGGCCACCCGGTCGCCGGGGCGGACAAAGTCGCAGCAGGCAAGGAGCCGCCGGGAAATGGGGATGTTCATAGATGCACCTCACGAAAAATGCCATCCCGACAAGCAGGATGGCAAATCGGTTTAGTTGGCTTTCTCAGCCTGGTCGGCTTCATAAGCCTCCAGGAAGTGGTTCAGCTGAGCCAGGAAGGGTTCACAGTCCACACCGTGAACAGCGCAGGCTTCTTCAACGGTCTCGCCACGGGAAGCGGGGCAACCCAGGCAGTGCATGCCAATGGCAAAGAACAGGGGAGCGGCCTGAGGAGCGATGTCCAGCACGTCGCCGATGATAGTGGATTTCTCAATTTTAACAGCCATAATGATGACCTCCTATTTGTGTCTGAGGGTATTATAACCTTACAAAAACAAAAAAACAAGAGGGCAGCACAAGTTTTCCCGGCAACTTTTTTAAAAATTAGCAAAAAAGTTCTTGCATTTTCAAAAAACGTGTGCTATTATATGCAAGCACGTTGTGTGTATGCGCCGGTAGCTCAGTTGGATAGAGTGACTGGCTACGAACCAGTAGGTCAGGGGTTCGAGTCCCTTCCGGCGTACCAAAGAAGAATAATCCGAACCTTATCTCAGTAGGAGAAGGGTTCGGATTATTTTTATTTTTGGGAGGACAACATGGATAAGATAATTTCTTGTGAGTTTAATATCGACACTGCCTGTGTCGAGGTCAAATATGCCGACGGTAGCATGATCTCCATCGACTGCACCAGGGTCGAGAATGAAGTTGCCCGCAATATGTACGAAGCCAGTGAACTAGACTGGCTTGTTTATAATGCCCCGGTGGACTATGTGAATCTGCTGCTCCATGGGGACATTCGGGAGTATCTGAAGAATGTGACGGAACATCATCCGTTCGAAAACTAAAAATACGGTGCTGTCTATTTTGGCAGCACTGTATTTTTAATTCTCGTTTAGTGAAAGAATCGAGTATCCTATAATAGGAAACTCAAATTTGAGAACTGAGCACATATCTTTTAAAACTACTAAAATCATTGTTTTTATTAGAGGTATATCGATAGGAAATTACATGATGGAAAGAAAAAACGAACCTAGGATTCATAGTTGTAAATCGCAATTTACTAAACAAGATCTTGACAACATGTTATTTCTGTGCGAATCTAATTATATAGTTTTCTATATAAAATAGCGGGATTAGGAGGATATCAATGCAGCCTAACTTGGTAATAATTGGTGATTTGGCCTATGAAAGGACAGTTTCCCAATTTGGTGAGTATACTAATATTGGAGGATCTGCATTTTATGCTGCGATTGGGGCAAAAGCATCTAATAATGAAAACTTTGTTGTAATTGCTAGTGTTGGAGATGACTTTTGCTATTCTCTTTTTGATGAGCTAGGTATAAGTAGAGATGGAATAACTTGCGTTCCCAATCAAAAAACCGCAAAGTTTGTGACAACATTTGTGGAGGATTCAACTGAACGGTTGTTTTCTGCTGAGTGGGGTGCCATTGAGTATCCGAACTTTGAGACAATTCTAGATTATTTAAATGCAACAATTATATACCTCGCGGGTTCAGATCCATATAGACAATTATGTTGGATAAACTTGTTACATAGGGTGGGATATACAGGTACAATTGCATGTGATGTTTTTGAAAAATATTGTGTGGAGCGTTATTCGGAATCAACTCAAGTTGTTGAAAAAAGCGATATTATATTTATGAATGAATACGAAAAAGAATTATTGTGTTTTGACCCTACCGGATATGCAAAAATGAGCATAGTGAAACTAGGACCTAATGGTGCATATTTTGTAAAAAGAAACGGGATGAAAAAAGTAATTACACCCCAAATAATATGCAATGCTTCCAATACAAATGGAGCGGGAGATATTCTGGCTGCGTCGTATTTATCGAGGATTATTGCAGGCTGTTCAGAAGAAGAAGCTTTACAGTATGCTGTTGATATAGCAACACTATCGGTATCCAAAGCAGGTGTTACACATATTTTACCAGGGAGAGAGAAGAATGAAGCTTGACTATGTGTGTTTTAATATTACGTCACTTTGTAATATGGCATGTCCCTATTGTTATAGGGTCGGTAATTCTCTTGGTAGTATTCATTTGAGTACAGCTAAAAAATATATTGATCTTTTACAAAAATATGGTTGTCGTACAATTAATATAACTGGAGGAGAACCGTTACTAAATAAATATTGGAGAGAAATTGTCAAGTATTGCAAGCAGAATGGAATGTTTGTGATTCTTTCAACAAATGGTACAAATTTGGATTTGAATGACAATGCATTAACAAACATAGATGTTTTATCGCTGCCGTTAGATGGCGCAACGGCAGAAATCAACAAACAAACAAGAGCAAGGGGGCATTTTGAAGCTATTCAAAAACTCCTGTCATGTTATTCAACGGGTGATTATACATTTAGTCTGAAGATAAACACTGTAATTACGAAGTACAACGTTACAACCTTACAGAATATCCGCGAGCAAATAGATTTTTCTGGTGTTGTATGGAAACTATTTGAACTCCGCCCAAAAGGTATGTTTTATAATTTTCCAGACTGTGGGATTGCAGCCTCAAATGAAATATTGTGTGCAGTCAAAGAATTACAACAAGGTCAAAGCAACTGTAAGATTTGCTTTATGGGTAAATCCTCGGATTCAGCTATCACAACAGTTAATGCGAATTATATTGTATTGAACTATAATGGCGATGTTTATATAGCGTCAGAAAATGAGGATGCGTTATTAACTAATTTGGATGAAGACAATGCAACTGCAATAATTAATGATCTTGTTATAAGGGAAGTAAACAATCAATACCAAGAGGAACTGAAGGATGATTTTATCACAAATTAATATTTCGCGTACTCTGGCTAGGAGATATGTTGAACGTTGTTGCATCAAGGTTGAGCAGGACGGTAAAACCATTCAAGCTTTTACCGAATTTGAAGGAAAAATGCGTGTAACAGACTGGGGAGGAACTAGTTCTGCGATTTACCTATTCCACCAAATTGGCACATCTGGAGATATAGAATTTGAAAAAAAGTTAAACCAATCAAAAAAATGGTTGCTCTCTAATCAATCTCAAGAAGGTGCCTGGGAAGCGGCAGAAATGCATTGTTGTGAAGCAACAGCAGCGGTGATATTTGATTTAAGTAATACTTCTTTATTGTCTAAAAAGCAAATGGAAAAAGCTGTGGCATATATTCAAAGCTGTTATATACAAGACGGAGGGTACTTTGTCTCAAGGCCTAGAATCTCACAAGCACCACACTTGTATACTACTTATTTAGCAGTTAGATCATTATCTACAATAAAGCACCAGAGTTTTAATTCTACAGTTAAGAATAAGATTATCCAATGGATAGATAATGCAAAGTCTGCTGATGGACTATGGGGGGCTACATCGAAAACCATGGAGGGGGATGTTGTACATACAGTCTTTGCACTATTGATAATGCATTATTGTGGTGTAGACAAGAAGATAATAAATAAGAAGTACAAAAAGCAGATTAAATGGCTAAAGCATCAAATAAAAGATTGCTCAGCGATAAATAATGCTTTCACTTATGAAGCAACTGAGGTTTATGAGGACTCTAAAAATGATGCTAATGGAGTGGGTGCTTTTATTTTAAAATCTTATCACTTCAACATAGCGCTTATGTGCAGTCTATTTATAAAAATTGGAGAACTAGGCATTTCGCAAAGGCTTATTCAAAAGTTGCTTAAGCTACAATCTCCCGGTGGTGGTTGGGGATTACGTAATGAAAGAAAAGAATTTGTATGGGCAACACAACAAGCCGTTGATTGTATGCATGAGTTCGAACAAGCATTGTTTGCTGAAAAAAATCGTCTTATCAGCTTGTTGAGAAGTTTGGCCTATAGTGTTCCTTATTTTGGAACAAAGCTTGTTCTTATGATTATCATGTTTCCTTTTTTGATTTGGCTGATTAAGGAGGGCCAGAAGGGACCAGATATCATTCTGAGTATAATTATGATGATTGTGCCTTGGCTAATTAAAATGGAGGATTAAAAATAGGTAGCTATCAGATGCATCTATTGATAATAAAAAATATAGGACGGTCTTTGCTTTACAGGGAATAACAAAGCTAAATGAGGTGCCACCAGATTGGCGGCACCTCATCAGATTGCTTAGGCTTTTTCACCTTCCGTTCCTTCCGTCTGTTCCGCTTCTTGCATCGCTTTCCATTCCTGAAACTGCCGCTGGCCTTCTTCGGTTTCGTAATAGGCGATAATATCGGGAAGTATGCACCGGGCGATTGATTCAATGATGTGTTGCGGAATACCGGAATTGTTGATTAGTTTCTGATTGCGGGACATAATGCGTTCACTCCTTTTCGCTATTTCTTCCCAAAGGAATATTTTTTAGTTCTAGCATTAGGTGTGAACCATATTGCACTCCATCAACAAAGGCTTTATGTTCATAGGCACTACATAGTCGACAGCAAAGGTTAAACACAGCATTATTGTCCTTCAGGGGCA
>JAZNZH010000010.1:0-1627 GCA_045594845.1 Faecousia sp. | reverse complement strand
GATATAAATATATACCGGCCTTCCCTTCATTGCAAGTAGCGAGGCCTCCCTTCTGTCATCTCGAGGAGCAATGCGACTTGAGGATTTCCACCGACAAAGTTCCACAGCAATAGCCGTATACCGAAAAAGTATACGGCTATTTGCAAAAATCAGCCTCCCACGCACGCAGGAGGCCGATTGCTACCTAGAATTTTATTTTTGTTTTACAAAAACAGAAATAAATTTGATCGCATTATAGCAAGGTCTGTAGCTCCGCCACCTGAGCCTCGGTCAGGCCCGTCTCCTTGCAGATCTGGTCGATGGTGACGCCATCTTTAAGCATATTGATGGCAGTTTTGGCTAGTTCGACCCCTTCCGCTTTGCCTTCGGCTTTGCCCTCTGCTTTGCCCTCTGCGCGTGAAGCCTTCAGCTGCCCTTGGCGTTTCAGTTCGTCATACATATCATTAGTGTATTTATTGAGTTTCTGCTCATCAAAATTTTGGATCTTGAAGGCGTCAAGGATGAGCTTGCAGTGTTCTTCATCGCTCCACTTCGGCAGTGACTTCAAATGTGGAGAATTCTTCAGCAGGTACAGCAACCTGTCCTGCTCTGTCGCGCACTCATCCTCACTCTTACAAAATCTTGTCAGCTCAGCAATATATAATAACAATTGTCTCGCCAAGCAAGTCGTGGCAATCCTTTTCTCGGAAAGTGTATTCTGACAGATACTTATCTTTCCAATACTCTTTATCAGGATGATCGATGTCGACACCCATCAATCCTATAAGATATACCGGCGGCACATCATAGCCCAGTCCAGCTTTATTCTGTCTATCATATGCTCTGCTGGCATAGCTTACGCACCGCTTGAACCAAGCCTCTTCCCGGTATCTCTGCATCTCGACAATAAACACTGCACCTGACTCATCACGACACACAAAATCGTACTGAAACTCCTTGCTGTGCCCGATCATCGGTCCCTGAAGTTCAGTAGGCCTGTAATCAATCTGAGCAACCTTTCTATGCTCCGGCAGCAGTGCATTCAGAAGTAACATCACCTCTTTCTTGTTGTTCTCGTCACCAAAGAAAGCCTTGAATCCTCCATTTGTCAGGATGTCCACATACTCCTGATGCGCCATCCCCTCTAATGTTATTTTCTCCATAAATATCAAGTGTTAAAGTTAACACCGACAAAGTTCCACAGAAATAGCCGTATACCGAAAAAGTATACGGCTATTTGCAAAAATCGGCTTTGTACGCTTGTGGGAGACTGTTTTCTACCTAGAAATTTGTTGGGCTTTTACGAAAAATGAAACAAATTTTCAATGATCCTCAGCACGCGGCCTACAAGGTAAGGCGTACAGATCTAGTCGGGGAAGATCGGATAGCTGGGAAAGTATAAACCTGTGATTACACAAAGTGTTGTTACAAAAAACGTATATACATATTATGTAACACATATGCAATTGTCATTACACTCGACTTCGCTCAGGGTGCAGTGATATGCCTCAGAACGCTCTCAGAAGTATTACGGCTAATTTGTTTAATAGTTATCCTGTGCAAAGTTCCCCACTTCCCTGCAAACGATGTTAAAAAAAGAGAAAAACTTTTTTTACATCCGGTCATTCGTCCCCAATAAGCGATTTTC
>JAZNZH010000009.1:0-21835 GCA_045594845.1 Faecousia sp. | reverse complement strand
GAGGTGGGTAGCTTGTTAAGTCTATCACAGTTTCAATGCCTTGTCAAGAACTTTTTTCCGTTTTCTCAACATTTTTCTTTCCACTGTGGCAGACTTTTGCGCCCCCTGCCGGAAGCGCTCGCTTATAGTATCAAACACATCACAAATTGTCAAGCATTATTTTACAAAAACTTGCAAAAAATTTGGAGGTCTCCGAGGAGACCTCCAAGAAGGAATATCAACAATTATTCGCTATCATCCATCAAGCCGTAATCGCCGTCATTTCTGCGGTAGACAACCGCAAAGCAGCCGCCGTTGTCCAAATCCCGGAAAGCAAAGAAATTGTGACCCAGCAAATTCATTTGCAAAACAGCCTCTTCCCGTGTCATCGGTGTGAAACGGAAGTTTTTACTACGGACAATCCGGATTTCCTCTTCCGGCTCATCTGCAGCAAAAGAGGTTTCCTCTACGGTGCGTGTAAAGGCGTCCTGACGGAGTCGGCGGGCAAGGCGGGTTTTGTTCTTGCGAATTTGACCCTCAATGGTACCCACTGCCGCATCAATGGATGCAAACATATCCGAAGTGCTTTCGTGTGCCCGGAACCAAGTACCTGCGCCGTGAACGGTCAACTCCACCTTATTCCGGTTTTTCTCTGTAGAAAATACGATCAGTGCTTGCGCATCCCCCTCAAAGAACCGCTCCAGCTTCATAACCTTCTTCTCGGCATAAGCGTGGACATTTTCAGGTAATTTGACTTTCTTTTCACTAAACTGAAACTTCATACGCGACAGCTCCTTTCGTATTTACCGGTCCTCCGGTTACTTATATTATACCACGATTGTGGCATATCGACAAGGGTATCAGTCTTCCTCCTCCAATAATTCTGTCATAATAAAACTATATATAAACTCTGCCTTTTGCTCCAGCGCTTTTTGCAGACGAACAGCCTGTCTGGAATCCGGCGCAGTCAGTTCCAACTTCAACAGATTTCCCATATCATCATCCAGGGACACCTTTACTGCGAAATCTCCGGATTGTCGCTGGGTGCATTCTGCTTTCACATAGCTTTGGCGACGCAGCTGGCGGTTAAACCGGGTCACTGCATTTTCCGCGCGCTGGCGAACTGTAAAGGCGATAGAGTCCTCCGTAAGGCTTCCATCCTGTCTTCCTTTTTCCGTAATCGCGTACTGCTCCCCTTCCTGGCTTAAGTGACCGGAAGCAACCATTTCCGGAACAGCAGTACATACGTCAAAGTAGCTTAAGCAATCATCCTGATAGCATAATTCATAAATTTCCTGCGCGGTCATCGGGTAGTTTGACCTGGATGCTACAAACAATATAAGAACCTTTACATCCATCATATCGTGGATAAATCCGTGTCTTTCCATTTTTCTCGTCACCTCTTACTATTATTATACAAAACAACGCATAAAAATCAAGCACAACACGCCACCTCGCAACATATTCTGTCACGAAAGGGTGATTTCAATGACAGTCCCTGTATTTTACACAACTGGGCAAGGCGCTGCACTGGTTTATGCCCGGGATGTCCTGCACCGACACGGAATTCGTTTTGCAGATACCCCTAACCGGGAAGTGACGCATCTGCTTCTGGGTGTGCCCTCTTTTGAAAAAGACGGCAGCTTAAAAGGCGGTGGCAGCCTTGCGGAAATCTTGTTGCAGTGCAATCCGGATATCCGTGTGTTTGGCGGCAATCTAAGCTGCGAGGCTTTAAAAGACTACCATACGGTAGATTTGTTACAAGATCTCTATTATGTGGCAGAAAACGCGGATATCACCGCCCACTGTGCTATAAAGGTTGCTCTGCGGCATATGAACTGCACATTAAAAGGCTGTCCGGTATTGGTTGTGGGTGGTGGCCGTATCGGTACATGTCTGGCAAGGCTGCTCAAAGCGTTGGGCGCACAGGTTTGTATTGCCGTCCGGCAAAAAAGAGCCCTGTGGGAAGTTTTGGGCTATGATACTCTAAATTCAACTGACCTTGGATATTCTCTGGGACGGTTTCGGTTGATTTTCAACACTGTCCCCGTCCCGGTAATTACAGAAGAAGCCCTCTCTTATTGTCGGGAAGACTGTATCAAAATTGAGTTAGCCTCTCTACCGGGCATTGCCGGTTCCGATGTTATCAATGCCCGAGGACTTCCCAATTTGGAAGCTCCGGAAACTTCCGGGAATTTAATTGCCCGGACTGTATTGCGCCGATATCAGGAAGGAGTATTGGGATGAATATCGGTTTTGCTATGACTGGTTCTTTTTGCACGTTCAGTAAAGTGTTTCCCATTATGGAGACATTAGTAAAAAAATATACGCTTATTCCCATTTTATCACCGGTTGCCAGCAGTATTGACAGTCGTTTTGGAAAAGCGGAAGACCACATTAAAAGAATTACAGAAATCTGTGGCAGAGAACCTCTGACCGCCATCAAGCAGGTCGAACCTATTGGTCCAAAAAATCTGTTGGATGCGCTAATCATTGCTCCCTGCACAGGAAACACCCTGGCAAAGCTTGCAAACAGCATTGCCGATACCTCCGTAACAATGGCTGCGAAAAGCCATTTGCGCAACGGCGGTCCGGTGCTTGTAGCGGTATCTACCAACGATGCGCTGGCAGGAGCAGCTGAAAACATCGGGAAGCTATTGGGGCGGAAACATTATTTCTTCGTACCCTTCGGGCAGGATGACCCTGAGAAAAAGCCCACCAGTATGGTTGCAGATTTTTCCAAAATTCCGGAGGCGTTGAAACTGGCACTAGACGGCAAACAGCTGCAGCCTGTTATTATTTAAACGAAAACTGCGGAGCGCAACGCGCTCCGCAGTCAATATTTTATAAAGCAGCCAGAACACCTATCAGCACCACCTGACCGGCGCTGTGGGTCTTAATGGTCAGCACGGTTTCTGTTTCCAGTGGCGCGCCGGTATACACTCTGTGCCACATGGCTCTGGGCCAGCCAATTGCTGCTGTATTGCAATTGGTCATTTGTCCGTTTAATTCCGTTTCAAAGGATCCGGGATTGTGGAAATACTGCACCCATACACGCTTTGCGCCCTTGGGCAGCGTCGCCCGGATTGTGGCTTCGCCATTGCTAATCAGCACACCTTTCCAGCTTTTACTCTGAAATTGGGAAGCGTTCTCCTCAAAGGTAAATGTCTCCGGCGCGGTATCCTTCAGGCTATGTGCATAACAGGCAAATACTTTATGGAATGTATCGGCAAACATCCAGTTTTCCGGGATTTCCGGGATTTCTGGGATTTTACCATTTTCCATTGTTGCATTGGAAAGCTCTTCCAGATAATGACTCAGACAGGTAGCAAGCAGCGCGTGTCCTGCATTATTGGGGTGGATATCATCCGGAGAAAGGCGCTCCCAATCGCAAATCAGCTGACCCTCCGGGTAAATTGCATTGTGATAGCTGATAGACGGCAGCTGGTAGAACTTCGCCACCTGGCTATGGACGGCCTGCAAACCGATATTGGTTTGGTCGTTCAGAAAGATCTGAATGACCGCAGCGCCTGCCTCCAGACATCTGCGAACCACAGACTCATAGGCTTCAAAGCATTCTTCACCCAGCAAATTAGCGGGGCTGGAGGGATCGTTGACAGAAAATTCCACCGTTACCAAATCCGGCCTATGGGATAGCACCATTTCTTCCAAACGAAATGTTCCCAAAAAAGAGGGTGTTGCACCAATACCAGCATTGACTGCATTGATTTTGGTCTGAGGGAACCGGGTGCGGAGATAATCCACCACGCGGTTAAACCAGCAGTTTTCGCCACCCAGAGCCTCCGTAAATTCTTGGGCATTATTGCCAACCCTTGCACAAGACCCAGCCGTGATAGAACCACCGATTGCTGCTACTGTGATCTCCTCTCCTCTGGCCGCTTTTTCCAGCACACGACGGACAGCACCGTGCTTGGCATACTCCATAAAGCCATAGGAACGATGAACTGCATCTTCCACTGCTTCTTCCGAAATGGCAAAAGCCTGACTAAGCGTTTTTCGCATACTTTCTGATAACATAAACATTTCTCCTTTATCAACTTAAAAAAATGTAATTTCGGTTTGTAAGGCTGAAATATTTTGCAAGACCGCAAAATCGATCAGCGTTGCACCCATTTGTTCTAATTCTATGCTTGCGGGACTTCCGTCCCGGAAACAAAACACACTGCTCCAACGATTGCGCAAATTTTTGCAAGTACCATCCCAAGTACCACCCTTACCAAGGGTACACTGCACCACAAAGGTTTTTTCTGACAAACCGTGGATGATCCGGTTTCGGGACAAGGCACGATATGGGGTAAAAGCCATATCAAAGCCGTCTTCTGCCAGGTACAGCATATTTTTTTGCAAGGGGTGATTTTTCAGCGGATCACTGACCACGCTGATCACCTGACCGCCGTTTTCCAAGCAAGCTTCCTCTGCAACCAAGTCCGCTCCCCGGGCGTGTCCGGACACCAGCACATAGCCTTGCCGGGCGGATTGCGCGCCTACCTGATAGGCAAAGTCCCGGTTTTCTTTCTGCAGATCCCGGCTGCCTACCAAAGAGATCCGGGGTTTTTGGAGCAACGACACGTCACCTTTATACCAAAGACTTCCCGGTGCTTCTAACGTCAGGGACTTACGCAGCTGCGCCGGGTAATCGTCACTGACCCGGGTCAGCGGATAGCAATCCCTCCGTGCCGCATTTTCTACGTACCGCTGCAATTCGGTTTCCTGAGAAAGCAAATGCAAAATTTGCTCTGCTTCTTCTCTTCCACAGCCAATACTTTGCAGATCCTGCAGAGTCAGTTCCCTCTGCAGTTTGGGTTTTTCCATCAGCCTGGCTCTTTTGGTCAGCTCCCGTAACCGGGCTGTTGTTAAAGGCTTTCGCTCCGGGTCACCCAAAAATCCCGTCAGCAGCAAAAACCCTTTTTCCCGCGGGGTCAACGGAACCTCTTTTTGGGTGCGACCGGCGTCTTAACTTCCTCTTTTGTCAGGGTCCCGTCTTCGCCCAAAACCATAGGGGCAATGGTATAGTTGGAGAATTTCGCAATTTCGTCCAGCTTGGCTTTCTCCGGGAAGTTGCCGATCACCGACCAGGCTACGCCCTTGCGCTTGGCTCTGCCGGTTCTGCCAATACGGTGGACATAGTATTCATTTTCCGCAGGCACATCGTAGTTAATTACGCAGTCCACATCGTCCACATCAATACCGCGGGAGGCAACATCCGTGGCAATCAGGATGGAAAGCTTTCCGTCACGATATTGCTGCATTGTCTTTTCCCGCTGACCCTGGCGAATATCGCCATGGATGCACTGGCAATCTGCGCCGGCGCGCTGAAAATCGTCACACAGCCGCTGGCACATATGCTTGGTATTGCAGAAAATCATTACCCGCTCATAACTCTGACTGCGAATAAGCCGCAACGTGGTTTCTGCCTTTTCCAGCGGCGTCACATTCAGACAGAATTGGTCAATATCCGGACGGTCTTCCTTCTTGGGTTCTACGGTAATTTCCACCTCATCCCGCTGGTACATCCAGGAAACAGTCATTACCTCCTGAGAGATGGTTGCGGAAAACAGGCCCAAGTTCCTGCGGTTTTTCACTTTCTCAATAATCCGGGTCACATCCTTGAAAAAGCCCATATCCAGCATTCTGTCCGCTTCGTCCAGCACAACCGTCTGAATTTTATCCAGGCGGATGTTTTTCCGGTTGTAATGGTCCATCAGCCGACCGGGAGTTGCCACAACAATCTGGGGCTTTTTCTCCAGCTGCTTTGCCTGACCAACAATGCCAGCGCCGCCGTAAAGCACCGCAACACGAACATTGCGATAGTAAGTAAGCAACGAGCGCAGTTCGTCTCCAATCTGAATAGCTAATTCCCGGGTGGGTGCCAGAATAAGTCCCTGCACATCCTCGCATTCCGGGTTCACATGCTCAATCATTGGGATGCCAAAGGCAAAGGTCTTTCCGGTACCAGTAGGCGCTTTTGCGATCACGTCTTTCCACTGCAAAAATTCCGGAATAGCCTGACACTGAATCGTGGTAGGATAACCGTAACCCTTCTTCTCCAGCGCCTTCAGCATCTCCTCCGAAAGCCCCAGTTCTTTGAAGCTTATGTTTTTCTCTTCCATATCTTTCGTCCTTTGTGATTTTCTTACCATAGTATAGCAAATCTTTGTTTTTTTTGCAACCCCTGCAAAACAGTGGACAAACCTTAAATAATATGCTATATTTTATTGTGATAATTTGTGTCCTGAGGAGACTTTTGAAAAATGGGTAAGCTAATCGTAATCGAAGGCACAGACGGTTCCGGAAAATCCACACAATTTCGTCTGTTATCCGAGCATTTGGAAAAAGAAAATATCGCCTTTAAGCATTTGGTTTTCCCCCGGTACAAAGAGGAAAGTTCTGCGCTCATCCGGATGTATCTGGGCGGTCAGTTTGGCAGCAAGCCCTCTGATGTAGGCGCTTATGCCGCTTCCGCATTTTATGCTGTAGACCGGTATGCTTCTTATAAGATGGATTGGGGTCAGTGGTACGAGGACGGCGGTCTGGTGCTGTCTGACCGGTACACCACCTCCAATGCCGTGCATCAGGCCTCCAAGGAAACCGGTGCAGCCCGGGAGGAATACCTGAAGTGGTTGTATGAGTTTGAATATGATAAGCTAGGACTTCCCCGCCCTGATTTAACTATCTATCTGGATGTACCCACCGATTTTACCGAGAAAATGCTCCGGGGACGTGAAGCCGCAACCAATACCCAGGCAGACATCCATGAGCAGGATATGTCCTATCTTGCCACCTGCAGACAATGCGGTCGGGAAGCTGCTGCTTATTACAACTGGAAAGTGATTCAATGCGTCAAAGATGGCGCAATGCGTACAATGGAAGATATCCATAACGAGATCTACGCTGCTGTGCAGCAGTGTTTGGAGGGGTAAAAATGGTTTATATGCTTTTAGGCACCGGGTTTGAAGAAGCTGAGGCGGTAACACCTTTGGATATGCTTCGCCGTGCCGGTGTGGAAGTGCTGACTGTAGGCGTAAACGGAAAGATTATTTATGGCAGCCACAATATCGGCATTGAAGCCGATATTACACTGGAGGAAATGGATCTGACCAATTTGGAAATGATTATTCTCCCCGGCGGTCTGGGCGGTGTTGCATCTGTCCGCGCCAGTAAGCCCGCTATGGATGCTTTGGCTTTTGCCCACCAGAACAGTAAGTTCGTAGCCGCCATTTGTGCAGGTCCTACTGTACTGGCTGATTTGGGAATTACCGATGGCAAACAAACCACCTGCTATCCCGGCTGCGCAGAAGGTATGGGTAGTGCAATCGTTGACAACACAGTACCCTGTGTACAGGACGGCAATGTTATCACCGGCGCTTCTGCCGGATGCGCACTGCCCTTTGGTCTGAAGCTGGTTGCCGCCCTGAAGGGCCAAGATGTTGCCAATACGATTGCCGGACAGATTGTCATCCGCTGACTGGAGGTCTTTTGATGGAAAATAACAAGAAAGATCCTAACGAATTAGTACAAGGCTGGCTGGATGAAATTCTCAGCAAGCTGGATATTCCGGAAACTAACACTTTAGGCACAGATGAGCAGGCTGCTGCATCTGCCGGATTGACACATCCGGATGATATGGAGCTGGAACGGATTGTTCAGGAGACCATTGCCGAGAATTGGTCTGAGGAAGAGCTGGATATGCATCAGGAGAAGGTGCAGTCCGCTGTGCCGCAGGAGCCTGAGCAGGTATTCGCGCCAGAGCCAGAGCCGGAAGCAGATGTAGAAGAACAGAGCGATTTTAATGATGCAGTCATCCGCAAGCTGCGTCCGAAGGCAAAAAAAGGTGCCGGACTATTTGGTATTCCCCATATAATTTCCACAGTTATCTGGCTTTGCCTGATTTTGGTAATTGGCATGTCCCTTGGACGCACTGTCTGGGTCTGCGCCACAGACCTGCTGGCGCTGGGCAAGACCCCCCAGAAGGTTTCTGTGACATTGGAAGAAACCGATACGTTACAGGATATTGCTCAAAAACTGGAAAAAGCCGGTTTAATTGAGTATCCCAACCTGTTTGAAATGTTTGCCAACCTGACCAAAAAGGGGCAAAACACGCTGGTGGGAACCATCACCTTTGACGACACGATGGTCTACGACTACAATGCGCTGATTAACGCGCTGTCTTACCGCGGCACCTCAAAGGTAACTGTAGACGTTATGATTCCCGAAGGCTACAGCTGCGCACAGATTTTTGAACTTTTGGAAAAGAAGAAAGTCTGTACTGCAAAGGAGCTTGAGGAATATGCCGCTAACGGCGAACTGGAAAAATACTGGTTCCTGGACGGTGTAAAGCGCGGTCACAAATACTGTCTGGAGGGTTTCCTGTTCCCGGATACCTATGAGTTCTATGTAGAGGACGAGCCCGGGCGTGTTCTTAATAAAATACTGGGTGTCTTCAATTACCGGTTTACGGACCGGTTGGTGGACAAATTCACAGCACTGAACAACAAAACCGGTCTGAACCTGAATATCCGTCAGGTGGTCACAATGGCATCTATTGTAGAAAAGGAAAAGGCAAATGATTTGGAAGGCTACACCATTGCTTCTGTCTTCTACAACCGTTTGACCAATGCTGCCAGCTTCCCCTACCTGAACAGCGATGCCACACTTTTGTACGACCAAAAGTATTACACCGGAAAACTGACCACCCCAGAACAAATTCGAAACAGCCCCTATAACACCTACACGCAAAGAGGCTTGCCTGCCGGTCCTATTTCCAACCCCGGTCTATCCAGTCTGGACGCGGCTTTAGATCCGGAAGATACAGATTATTTCTACTTTGTTTACGATAAATCCGCCGGTGTTTCCCGGTTCTCCAAGACTTTGGCAGAACACACTGCCTGGGCAAAGAAATTGGGGCTTGACTAATGAAAAAGATTGAATTACTAAGCCCTGCAGGAGATATGGAACGGCTGAAAATGTCCGTTCTGTACGGCGCTGATGCAGTATATCTTGCCGGAACAGATTTTGGTATGCGTTCCTTTGCCGGAAACTTCTCCCCAGAGGAACTGCCCAAGGCTGTGGAATTTGCCCACAGCCATGGAGTAAAGGTGAATGTCACCGTCAATACCATGCCCAGAAATGAAGAAATCGCCCAGCTGCCCCAATATTTGGAGCGGCTGGACGATGCGGGTGTGGACGCTTTGATTGTTGCGGATATGGGAGCTTTCTCCCTTGCCGGAAAATATGCACCTCACTGCGCGCGGCACATCTCCACCCAGCAATCCATTGCCAACTACGAATGCGCTAAGGCCTGGTATGAGCTAGGCGCCCAGCGGGTAGTGCTGGCAAGAGAACTGAATTTAGAGGAAATTGCCACCATCCGGGCAAAAACACCAAAGGAACTGGAAATTGAAACCTTCGGTCACGGCGCTATGTGCGTCAGCTACTCCGGTCGGTGTCTGCTGAGCAACTATATGACTGGGCGGGACTCCAACCGAGGTGCCTGTGCCCAGCCTTGCCGTTATCAATACGCTTTGGTAGAAGAAAAGCGTCCCGGAGAATACTTCCCTGTTTTTGAAGATGAAAAAGGTACGTATATTTTAAATTCCCGGGATATGTGTATGATTGACCATATTCAGCAGTTGCAGCAAGCTGGCGTGGACTGCCTGAAAATTGAAGGCAGAGCCAAATCTGCTTACTATGCTGCCATCGTCACCGGGGCTTACCGCCACGCAATCGACGATGTGGTAGCAGGCAGACCCATTGACCCGGTTTGGCGTGACGAGGTAGAGCACATCTCCCACCGGGTTTACTCCACCGGCTTTTACTTTGGCTTCCCCGGACAGTACACTGAGCATTCCCGGTATATCAGGCAGTGGCAGGTCTGCGCCATTGTGGAAAGCTGTGACGAAAAGGGTCTGGCGGTGTGCAGCCTGAGAAACAAGTTCTCTCAAGGGGACGAATTAGAGGCTGTAGGCCCCGACACCCGTCCTTTTGCTTTTACTGTTGGCGATATGGCGGATATGGACGGAAAGCCTTTGGACGAGCCCCGGACACCGCAAATGCAATTTACCATTCAGCTTCCCCAGCAGGTTCCGGCTTTCAGCATTTTAAGAAAAAGCGTAGACTTATCTGCAAAATAACAAAAAGTGGCAGACAGGATTTCCTGTTGAAGTGATAAAATAATGGTAGGCACTTTCGTGTCTACCATTATTTTATCACTTCAGGCTTATACAGTCTCGATTTCTTAGTTTTTCAGACTTTGTAAGGGGGCGGGAATTCTGCCGCCACGGGCAATAAACGCCTCCGCGCTTTCCGGATGCACAGGCATAACCGGCGCACTGCCCAGTAAGCCACCCATTTCCACACGGTCGCCAACCACCTTACCGGGAGCCGGAATAATACGGACCGCGGTGGTTTTGCTATTGACCATACCGATAGCCGCCTCATCTGCAATAATAGCAGAGATTGTAGATGCAGGGGTATCTCCGGGAACGGCAATCATATCCAGACCCACAGAACAAACACAAGTCATTGCTTCCAGCTTATCCAGCTTCAGGACACCGGCTTCCGCCGCAGCGATCATACCCTCATCCTCAGATACCGGGATAAAGGCACCGGACAGACCACCTACGTGGTTGGATGCCATCACACCGCCCTTTTTCACAGCATCGTTCAGCATTGCCAACGCAGCAGTGGTGCCGTGGGTGCCGCAAACCTCAAGACCCATTTCTTCCAAAATCCGGGCAACGCTGTCGCCTACTGCCGGGGTCGGCGCCAAGCTCAAATCCACAATGCCGAAAGGAATTCCCAGACGTTTTGAGGCTTCCACACCTACCAACTGACCCATCCGGGTCACCCGGAACGCAGTTTTCTTAATGGTTTCTGCAACCTCATCAAAGGGCTGATTCTTGACACCCTGCAACGCGTGGTACACAACACCGGGACCGGACACGCCCACATTCAGTACCGTTTCCGGTTCACCGACACCGTGGAAAGCGCCTGCCATAAAGGGGTTATCCTCCACTGCGTTGGCAAAAACCACCAGCTTGGCACAGCCCAAACCATCACGGTCAGCGGTAATTTCTGCAGTACGCTTAATAATCTCGCCCATCTTCGCCACAGCATCCATATTGATGCCGGCTTTGGTAGAGCCTACATTGACACTGGCGCAGACACGTTCCGTAGCGGCCAGAGCTTCCGGAATGGAATTCATCAAATTCCAATCACCTTTGGTGCAGCCCTTCTGTACCAGCGCGGAAAAGCCACCAATGAAGTTGACACCGCAAGTCTTTGCCGCCTCGTCCATTGCGATGGCAAGCGGTACATAGTTATCTGCCGTGCAAGCATTGCCAATTAACGCCATCGGGGTGACAGAAATTCGCTTATTGACAATAGGGATTCCAAACTCCCACTCAATTTCTTCACCGGTTTTTACCAAATTTTCTGCTCTGCGGGTAATTTTATCGTAGATTTTCCGGGCGCAAACCTTGATATCGGGGTCTGCGCAATCCATAAGAGAGATACCCATGGTAATGGTGCGGATATCCAGGTGACGCTTGTCAATCATATCCTGGGTATACAAAATATCACTTAAATTCAGCATACAAGACCTCACACACGGTGCATAGCATCAAAAATGTCCTCACGCTGCAGACGGATGGACAGTCTCATTTCCTTACCCTTCTGTTCCAGCGCCTGGGCAAGCTGCGCAAAGGTCGCATCGCAGCCGGATACATCCACTGCCATCATCATGGTAAAATAACCCTGCATAACCGTCTGGCTGATATCCAAAACGTTTACATTGTTTGCGGCAAGCAGTGTGCAAACAGCGGCAATGATGCCAACCTTGTCCTTGCCTACAACTGTTACAATTGCCTTCATAACCTGTTACCTCACAGCTGGTAGTCAGCAGCTACACGGGTGTCAATAAAGTGGAAAAACTTTTCCTTGGCAGCCTGGTGCAGCGGATGCACAGCGTAATTCTCCATAGCCTCCTGGCTGTCAAACTCAGAGTACAGCGCGTAATCCATACCCTGAAAGGTCAGGCAGACTTCCAGATGGCGCAGACCGGGAATTTGACCCACCAGAGGTACCAGCGCATCCCGGATAATCTCAATTGCCTCCTGCTTGTTGACACCTTCCTTGAAATTGTAAAGAACAATGTGCTTAACCATAAAAATGCCTCCTGTTATCTATTATAAAAAGATACCGGGATCGGACAGCCGACCCCGGTATGTAGGTTTTCTTATTCAGCCTCAGCCTCGGCCTCGACTTCAGCCAGGGCAGTTTCCTCAGCCTCTTCCTCTTCTGCAAGAAGTGCGCGGATGGACAGGGAGATACGCTTGTTCTCAGCATCCACGTCAGTAATCTTAACCTGAACCTCCTGACCCTCAGCCAGAACGTCCTCGGGCTTCTCAATGCGCTTGTTGGCAATCTGAGAAATGTGAATCAGGCCGTCAACACCGGGGATGATTTCAGCAAATGCGCCAAAGGTCATCAGCTTGACAATCTTAGCATCCACAACATCACCGACGCTGTATTTGGTCATGAACTGATTCCAGGGGTTCATATCTGCAGTCTTGTAGCCCAGAGAAATCTTGCGCTTCTCAGGGTCGAAGGAAATGACGTAAACATCGATCTCATCGCCTACGGAAACAACCTCTGCGGGGTTCTTGATGCGGTTCCAGCTCAGCTCGGAAACGTGAACCATGCCGTCCACACCGCCGATGTCCACGAATGCGCCGTAGGAAGTCATGGACTTCACGGTGCCGCGGAACTTAGCGCCCACTTCCAGGGTAGCCCAGATCTTCTCCTGAGCAGCCTTGCGAGCCTCGTTGTTAACAGCGCGAATGGAGCCGATGACACGGCGGCGAGCGCGGTTGACCTCAGTGATCTTCAGCTCCACAGTCTTGCCGACCATACCGGCCATGTCACCGCCCTTGGCGATGCCGGACTGGGAAGCGGGAATAAAGACGCGGATGCCCTTAACGGTAGCAACCAGGCCGCCCTTGTTCTCTTCGGAAATGGTACCGGAAACGGTGGTCTTCTCTTCAACGTAAGTAGCCAGCTCGTCCCATACCTTCATGCCGTCCAGCTTCTTCTTAGACAGCTGGCAGGTGCCTTCCTGATCGTTCACGCGAACAACGAAAACTTCGATCTCGTCGCCAACCTTCAGGATATCCTCAGGCTTTACAGAAGGATCGGCGCTGACTTCGTCGTAGGGAATGTAGCCGGCGTGCTTGGTGCCCAGGTCGATCTGAACCTCGGTTGTGCCGATACCGGTAACGGTGCCAATAACCTTATCTCCTGTATTTAAAGTTTTGATGGACTGCTCCAGCAGAGCCTCAAAGGTCTCCTCCTGGGTAGCCTCAACATTCAGAATTTCGCTCATAGTCTTGTTGACCTCCTTTATAATCCACGCCGGAGTCGATGCACCGGCAGTGATTCCAACATCAGCAGCACCGCGGAAGAAATCCGGGTCCAATTCGGCGGCATTATCCACCAGAACCACAGATTCGCAGTACTTCCGGCATATCATGGCAAGACGGCCTGTGTTGGAACTTTTGGTGTCTCCTACAATGACCATGGCCTGACAACGTTTGCTTAATTCAGCGGCTTCGTTTTGCCGGGATTCGGTAGCTTTACATATTGTATCAAAGATTTTTAAATTAGTAAACAATTTTTTTGCAATTTGACAGCATTTTTTCCAGTTTTCTTCGGTAGAGGTGGTTTGGCACACCATAGAAATGGGAATTTCTGCTGTGTCTGCAAGGGTTTGCGCCCAGTCTTCCAGGGCCTCCGGGGTCTCGAAAATCCTGCATTCGCCGCACCAGCCGGCAATGCCTTCCACCTCGGGGTGGGAGGGGGTGCCGATGATGATGGGCAGACGACCCTCTTCTTCAGCGGCGCTGACGATGCCGTGGATCCTCTTGACGAAAGGACAGGTGGCGTCAATGATCTCCACGCCCCGGTCTTTCAGGGCATTCACTACAGCCCGGGTGACACCGTGGGAGCGGATCACCACCACATCGCCGGGGTTTGCATCTTCCGGGGCGTTAATGACTCGGACACCCATCTGCTCAAAGTGGCTGACGGCGTGGCGGTTGTGGATGATAGGACCTAAAGTGCAAACGGAGGCGTTCTCCTTGGCGGCCTTTTCCACCAGCTCCACCGCCCGATTCACGCCAAAGCAGAAGCCGGCGCTTTTTGCAACGGTAATGGACATCAGCGGGTCTTCTCCTCTACGATCTTGCGCATAGCGGCAATGACTTCTTCGATGGTCATATGGGAGGTGTCCACCAGAACGGCATCCTTTGCCTGCTTCAGGGGGGCAATGGGACGGGTGGTGTCCTGGTGATCCCGCTGGATGATCTCCTGCAAAATAGTGGGCAGCTCTGCCTTCTGACCCTTGGCGATCAGCTCATCGTAACGGCGCTTTGCCCGCACCTCGGGGGAGGCAGTCAGGAAGATCTTCACCTGTGCCTTGGGCAACACCACGGTGCCGATGTCACGGCCGTCCATAATGCAGTTGTTCTGCTTTGCCACTTCTCTTTGCATATCCAAAAGCACATCCCGGACCACCTTGTGGGCGGAGACCAGACTGGCCTTCTGGGAGATGTCCTGGGTGCGGATCTCGCCGGAGACATCCATGCCGTTCATCAGCATGTGCTGCTTGCCTTCTTCGTCATATTCGATCTTAATGGTCAGCTCGTCGATGTAACGCTCTACACCGTCGGCATCCTTGGGGCTGACCCCCAACAGATCCAGGAAATATGCCATGGTGCGGTAGATGGCGCCGGTGTCCACATAGCAGTAGCCAAGATCCTTTGCCAGAGCCTTAGCGATGGTGGATTTGCCTGCGCCGGCAGGGCCGTCGATAGCGATGTTGATGGTTTTAGCCATTTTGTGTTTCTCCTCTCAAAGCGGCCAGAGCCGCGCTTTCTTTTTCCAAAACTTCTTCCGGAGTCAGACCCAATTTTTCTGCGGTCTGCTCAGGGGTGAGGGGCAAGCCGCCCTCCAGACCGAACCGCAGGCTGATCAGCTTTGCATCCCTCTCGGATAGTGTGCTCAGCAGTTCCAAAATCCGTTGACGGCTCTGGAAATATGCGGTGTTTTCCACCGCCTGGGCGTCGTCCGGCTCGGGCGCTTTTTCTTCCCGGGCATCGTCCACAGCCTTGCGCTTTTGGGCGTTATCCAAGGCGTTTTTCAGGATCTGGGCTTCCTCCTCGGTGATGTGCAGCCGTTCTGCGATCTCACCCAGGGTGGGGTTGCGGCCCAGTTCAGCAAGCAGCTGCTGATCCATATCCCGGTAGTCGGCCATACCCTCCTGCAGCTTTTGGCCGATGCCGCTGGCCATCGCCTGATGGAGGCAGGCCATTGCCATCGCCTGTCGGATCTGAGCAAGGCACTGGCTTTCAAAATCGCCGGAAGCGTAGCTTAAAATTGCCTGCCAGAGGGCAAGTCCGCCCTCCTGACAAAGATCTAAAAGCAGCACGCCACGGCCCACGAACTCCCGGGCAATGGCAATGACGCTGCCCAGCATAGCATTGACCAGCTTTTCCGGGGCGGTTTCGTCGCCGGCAGCGCACATTTGCGCCAAAAGCTGGGGGTCCTGTGCGGTGGGAGTGGCGGCAACCTCTTCCAGGTAGATCCGCAAGGGGTCGTTCTCTTCCAATGCAGACAGCAGGTCGTCCTGCTTTGCCAAAGCTTCCTCCCGACGGAGGCGGGCAGAGGACGCGCCCTCTGCGTGGAATTTCGGCAGATCGGAAAGGTCAATGACCACCCGGTTTTCTGTGAAATATTCAAAGGCCTGATCCAGCACATCCTCGCTTTCCGACTCCATCAGGGTCAGAAACTGGGCGGCAGAGCAGGTGCCGTCTGCGCACAGACGGGCAAGCTCATCAAATAAGATCATCTAAAAAATCCTCCAAACCAAAGTCGGCGCCCATCGCCTGCAGCTTTTCGATGGCCTGGGCATTGAGCTGACGCACCCGCTCTTTGGAAACACCCAAACGGCCGGCAATGTCCTCGAAGCTGTGGCACTTGCCGTCCTCCATACCGAAATGCAGCCGCAGAACCGTCTGCTGCCGGTCAGTGAGCTGGCCCAAAAGCTGGGAAAGGAGCTGTTCCAGCTCCCCGCGAAGCAAGGCCTTTTGGGGTTCGGTGGGGGCAGGCTCTTCTGCTTCCGCCACCATATCCAGTGAGCAGATCTCCAGGCAAAAGCCTAAGAGTTTACGCACTTTTTCCGGGCTGCAGCCCAGGGCGTCCGCTAAAGCCTGCTCGGTAGGCTCACATCCGGTCTGGGACAAAAGCCGGGCCCGTTCCCGCTGCAGATGGCGGATCTGCTGGCCGGTATGATCCGGCACCCGGATCAGGGCGTTGCTGCCCAGATAGCGGAGAATATAGCGGCGGATCCAGTCGTCGGCATAGGTGGAAAAGCGGATGTTCTTCGTATAGTCAAACTTTTTCGCCGCCACCAGCAGGCCGATACTGCCCTCCTGGCACAGATCCAGCAGGGGCACATCCCCGATGGCATATTGTTGGGCGATGCTGAACACCAGCCGCAGGTTGGAATTGACCAGTTTGCGGATGGCATTTTCGTCTCCGGCGGCGCATTTTTGCGCCAGATCCCGCTCTTCCTCCGGAGTCAGCCGGGGGAACTGGCGAATATCCCGGAGATACTGGGATACATCGCTGTCGGTAAGGGTAACACTCATGCTTTGGTTCCTTTACTTGCTTTTAACTTGTTGCGCAGAGCCAAAAGGTCATCGTCATTTTCCACCTTTTTCTCCTGCTGAGACAGCACCGTGCGGATGCAATCCCGGAAAGCCTGTTCGCTGACAGGACCCTCCTGCTTTTGAGCAACGGCCACCATATGGCTCATTTCCTCAGGGGTAAGATCCTCCAGCACAGACAGGGATACCTCCAAATGCTGGACGTGGCGCCGGTGGAGCTGGGTGAATACCCGACCCAAAAGGGGTACGGAGAACTTGTCCCCTGTGAGCATACCCACATTATCCAGCAGTGCCGGGGCTTTCAGGCACAGGCCGATGATCAGCTCCTCCGCCATAGCGGATTTTATGTTGTCGTAGCGGATGCTGCGCTCCTTGGGGCGCAGCGCCTGCACCGGGGCAAGCTCCACCTTTTCCTGCGCTTTTTTCTGCCGGGCCATACGGCGCTTAAAGGCTTTGCCGATCTCCAGCTTCATAGTATCGTCGCTGATGCCGGCGGCTTCTGCCACCCGATGGCCGTAGATCTCTCTTTTTACGGAACTGTCCAGGGTGGACAGCAGTTCAGCGCACTCCTGCACAAAACGGACTTTCTGCGCATCCAGACCGATGTCATACTTTGCCCGAATGGCGTTGAGCTGGTATTCCACCCGGTCGGCAGAATCGTCCAGCAGCATACGGAACCGGTCGGCGCCGAATTTGTGGAGGAACTCGTCCGGGTCTTTGGCGTCCTTCATCTTCAGTACTTTCACCCGGATACCCGCCTTTTCCAGCATAGGAATGGCGCGCTGGGCTGCCCGCTGACCGGCTTCGTCTGCGTCATAGGTCAGGATCACCTGCTCGGTGTACCGGGAAAGGAGCGCTACCTGCTCTTCCGTCAGGCTGGTACCCAGGGAGGCCACGGCGTTGTCAAAACCGAACTGATGCAGGGTCACTACGTCAATGTTGCCCTCCACCAGAATAATGGCGTTTTCTTTTGTTTTTTTGGCAAAATTCAAGCCAAACAGGTTCTTTCGTTTGTTAAAAATCAGAGTTTCGTTGGAGTTCAGGTACTTGGGCTTAGAGTCGTCCAGTACTCTGCCGCCAAAGCCGATCACATTGCCCCGGACATCGATAATGGGGAACATCAGCCGGTTGCGGAACCGGTCATAGATCCGTCCGTTCTTCTCGCCCACCAGGTCGGCGTCCCGGAGCTCCTTGTCGGTGTAGCCCTTTTTCTTCATGGCGTCCACCAGGGCGTTCCAGGAGTCGGGGGCATAGCCGATGCCGAACCGGGTGACGATGGATTTCGTCAGGCCGCGCTGCTTTATGTACTCCAGGCACTCCTTGCCGGCAGGACTGAACAGCTGCTCGTTGAAGAAACGGCCGGCCTCTTTCATCAGCGCCCAAAGGCGTTCCTGATTTTTGTAGCGGCTTTGATACTGGTCGTCTTCGGGGACTTCCAGACCGGCTCTTTGTGCCAGTCTGCGTACGGCGTCGGGATAGGAAAGTCCCTCCACTTCCATCATAAAGTTGATGGCACCGCCGCCTTTATGGCAGCCGAAGCAATAGTAGATGCCTTTGTCGGGGGCAACGGAGAAGGATGCGGTTTTCTCACCGTGGAAAGGACAAAGGCCAAATAGATTGGAGCCGCTGCGCTTTAACTGCACATACTGACCTACCACGTCCTCAATGGGATTTCTTGCCACTAATTCATCAATAAAAGACGGGGGAAATGCCATAAAACCGCCTCCTTTCTAAATTATCAAAGATTATTATACCACAGATTTATCGGATTTGCCACCCTGTGGGAACGAAAAGTTCTGTATATTTGTCCACGGCGTAGTTGTCGCTCATGCCGGCGATGTAGTCGCAGACAGTGCGCTCCAAACCCTCAAAGGACATCTGGGGATGGAAGTCCTCCGGCAACGCCTGGGGATTCTCAAAATAGTATTCATACAGTCGGATCAACATATCCTCGGCTTTACCCTCCTGGCTTTTGGCGACAGGGCTGTGGTAGACCTTTTCGAACATGAAGCTCCGCAGGTCCAAAAGCGCCGTTTCCACTGCCGGACTCATACAGATTTTTCCTGCTTCCCGGGAGGTGGCGATGGTGTCCTTTACCAGGGTGTCGATCCGGTTCCGGGGGGTCAGACCCAAGGTGTTGCGAATGTCCGCAGGCACATCCTCGGGGCTGAGGATGCCCGCGCGGATGGCGTCGTCCATATCGTGGTTCACATAGGCGATCCGGTCGGAAAGCCGTACGATCCAGCCCTCCAAGGTGCCGGGATCATAGCCGCCGGTATGGCCTAAAATGCCCATACGGACTTCGTAGGTCAGATTCAGACCCTCGCCCTCTTTTTCCAGCACGTCCACCACCCGCAGGCTCTGCTCGTTGTGGTGGAAGGGGCGGCCTAAGGCCCGGGTCAGGGTGCGTTCACCGGCGTGACCGAAGGGGGTGTGACCCAGGTCGTGACCCAAAGCGATGGCCTCTGTAAGATTTTCGTTTAATGCCAGCGCTCTTGCGATGGTGCGGGCAATGCGGGAGACCTCGATGGTGTGGGTCATCCGGGTGCGGTAGTGGTCGCCCTCCGGCTGGAGGAACACCTGGGTCTTATGCATCAGCCGGCGGAAGGATTTACTATGTACGATCCGGTCGCCGTCCCGCTGATAAATGGTGCGCACATCACTTTCGCCCTTTTCCTCCGGGTGCAGTCTGCCCCGGCTTCGGTCGGAAAAGGCGGCAGCGGCAGAGAGCTGCTGATGCTCCTGCAGTTCCATTTCTTCGCGTAATGTCATGGGTTACCTCCTACGGGAAATGCCCGATACTCCTGCCCGGTGACCAGGGCTTCCACCGTACCGCTGGTCATATCCGTGAGCCGTTCCAAAAATGCGTCGGTGTTGGGAGCGGCAATCAGCACCTCCAGGTCGATCTCTGCGCCAAATTCGGTGCTGCGGATCACGCCGTCAAAGGCGGCGATCTCCAGCTTCATCCGCTCATAAAAGGTGTAGGGACAGGGGATGTACAGCACGCTCCAGACCCGTTTCATAGATTTGCCGGCTGCATCGATGGCGATTTTTGCGCCTTTGGTGTAGGCCCGGACCAAACCGCCTGCCCCCAGCAGTGTGCCGCCGAAATACCGGGTCACCACGCACACCACATTGAAAAGCTGTTCTTTTTGCAGCACCTGCATCATCGGATTGCCGGCAGTGCCGCCGGGCTCACCGTCATCGGAAAAGCGCATTGCGCCGTCCCGGATCACATAGGCCCAGCAGTTGTGGGTGGCATCGTAGTGCTGCTTTTTCATTTCCGCGATCTTTCCGAGGGCTTCTTCCTCGGTTTCCACCAGCCAGACACGGCCGATAAATCGGGACTTTTTCTCTACAAATTCATCTTCACCGTACCCGGTGGGAACCAGATATTCCTCCAAAAAGATCACCTCTTTTCAAATCCGCGGGGGGAGGATGCTGTTATTTTTCTTCGGTAATATAGTCCTTTACGCGACCGTAAAGAATGGGGTCGACGATTGTCTCCACCACAATACCCTCGGCAGTATAGTCTACGCTCTTGACCTGGGCGCTTTGGTGCAAGGTATCCACCAGACCGCCGGCGCTGTAGGGAACTGTCAGCACCACATGGTGCCGACCCTGGTCCAGGGCTTTTTCGATGGCCCGGAGCAGCTGCTCCAGACCCCGTCCGCTTTTGGCGGAGATGGGGACGATATCCTCTCCTGCGGGAATGTCAATGGCACCGGGCAGGTCGCATTTGTTGTAGCACTTCAGCACCGGAGTTTCCGGCTTTGCCAGCTTGGCGATCAGGCTGTCTACCACTTCAATATGCTCCTGCCGGTTTTCGTCTCCGGCGTCGATGACGTGGAGCAAAAGGTCTGCGTACTGCAGCTCCTCCAGAGTGGCCTGGAATGCCTCTACCAGATGATGGGGCAGCTTTGCAATAAATCCAACGGTGTCGCTGAGGACAACGGTAAGATTGTCGGACACCTCCAGCATGCGGGAGGTGGTATCCAAAGTGTCAAAAAGCCGGTTGTTGGCGGGGATGCCTGCATCGGTGAGTTTGTTGAGCAGGGTGGATTTGCCGGCATTGGTGTAGCCCACGATGGCTACTACCGGTACGGAATTTTTCATTCTTCGCTGGCGCTGCACACCTCGCACCTGCCGCACCTGTTCCAGTTCCTGCTGCAGCCGGGCGATCCGTTCCCGGATATGCCGCTTGTCGCTCTCCAGCTTGGTTTCACCGGGACCCCGGGTACCGATACCGCCACCCTGCCGGGAAAGGCTCTTGCCCATACCGGACAGCCGGGGCAGAAGATACTTATACTGCGCCAGCTCCACCTGCAGGCGACCCTCTTTGGTCTTTGCCCGCTGGGCGAAAATATCCAGGATCAGGGCACTGCGGTCCAGCACAGTGACGCCTAAAATTTCCTCCAAAGCGCGGATGTGGCCGGGAGACAGTTCGTTGTCGAACACTGCCATGGTGGATTCGGTGGCTTCAATCAGCATTTTTACTTCCAGGGCTTTACCCTCGCCGATGAAGCTGTGGGCGTCGGGGGTGTGGCGGTTTTGCAGGACTTTCGCGGTGCAGAAGCCGCCGGCGGTCTCCAAAAGGGCTTCCAGCTCCTCCAAGGATTCGTCGGTGGCGGTTTGGGCTTTGGTAAAGCAGTCGGCGTTCAGGCCTACCAGCACCGCCCGTTCCTGATTGTGTTCAAAATTAGATTCCATAAATTCTCTCCGTGGTTACTTACACGATATCACAGTATATTATACTACATAAATATAGTGTCAACAACAAAAATCCGCGAAAAATACAAAGAAAAATCCGCACTGCGCAATCGCAGTGCGGAATTCTTCAATTACTTCAGGTTGAATCTCTTGTTGAAACGATCAACACGTCCACCGGTGTCAACCAGCTTCTGCTTGCCGGTATAGAAAGGGTGGCACTTGGAGCAGATTTCCACACGGATGTCGCCCTTGGTAGAGCCGGTAGTGAAAGTGTTGCCACATGCACAACGGATGGTAGTCTGTTCGTACTTGGGATGGATGCCTTCCTTCATGTTGTTCACCTCTTTCTGGTAAGTTGAAAAGGGCATAAAACCCCTAACAATCGATATTGCTGGGCTATC
>JAZNZH010000008.1:0-8582 GCA_045594845.1 Faecousia sp. | reverse complement strand
GAGTACGGCTGCGAGGCACTGAACTGGCACACCTCCGATCCCCGTCAGGGCGACTACACCGAGGAATATCAGGCATACTACCACGAGGAGCTGATCCGTCAGCTGTACACCCGTAAGTATATGTGGGCAACCCACGTGTGGAATATGTTTGACTTTGGCGCCGATGCCCGCGCTGAAGGCGGCGAGAACGGCCAGGAGCACAAGGGCCTGGTAACCTTCGACCGCAAGTATAAGAAGGATTCCTTCTATGCCTACAAAGCCTGGCTCAGCGACGAGCCCTTTGTCCACATCTGCGGCAAGCGCTACGTAGACCGGGTGGAAGATACCACTAAAGTGACTGTGTACTCCAACCTGCCCAGCGTAGAGCTGTTTGCCAACGACGTTTCTCTGGGCGTGAAGGAAGCAGCTGACCACTTCTTCTATTTCGATGTCCCCAATGTAGGCGAGACCGAACTGAAGGCTGTGGCCGGTGACTGCACCGATGAGAGCAAGATCCGCAAGGTAGACACCTTTAACGAGGAATACCGTCTAAAAGAAGAAGGCGCCATCCTCAACTGGTTTGACATTGAGGAAAAGCCCGGCCGTCTGTCCCTGAATTCCAAGATGGGTGACGTGATCTCTACCTTCCGGGGTAAGATGTTCTTCATGAAGATATTTGCCAAGATGCTGGGTGGCGGCAAGAAGGGTGAGAAAAAGAAGGCAGCCGGTTTTGATGTGACTCCCGAAATGATGTCTATGATGAACGGCTTTACCGTGCTGCGGCTGCTGACTATGGCAGGCGGCATGATGGATGCCAAGTTCACCAAAGAAGATCTGCTGAAGATGAATAAGAAGCTTAACAAAATCAGAGCTCCCAAGAAGTAATCAATAACAAAAGCACCCCAAATGCAAACTTTGGGGTGCTTTTTGTTGCAAATTATTATCTTCTGTGATATGCTGATCTTATAGTACATTGAGGAGGTTTCTTCTATGAAAAAAATCATCGCACTCCTGCTGGCACTATGCATGGTAGCTCTGTCTATGGTTGCCTGCACTGGAAAAAACGACCCCCCCACTACCAACACTGAGGCTTCCACCGAACCCACCCTGCCTCCCGAGGACCCCCAGTTTTCCGAGGATCCGGCTGAGGATGACACGCTGAACATCCTTCTGATCGGTCATAGTTTCTGCCACTGGTTCACCGATGAGCTGTACGGGATGCTCACCGCCGCCGGCATCAAGGCTCGCGTCTGCAATCTTTACTACTCCGGTTGTCTCCTGGAATCTCATCACCAATGGTTGATCAACGACGAAGCAAACTATGAGGAATTTGCAACCATTGATGAAACCGGACGTCAAGAGGTTGCCGACATTTCCATGCGTCAAGCAATCGCTACCCAGAACTGGGATGTGATCAGCCTGCAGCCCGGCATCGATTTTTACAACCGTACTGCTTCGGTGATGCTGGAGGATACCGCCATTGCCCGGAGAGATCTTATTACTTTTCTGGGACAGAAATTCCCCAGTGCAAAGATGTACTGGCATCAGTTCTGGGCTTTCCAGGTAGGTTGCAAGAAGGATGACTATGTGGTGCCCTCCGAACGCGAGCAGGAGCTCTACTACCAGGAAGTTCTTTATTTTGCTAAGAAAACCTGCGAGGAGTACAACCTGGAACGGGTCAACACCGGCTACGCCTGGCAGCTCGTCCGCGAGGGCGGATATGATGACCTTTGCAACCGCCTCAGCGGCAACGACTACTACCACGACGGCGACATCGGTGGCGGTCAGTACCTGAATGCCTGTGTCTGGTTCGAATATCTCACCGGACAGAGTTGTATAGGCAACACCTGGCGCCCCACCGATAACCACGGCAGTGAGCGCCCACCCTATACGCTCAGCGAAGATCTAATCACCACCCTGCAGGAAGCTGCCCACGAGGCTGTGGAAAACCGGGATTACGAATAGCCGAACAAAAAACCGAGAGGGACTCCCTCTCGGTTTTTTATTTTAGATAAATTCATTGCGCAGACTCCGGGCAAACAACCGTTTTAAAGTCTCTGCCGGCTCAGCATTTTCGTGCAGCACCTTGTAGACTGCCTCACAAATAGGCAATTCCACACCGTAAGATTTGCCCAAATTATGCAAAGCCTTCACAGTATAGTAACCCTCGGCCAGCTTATGGTACTCCTCGCCCAGAACCACACTTCTGCCAAAAGAAAGATTTTGGCTGTGTTTGGAGAACAGTGTTGCCTCATAGTCGCCCAGATGGCAAAGTCCGTACACGGTTTCCAGGTTGCCGCCCATAGCCACGATCAGCTTTGCAATCTCATTGGGACCACGGGACATCAGCGCACCCTTCAAGGAAGCCCGGTCCAGCCCCTCCAGCATACCGGCAGCAATGCCGATCACATTCTTGGCCGCTGCGCCCACCTCGTTGCCGATCAGGTCCATACCGTAATAAAAACGGATCAGATCACTGGAGAAATTCCGGATCAGTTCGTCCTTGATCAGTTCTTTATTGCTGTCGATCACCATGCAGTTGGGAATGCCACGATAGAACTCCTGAATGTGGCCCGGTCCAAGCCAAACCGCTACATCATTACTGTCACCCAAGCCGTCGGATACCACCTGAGACAGCCGTCGGCCGGTGGATATCTCAAGACCTTTCATACACAGAACGATAATCTTATTGCGAATATCCCGCGCCATCAGCTCTTTGACCACATCTCCCAGGCTCTGAGAATCCACGGAAATCACAATATAGTCCGCATCCTTCACACCGTCCAGTGAGGTTGTCAGTTGTACCGAATCCCGCAACTGTACATACTCATTCTTATGGGTCTGCATCAGGCCTTTCATTCTCTCGGAAGAAGGTCTGCCATACAGCGTTACCCGATGACCCAGGGTATCCAGATACCACGCAACAAAAGTACCCCAACGGCCGCAGCCGATGACGGTAACGTTCTTTAAAAATCTGCCCTGATGGGGAAAGGAAACTTCCTTACGGTACTTGAGACTGCCGATGTCCGCACGGAGGATCTCATTGATGGTCACACCGTACAGATCCGACAGACGCACCAGCATTTCCACATCCGGAATGGTGGCGCCGGTCTCCCACTTAGAAACAGCCTGACGGGTCACCTTTAGGCTTGTTGCCAGTTCATCCTGCGTAATTTTATAAAACTTGCGAAGACTCTGCAGGTACTTACCGATCTGCACTCCGTCCAAAGCGATCACCTCTTTCGCAGGATATTATACCTCATATTTTCCAAAAAGAAAAGCAACTATGGAGTGCAATCGGAGAAATTTTGTAATTTCCCCCAAAAAAAGTAACCAAAAACACCTGCGAAAAATTGGCACTTTTTATAGTCGAAAAATAGCAAAAATGATTTGAAGCACCCTATATATTGTGGTATGATTACTTTTAGAAGTAGAAATGTGGTTTTCTACCGAATTTTGTACTGTGGAGGTTCTTATGGAAAATAAACTGATTTTCGACATTCATGACCGTCCCAAATTCGGACAAATGCTTATTTTTGCGCTGCAGCAGCTGCTGGCGATTATGGCTGCCACGATCACCGTCCCTGCTATTGTCGGTAACGGTATGTCTATGGCCGCTGCCCTGCTTGGCGCCGGCATCGGTACTCTGGTGTACCAGTTGTTTACTAAGTTCCGCAGCCCCGTGTTCCTGGGCAGCTCTTTCGCATTTATCGGCCCTATGGCTGCAGCATTCGGTGGTGCGGTTTCCGCGTCTGCCGGTTATACCGGCCTGATCATCGGCGCTGCATTTGCAGCACTGGTATATGTGGTGATTGCCATCGTTGTTAAGCTGGTTGGTGTCAAGTGGATCGACAAGCTGATGCCCACTGTGGTGATTGGACCCACCGTGGCACTGATTGGTCTGTCCCTGGCCGGTGCTGCCATCAATGATGTGTTCTCCTACGGCGAAAAGATCGATTTCGGTACTTCTTCCTACTTTATTATGAATCCCGCCACATGGGCATCCTTTGCTTGCGCAATCGTCACTCTGCTGGTAGTCATTCTCGTTTCTACCTACGGCAAGAAGATGGCAAAGCTGATCCCCTTTATCTTTGGCATTCTGTCCGGTTATATTGTTGCCGTGATCTTCACCTTGTGCGGCATTCCTGTCATCGACTTCAGCGTGTTTAGCAACATTCAGGCATTCACCGTTCCGGAGTTCACCTTCCTGAACGCCCTGAAAGGTGTGCAGGATGTGAACCTCGGCTATATTGCCACCGTGCTTGTGGCTTATGTTCCCGTAGCTTTTGTGGTCTTTGCAGAGCATCTGGCAGATCACAAGAACCTGTCCTCCATCATTGACAGGGATCTTCTGGAGAACCCCGGTCTCCACCGCACTCTGCTGGGCGACGGCATCGGCTCCTTTGCCGGCGCAATCTTCGGCGGCTGCCCCAACACCACCTACGGTGAGTCCATTGGCTGTGTTGCCATCACCCGGAATGCTTCCGTGATCACTGTGACTACCGCAGCTATCATGTGCATTATCATTGCCTTCTTCGGTCCTTTCGTGGCATTCCTGGACTCCATCCCCGGCTGCGTTATGGGCGGCGTATGCGTTACCCTCTACGGCTTCATCGCCGTTTCCGGCCTGAAGATGATTCAGAAGGTGGACCTGAACGAGAACAAGAACCTGTTTGTTACCGCAGCTATCCTGATCCCCGGTGTCGGCAATATGGCTATGAACATTGGCCGCGTTTATGTTTCCAACATTGCCTGCGCTCTGATCCTGGGCATCATTGTCAATGTGCTTCTGACCAAGTTCAAGAAAGAAAAGTAAGTCAGGTGATTATCATGAAAAACTATGAAAATGTAACCATCTTCCGCCACCCTCTGATCGATCACAAAATTGCAATTCTCCGTGACGAAAAAACCAGTATGAAGGAGTTTCGTGAGCTGGTGGAAGAAATCACTACGTTGATGACCTTTGAATGTCTGAAGGAAGGTGTTCCTACAGAAGAAAAGATCGTCAAGACCCCCCTGGAAACCTGCGTGCAGCACGTGGTCAAGGACAATTCCATCGTTATCGTCCCCATCCTGCGGGCGGGTCTGGGTATGGTCAACGGCATCCATGTTCTGTTCCCCTCCGCTAAGGTTGGCCACATCGGTCTGTACCGTAACGAGGAGACTCTGGAGCCCTGCGAATACTACTGCAAGCTCCCCGACGGCATTGAGGATAAGTTGGTACTGGTGGTCGATCCTATGCTGGCTACCGGCGGCAGCGCTTGCGACGCTATCAGTATGCTGAAAAAGCGGGGCTGCAAGACCATTAAGTTTATGGCCGTCATTGGCGCCCCCGAGGGTGTTTCCCGGGTTGCCGAGGCACATCCCGACGTGCATATCTTCGTCTCCACTCTGGACAGAGGCCTGAACGAAAAGGGCTATATTCTTCCCGGCCTTGGCGATGCAGGTGACCGCCTGTTCGGCACTAAATAAACAAAAAGAGAGGACATCGTTTGATGTCCTCTCTTTCTTACCTTTGACATTTGATATCATTGCAATATATAATAAGGTTTATCAAGAAAAAGGATGTGTTCCTATGAAGAAGATCTTATGTATTGCTTTGGTGCTGTGTGTCTGTGTCAGTCTTTTCGCCTGCGCCAAACCCACTGACAAGGAATTGCGCCAGGAACTGACCAATCTGATGGCGCAGGCGGCCGGCAATCAGCTGAAAGCCGCCGATTACTATCGGGTAACGATTGACACACTGGAAGCCGACGGTAAAAACAGGTGGATCGCCACCGGAAATGTAAATTACTCGGACTCTTCCACCTCTACGGTGGCCGTGCTCTACACCGCCACCCTACGCTACAACAAAAGCACCAAGTCCTACTCGGTTGAGGCCACCTTCGGTGAAACATTCTACATATAAACAAAACTCCCGGTTCGCAGGAACCGGGAGTTCTTTTTATACGTTAAACAGGAAGTTGACGATGTCGCCATCCTTCATCACATATTCCTTGCCCTCGCTGCGGACAAGGCCCTTCGATTTGGCGTTTGCCATGGTTCCGCATTCCTGCATATCCTTGAAGGCAATGACCTCCGCGCGGATAAAGCCGCGCTCAAAGTCGGTATGGATCTTACCGGCGGCCTGGGGTGCTTTCGTGCCCTTCTTGATGGTCCAGGCGCGGCACTCATCACTACCGGCAGTCAGGAAGGAAATCAGGCCCAGCAGCGCGTAGCTGCTCTTAATGAGCTTGTCCAGGCCGGACTCGTTGACGCCCAGCTCTTCCATAAACATTGCCTTTTCATCGGGATCGTCCAATTCTGCAATGTCGGCTTCCAATTTGGCACAAATGGGAATCAGCTGGCTGCCCTCTTCATCGGCCAGGGCTTTCACAGCCATATAATGGCGGTTATTCTCCGGCTCGTTGATCTCGCTCTCCGCCAGATTACCCACATAGATGGTCTTCTTCAGGGTCAGCAGATCGGAAGTACCGATCAGCGCCAGATCCTCAGGATCATCGGTATAGGTGCGGGCCAGCTTGCCCTCGTTCAGGTGAGTCAGCAGACCGGAGAACAGGTCCACCTCTCTCTGGAACTTTTTGTCGCCGCCCTTCATAGCCTTCTGTGCCTTGTCAATGCGACGCTCCACCATTTCGATATCTGCCATCACCAGCTCCAGGTTGATGATCTCAATGTCACGCAGAGGATCGGTGCTGCCTTCCACGTGGGTCACATTAGAGTCCTCAAAACAGCGAACTACGTGGACAATGGCATCGGTGGTACGGATGTTGGACAGAAACTTGTTGCCCAGGCCTTCGCCCTTGGATGCACCCTTGACCAAACCTGCAATATCCACAAACTCGATTACTGCGGGGGTGAACTTCTTGGGCTGATGTACCTCTGCCAGCCAGTCCAGGCGCTCGTCCGGCACGCTGACCACGCCCACATTGGGGTCGATGGTGCAGAACGCATAGTTATCTGCAGGCACACCGGCGTTGGTAATTGCATTAAAGAGAGTGGACTTGCCCACATTGGGAAGACCTACGATACCTAATTTCATATATACTCATATCTCCTTTATTTCCAATGGTTTTTTCATTTAGGGTGTTGGCTTTTACACCATTTTTACACCATTTTATGCAAACAGTCTTTCAAACTGCTGTACAGCCAAGTTCATAGAATCGTCTGTTACATGGACATAACGATCCATTGTGGTCTTAATACTTGCATGACCGAGTAACTTCTGCAGCACCTTTGGCTGCATACCACTTTCAATGGCACGGGTCGCGTAGGTGTGACGCAGAGCATGCATACAAAATCGCTTAATGCCTGCTTCATCACACAGCTTGTAAAGGTGGGTATCATAGGAACTGTTTTTAGCGGATTCCCCAGTCCGCCAGTTGATGAAGACCAAGTCTTCCATAATAAGAGTTTTCTGCTGACCGGCTCGCCGATCCTTTTGCTTGTGCCGAAACCTCAGGGCCTTATTGACAGTCAGTGTGCGTTTCTCCCAGTGGATAGCATCCCAGGTCAGACCGATCAACTCACCGGTACGAAGACCGGTTTCCTAAACTCAAACCATGCATCAGCGGTCATCTTACCCATTTGATCAACTCTTTTCTCGAAAGTTAAGAAAAGAGCCAAAGAAGCATTCAAGATTATATCGCATTGGCTCGATTTTTTCAATAGTGCAGGGTAAAATTATCAACTTCTGCCTGATGAATTGCTCAAATTCTTTGCGTTTCACCAGTTTCATTGTGCCCACGAATAACACAAATGGACAGTTGGGAGTGTGCAACAGCTTATCGACTAGATCCATTCCGATGTTGCTGTATGCGGCTGCTTCTTTGACTGTCAATGCGAGCTTTTCGTGGATTGGCACAGGATTCATAATGTCAGACATATGAGCCCTCCTTCAAAAATATTTAGAAGTTTGGCACAATCATCCGTCTGCAATGTCCGGTTCATTGCAGTGCTGTTCAATTCACTCATTCATTCATTTTGTGGTGAACTTCTATGTTAATAATATATGAGAGTTAAAATCGCGTTTCAAGAAAACATGCTTTACATCAAACGAGGAAAGATTTTTATAGGAGAAAAGATCGCAGAAAAAGGGTAAGGCCATATAACATTTTCTTACATGCTCCAAAATAGAATTGGAAAAGAAAGTGGGGAATATTGAGCGTAAAAATAGAGTCCAAAAAACACGAAAATTTTAAAATTGAGCAGAACGCGGTTTTGAAAACGCACAAATATAGGGAAAAACCTGCAAAAACAGAGCGAAAATGTTGCGTTTTTACCCACAAAATTAGAGCGCATATGTAAATAACTGTAGGTCGTTGGTTCTAAGGGAAGTGGCATATAAGTCCATATAACCCCATAAAAACGGCATAAAACGAGCTACGGACTTTTAATCCGTTGCTCGTTGGTTCTGCGGATGAATAAATATGTAAAATCCCTCAATTTTGTTGAAAAATCGAGGGATTTTAATGCATATATACGGTAAAATCTGCGTTTAAAATTTGTTTGACACAGTTTCTGACACAGTAATATTTCGGCCTTTTGAGATGGGACCAACCCCAGATATGGTGTTACATTCTGCTTATAATAGGATTCGTAGG
>JAZNZH010000007.1:0-10859 GCA_045594845.1 Faecousia sp. | reverse complement strand
CAGATCTGGAGACGACATTAAGACTGTTCAAGAAAATTTAGGCCACGCAACAGCCGCTTTTACATTGGATATTTACGGTCACGTAACCGAAAAAATGAAAAAAGAGAGTGCTGCCCGGATGGAGCAGTTTATTAAGACTGTGAGCGGATAAGGGAAAACATAAGGGAAACACCTTATGCACATTCGGTGTTCTCTAAACATTTTGGTGTTAAAACCCCATATAAACAAAGAAAACCCCTCATATCTTAAACAGATACGAGGGAATTCTTCTGGTTGCGGAGGCAGGACTCGAATTACACACCTATCTTCTTTTACGCATTTTTAGGTGCTATTTCCCCTATGTTTCAGGCATTTTCTTGCATTATTTGGCTATTCTATTCGTTTGATTCTATTCTCTAAAGGGAAAAAATAAGGGAAAACTTTTCTCGTTTTTTCTTGGTTTTCCTTGGTTGCAGAACTTCGACCCTTATGTTATCCTCGTTGTAGTGATACAAATTAGGAGGTACATATGATGCGCAGGATACTTATCGCCTGTTCTATCGATGGTTTTTCTCGCATTCTCCGCCGAGACTTATCTTGCTGCGAAGTATACACCTGTAGCACAGGACCGGAGGCGCTTGAGCAAATAGAAGTTCTGCATCCAGACCTTCTTGTGATCTTTCTTTCGCTACCATACAAAGATGGACTTACCGTTTTGAAAGAATCCTCTTTTAAGCCACCTGCCATTATCGCACTTACCAACCTCTTAACAAATTCAATTATCAACACTGCTTCTGATTTGGGTGTGCTCGATCTCATCCCCATTCCATGCTCTATGGAGTATTTAAAAGACGCCATACATAGATACCTATAAAAACACCCTCCCAGGCCTTGGCGCCCAGGAGGGTATATTGTTACATCCTAATAATTTCTGTATACCGGCTTCTTTCTCCTATATTATTACCTATTTTAGCATATAGTAGTACCATTGCCCGATAATAATATCCAGATCGCGCTCCTGTATATGTAACACAACCAGAATGTGATGCTGTATTCCGGCAGATCATTGACGGATAATTCTCTTTATAATAGCTTCTCACCTTTGTCCATGTATCGCCATCAGTAGACCGATATATATGGATCACGCTAGCTCCCAGCTCATCCATTGTCGTTAGATTGGCAATAACATCAAACCACACTTCAAATGTCGTCGCACTTGTTTTTTCTAAAAACACAGAATGTGCCGCAAAATATGCACTTTCTCTTGTCTCCGTACCTTCCGCTGTATCAAACGCCTGTGCTGATACACTAAAGCAAATCCCACAAACTAAAACAAAACACAGCAAATGTATATACTTTTTCACATTATCCCTCCAAATAAATCGAAGATATTATCCTGCGAACTATTTCGTTTTCCTCATTTACTACAATAATACTTTCTATAGTTTCAGACATCCAAACGATGGAGATATTCTCCTCATTCTCTATTATGTAATGCGTCACTCCATTAATCTCATATTCGCTTGCTTCAGATATTCCTCTTTCATACTTAGTAGTTGTATGTTTTTGGTTAATCTTGTACGAAACCAACATTTCTTTTGTTCCATTTCTAAACTTGGCAAAAACTTTTTTGGTGTCCGAAACCGCCTCAGTTTTTATTTCTAACAACTCATATCCTTCTGGCAGCCACGTCGGCACAACAGAATTCGTAACACCTTCGGCCACCATAACATCATGCAGTTGCTTAAGGCCTTCGTTGTCGGTCTCGAACCGATACTCCACTGTAGGATTGTCATTATTACCCCCTGGGGAAAGAAATTCAAAAAAATCTTCTGTCCATCGGTGCAAAACCTGAAAAACACTTTCTGCCCCTACAGTCCGGGGAATCGCCATTAATACAATACAGACTACTGCTGCCACAGCAGCTATTCTGATTGTTTTAGTTCGCTTTCTTTTAGGTTTGTCCACAACTGTATGTATTCTATCTCTATATCCCGTCATTCTTTCTTCAATTCCTTCCGGAATCTTAACAGGATAATCTTTTTCCCTCTCCTGAAGCTCCTGTAAAATCGGTAACACCACAGACTCATCCGGATGTTCTTTCTGCAGTTCTGTCTGCAGCAAGGCATCCAGCTGATCAGTAGCCATTTGCTTCAGTTCCTTGCCTGGGCAGGCTTTTACTTTATCTTTCATAACAATCCTCCTTTCTTGTGCATTCCTGCCACAGCTCTAATATGTATGCAATACGAGAGATAAATTCGCTGTTCGTAGGCTTTCTTGAAACCGTTTTTTCCTCATAGGAGAAATACCAATCCCATGCTGCTCTGCTTCCGCGGCTCCACGCAGATCTGATAACCTCTCTAATGGCCTGCTCCACTTGTTCTTCTGAGAATTGTCGATAATGTAGCTTGGTTTCCAAATAGATATCGCTCTTCAGTGCTCTTGTCGGATCTCTGTGTTGTAGCAAAATCGAATACAGAATCAACTCGAAGCCAACACTGTTAGTTGGTATCCCAAGTTCCATCAGCATTACAATTACTGCGCCACGGGCATTACATTTGTCGAGGTGTCGAGCCAGAAACAAAACGTGTTCCAACGTCTTATCTATGGTGCTGTTCATTGGCATCCTCCTATCTCTCTATGGTCATTATGGCATACCTAAAACTTTTTGTCTATCGAAAAATGTCGAAAAAAGTCCCCCTCTCCGGTTTTTATAGCCGAAAAGGGGGCTGTTTTTAAGAATTATCACTTTTTCAGTTGCTTAAAGATCTGATCCACACCAGTTGCGGCAAGACCGGATGAAGCGCCCACTGCAGCAGCGGTAAGATAATCAGTCGCCGGAAAATTCGGCATTTTAATCACAAGAGCAACGATGCCCAAAATGATTCCGGAAACACCGCAAATCAGCGGAATCCACTTGTTGTCCAGCTTGGTAGCCTTAACACCAAGTGCAACAACAAACACCAGCATCGTGATAACAACCACATTTGCAATGCCAAAATCCATATTGATTCCTCCTTATTTTTGTTCGAGGTCTTTGAGACGATGGTTGATGACTTTGATTTGTTCCTGAAGGACTGGGATCTTCTCAGCAAAGCCATTATGTAGTCGGACTTCTCTTGTCAGCTCATCTATTTTTGTATCGGTCACAGCCTGGGCAACCGCAGCGTTTTTCTCGCTTTTTTTAGAAGTAGCCAAACAGGTAGTAACTACACCGGCAAGGGACAGTCCACCGGTGATCAGAGCTACAACAACAGCCTCACTCATTGTAGTCCCTCCTTATTCCATTCCAAGCAGCTTGCGCCAGGTCTTGTTGCCTGCAGTAATAATACCATCACGCCAGCAATTATTATCGGTCTGGAAATCAATCACCGCTTCCCGGAACTTGGGGCCAGCGATTCCATCAGCCTCACCCACCTGGGAATAACCCAGAACTGCCAAACGCTTCTGCACGAACTCTACGGCCGGATGAGTTTGGTTTTTCTCCAAAGACAGAGTAGGAGTCTTTCCCAAGGTCTCCGGTCCAGCAATGCCATCCACTTCTGCACCGCAAGCTTTCTGCACATCTCGGATGAACTGCTCAAGGGAATATTCCACCGGGAAGTTTTCGGTAGCCGGTTTCTCTACTCCGGAAGCTTTCTTCTTCAGGCCAGCCACAGCAGCAATGCCATCCATAGTGGCATATGCCTGTTTCTTGGAGAACTCTTCCAGCAAGATCACCGGAACATCTACGGTGCTGTCCATAAAACCATACTCCATCAGCACACAGGGGGCCGCAGTATAGCGCAGCACATAAAAGCCTGCTGTAGTCTTGGGAAGCGCCCGGTTGCCACGTAATCCGCCCGCCGCAAGGCAAGCATCATAAATGGCATCGCGGTAAGTTGCGCCTGCTTTGCTGGACGGGTAAGAAAACGCCACCAAACCACCGGTCTTGGTAAGATTCGCTCCGGCATTGTGGTGAATAGAGAGATAGAAATCTGCGCCCCAATCATTTGCCTTTTTGCATCTTACAGCCAGACCAACATCGGTCTTGCCGGTAATATCATCGGTACGCAACAGTTCCACACCTTCGTACTGTTTTGCAGCATCAGCAAAATGCCGCGCTACCCGGTCGTTAAGTACCCATTCCCGGGTCTCATTGGGATCCAGCTGCTTTGCAACCTTATTGCCCTGGGTATAAGCAAAATGTCCTGCTCCGTATGCAATTTTGAATGCCATAATTATTCCTCCTCTGTTTTCGGCAAATCTTCTTCTGTAACCTCACGCCACTCAGCAGGGTCAGCACCTTCCGGGAGAATAACGGTCTTGCCATATGTCTCGCCATTGGTAAGGAACATTCCCTCATCGGCAGTAAGGACAACCTGTTTAATAGTTTTCATATCTTCCTCCTTAATAGACCAACTTCCACTTCTTTGCTGTGATAGCAGCCTTTTGTGTCTCTGTCAAGTTGTTGCCAACAGTGCTGTGGAACGTCCAAGTTTTTGAGTCCTTAACTTCCAAAACAGCAAGGTGATCAATGATGGATTGAGCACTGTCATTAGTGAGATCAGCCGCTGCGGCAACAGAGAAGTCCACGCCAATGCTACCCTCAATATTGAGGTTTTTAAGTGCAGTGCAGCCGCTAAACATAGAGCCACAGTCTGTTACGCCTTCCAGCACCAACTGGGAAACGGTTTCCAGCCTCGTGCATTGGTTAAACATTTCTTTTGCAGAGACGCCAGTCACAATAATAGGCACATTGATTTTGGTCATACGAGCATTATAGAACACAGAGCGACCTGCTGTGCTGGTGCCCTTGCAGATAATCGGATATTTAGGCTTGAACGTTTCATCAGTCCAGCCAGCTTGTATAAAACGGTTGTAGTAGTTTGTCAGTTCTCCATTCTCTTGGTAGGCATCCCAAAAGCGGTCATATTCTTCTCTCTTGCCGATTTCGTAGCCCTCCGCATACCCCTTGCCCTGATATGGCCGTGTGACAACTGCCTTCAATCTGGGTCTCGGTTTGATTTGCGCTCTGATCATTACAGCACCTCCCTGCTGTAACTCTCGTCCACAGAGCCTAAATCAAGTTTAACACCGTCGACCTCACCGGTTTTCCACTTGACGCGGATCTGCGCCTTCGGTCTGCTTGCCATCAGCTTAAAACTCTCTTCCTGCGTCAAAGGGAACAGCCACACATCTTCACCGAATTTAAGCTCTCCCTTTGCATAAGTCCTCGTCAAATAGCCGATAACAATTTCCACATCCGCAATGTCGTCCGGAGTAACCATATTCCCATCCTCATCACGAATCTCTATGCCCAGGTCGTAAGCATCCCCTTGCATAATGCGAGTAGCCATATCCTTCACCTCCTATTTTGATGAATAAAGCATAACAAAAACGGCTCCGGGTTCTCTATCCCAGAGCCGTCCATCGGCAGGTCTCCTTTTCTTTTGCCATAAATGTTGCATTTTTCTATATTCCATGCTATGATGCCACTAATCATAAACAAAAAAGAATCAGGTGATAACAATAAAACGGTCATTGAAGGATACTCTTATAGAAATCTTTGCTATACTGTTAGTGATAGTTCTCCCCTTTGTAATGGTATCATGCACTTATGAGGAAACATTTGAGTGCGAATATTGCGGCAATACAACGCCAGAGAAGTACCGCGTACACGATTTTGATCTGTATAGTGTTTGTCCGTCATGTATCGACAAAATAATGCTTGAAATAGGATTTGAGGAGTGTTCTTTTTGTCACGAATGCAACGATTATTACCCCGTATCTGCACTGAAGGAACACCATTTGTGTAAATACTGCAGTGCAGACCTATTAAGCGAATGTTGGAATTGCGGTAAAAATGATTATCGTTGGGAAACGGATTTTGACTTTTTCCTTTGCCGGCAATGTATAAGCAAAGCAACACTCGATCCTCACATTAGAGAAGTATTACAATCAGCGCTTAACTAAATCATAACGCACATATAATTTCAGGGGACCTGTCTAATTAGCAGGTCCCCTTTTTATTTTGCTTATTGTTCCAAAACGTGCTGGATAATGGCTTGTGCCACGTTCCCCTTAATCTGCTGTCTCCATTTCGCGCGGAATCCCTCGGCATTGAGTACATCAATCATTGCCTTTTCATTTGCATAGGTATATGCAAACCGAATTGCTTTTACTTTGTCCTCATCAGACAGATTCTGATAATCACGGTTAGAGACCATATCCTCTATCACCTTTCGTTGAGTCTGACCCTTTGCTTTTGCCAATACCACATATTCATCAGCGGTAAGATTGTAATTCTCAAACTCCACTCCGTTTTTATCAGTAAAGGATACTGTTTTTTCGGGTGTCTTCGGGAATACATTTGTGCTCTGCACCTCGTTGAGTCGCATAAGCTCTTCGTACACGGCATCAGCGGCTCCCTTATCAACAAAAGACGGTAATAACATATTCTGCGCCATATTAGCCATAGTGCCAGGATATAGCTCCTCTTCGCCCCAGACATTGATATACGGCACCTGGTTATAATCCCATATAGGCGTTTTAGCAGACATCTTACCGAGTTGTCGCTGCAGCCAATTTGGAAGTGAGCTTTCCTTGTCAACATAGGTTGTCACCCTCTCTGTTTCAAGGGAGCGCTCTATCTGACCAAGCATCGTATTGGTCAATCCCTGGGTAAAATAACTCATTGCAGCATTGATTGCAAACTGACCCAGATTATCCTCTACATACTGTATATTTTCCAGAGTATCATTAACACCCTGCAGCATGGACATTTCCACCATAGGATCTGCAATCGATGTAATTGCCCGTTCAAGTTCCTTCAGCTTAACATCTCCATCTTGCCGGATTTTGTTAAGCTGTGCGCCCATAAATAGCGACATCGCCGCCGGTGACAGAAAATCAATGGTCAAATTTGTACCATCCGGTAGCGTGATCGCATAATTCTGCCATCCGTAAAGAGACTCAAATTGATCCTGACCCTCATCATCATCCGGGCCACCTGTCAGCAGTCCAAGTCCCTGCAGTAGCATACCAAACAGAAAAAGGCCTGTACCGGTTAATGTCTTGGCCCAACTGTTAACAACTTGATCGCCGGTAACCCGAGAGTCCTTTTGCATTGACTGAACGCTTAACACTACAGAGTTGATAATACCTAGAGGGCTGTATTCCTCCGCCCGGACCAGGATATTTGCCGGAGTTTTTCTGAAAGGCAGAATGCCTTCAGAAAGCACTTTAACAACCTTCGGAGTATCCTTTCTTCTGCCAATCTTAGATATCCAACCAGACAGAGTGTTGGTGTCCCGGAATGTTGTCTCCTGCGCCTCTTTTACTGCGTGCAGTCTTGCCTCCTCCATAAGGACAGGATCTACCTTAGATAGGTCTCCGCTTTTGACTCCGTGCGCTTTTAGGTATCGACCCAGTGCTATTGCGTAAGCGTGTTTTGAAAACACCAAATCTCCCTGCTCCATAGCCCAGTTAGTAAGTTTTCGATATCCTTCCAACGGCTTGAGCTTAAAGATTTTTCTCTGATCCATAACATCCTTGGAAAAAGCAGTCGTCTCTGCAGTCTCATCTGCATATTTGCCACCCCCAAGAACGATAGCCTCTACGTTCCCAAAATCTTCCTTGGAAGATTTCATCAACTCTTTTCCAACAAAGACGGCTGTTGTTCGGCTGTATCTTCCTCCAGATGCCAATGAAGCAATCTGCTCGATACCGGTAGCCACCAGGTTCTTCATTTCCGTAATGGCAATCATACCCATATTTCCGGTAACATTTCGAACCTGCGTTCTGAAATTGCCCAGCATATTAACATACCGGAGAGATCTCCATCTGTCCAAAAAAGTAGCGGGAATCTGCATAGCAATATGTTTGGTAAGTTTTCTGCGGGCCTTCTCACGGGCTGTGTCAGTTGTTGCTTCCAGATATTCTCGTTCCAACACCGGATCGATGTAAACATCCTGTAAGTGCATATCCTCCACCATTTGGCTTACAGATCGTTTCATCATATACAGGCTATCATCAGGAGACAGTTTCTTCAGAATCCGAGTTGCCTGCAGACCCTGCGCGGCATTCGTCCCCATATACTGATAATCGTGCAGTACATCCAGCCATGTCTGCTTGTCCCCTGCCTTAGCAGCATCGTTCAGCAGCAGTGAGCCTATCGCAGAAAGCTCCGCATTCACCTTGCCGGCACGCACTTGGCGCGACCACGCGCCTCTTGCCGCCTCCCAGCCCTCTTCCGTGATGGTATCAATAGCTTTCTGTGTTGCATCACTGTTGGAAACAGGTATGTAAGAAAGCCCATTTTTCAGGTAAACTTCCTTGTCGATCAGCTCCGCAAAATCCTCCGGAGTAACGCCGGCTTCGTAGACGGTTCTTGCCGTCTTAGACACCTTGTTTTCGCCGTCCGTAGACTTGGGAAGATCAGACTTCCGAACAGCCTTTTCACCCTGTGGGATCGTGCCGTACTTGGCAAGCTCCGCCTTGCGCTCTGCGATCAGTTTCCGCTCCACTGCCGGCCGGACTGTTTCCAGAAGCACCTTGGCATTTTCCATACTCTCCAGCTCCCGCAGTTCCGCCGACGCCTTTGCAATCTGATCTTCGTAGATCTTAATGCGATTTTTGGCCTTGGTGATCTCTGTGTGATTCTTCGGACTTTTCTCCTGCAGTTTCTCGAGGATCCTCTCCTGCTCTGCTTTCTGCTCCTGCAGATTGCCCAGAGCCTCGCCTCTTTTAAGCAGGATGCCTGCCACATTCTGATCCTTCTTTGACAGAGTCTCTGTAAGGCCGTCTCGCTTGGCTATGGCCAGAACGTCTCGGTCTGTCAGGGTATCTGTGCGCTGTTGAAACTGCACATCATCACCATAGATTGCTTCGATAATAGGACGGATATTTCCCAACAAACTCCATCTTTGCTCCAAATAAGGGCGAGTATTCCCCAAGTTTGTAATGCTTTCATAAAGATCCTGTGTAAGCATTTCAATTGCCGTTTGCTTATCTTGCAAATTCATGTCTGCAACAGGCTTGCCGATAATTGTCGCCAGGTAGTGTCGGATCTCCGCATAGTTTTTGGAATCACTAATGTGAGAACTTACCGCGTTAACTATTCCCAAACGCTTTTTGGCAGAGAGATTTCCCCACGCTTTAGTTTTTCGAGATCTTCTATGGTCTTCTCTCTCTCCTCGTCCGTTATTGGTGCTATCCCGAGCTTTGCTCGACTCCGGTTGATATTCTCCCGATGTTCGATCAGCACCTGCTTGAATTCCTTTGAGGTCATTGTCCTCCTCCTCGCTTAAGTAATTTCTACTCTGCTCCTGAACAGCAGGAGTTTGATCCTTTATCAGTTCCTCCCAGGCATTCTTCACTGCCTCATAATCACGAAGAAAGGCACGTACCTCTCCTTTGGGATCTCCAGAGTGGATATCACCGGTGATATAAGCAAAGATTTCTTCTATGAGAGTGACCCACTCTTTGCTGCCGATTTCCACGTCCTCAGCAAAATAAATGTCTCCCACATATTTTTGCTGATAGTCAATAAATGCCTTGGAGGCAAAATCAATATGTGCCTGAGTAAAGTAGTTCGGCGTCGGTTCTGCAGCCCCGTTTGCGGTGCCCGGTGTGCGCCTTGCCGGTAAACCGGCTGCGTTGCACACCGACCGCGGCACAACTAAACGGCCTTGCTGCATCTGCCGCAGGCAGCGCAAGGCCGTTTAGGCCCAACGAGCTACGCTCGTCGGCCTCATAACCCGGGAGCATGGATACAAGGCTTGCTTTGCAAGCCGGAGAAAAGAAAAATGACCATCCCTTTGGATGGTCATTTTCTTTTCTGGCACGTCGCACCGAAAAAGATATCACCTCAATCAAGTCATTTTCATTGAGGGCGTTTCTTGTCCATCATCTTCCTGGCTTTCAGTAAAATCAAGTTTATACCTTTTTGCGCTTTCTTCTCAGCACAATAGTAACAACGAGCAAAACGACAATTACACTCATCAAAACAACAAATAACACCAGCCAGGAACGGGGTGGGTTTTCGTTCTCTGCGGTACTTCCCACATCATCTGTTGATTCACTGTCTCCGGTGACGACCGAAATATCTGTGTCCAGTTCCTTTTCTGAGGTAAAGAAGGTGGAAAAGGAAGATGTGAAAAACGATAAACTCTCAATCGTGACATCCTCATATGTAACATATTCAGCTTTACCCAATAACTCAATGATACTATCATCGGTAATATGATAAACATAAAGATCCACACCGCCGCCCAAAAGACCTTTTTCAATACTGACAGTGACACGTACCGGAAAACCAATCTCCTGATGCCCTTCAAAATACAAAGGGAAAAGTCGTCCTTCCGGCAAAGACCCATAACCGTTTTGCATTGCAAGAGAATTTAACAATTCATCAGTTTTGGAATCGGATCTGCCCGGCTCAGCAGATGCAACGATTGTACGCACATTGGTCAAGATTTGTACCAACTCTTCCTCCGGCAGTCCTGCATAATACTTCTGTTCTTCATCGGTCATTTTGCCCATTTCCACACGAACGGAGGAGGTGATGGTTCTATCAGGCTCATTAGAGAGCGGAATATCAAAATCGGAATTGCGGTCTTCCGGCAAAAGCGTCATATCAGCCGGAGGAAAGTCCGTTCCGGGCTGATTATTCTGCTGCGGCGGCTCGGTCTTAGACGGTCCCGGATCGGTTGTTGCAGGAGGCTGCGTTGTATTTTCCGAAGGAGTTGACGTGGTTCCGTTACCGTTACTGCCGTTTTCGCCGCCGGAGTAACCGCCACCGTAGATGGCATATGAGCCGTTGAGGTAATAGATGCCATCCCCGGCACGAGGCACATTGGAAACGCCGTCGTTAGGTGTGCCTTCTCTCCCGTCACCCT
>JAZNZH010000006.1:0-30192 GCA_045594845.1 Faecousia sp. | reverse complement strand
TCAATCTGGTAGTTGCCTTGCCCAATGGCCGTCCCTGTGAGGACCGAATCATCCTGAAGGAGTTTGCGAAGCTCCGTGAGGAAGCAGGGCTGCCAAAGGTGATTTTCCATTCTCTGCGTCATTCCAGTACCACTTACAAATTGAAGCTGAACCACGGCGACCTGAAAGCCACCCAGGGCGATACAGGTCATGCGGAGATCGATATGATTACCAGCATCTACGCTCATATCCTAGACGAGGATCGAAAGGTCAATGCCCAGAAGTTTGAGACAGCCTTCTATGCAAATCCTGATTTGCGTGGTGTTCGTCCTCCGGAGGAACCCAAGGCGGAACCGGCTGCGCTGGATCTTGCGAGCCTTGTGGAGCAGCTTCAAAAGTCCCCGGAACTGGCAAAAACCCTGGCTGCGCTGATTTCTGCGCAAACAGGCGGCAGATCGGCGTGAAAAATCAAATTAGCAAATTGCTGATTTTTCTTAGCAAACTTGCGAAAACCGTTCGAATCTTCTTAGCAAGCATACAACTTTCAGCGAATAAAAACCTCCCGGCTTCGGAGAACCGACCACCGGGAGAAAAACAAGAAAAAAGTTGCCGCAATCCACGAAATGATGGATTACAGCAACTTTATGGCACCCTAGAGAGGACTCTAACCTCCGACCTGCCGCTTAGGAGGCGGCTGCTCTATACAACTGAGCTACTAGGGCATATGAACTTTGGAGCGTATGATTACGCAAAAAAGGATTTGAACGAACTGCCGCTTAGGAGGCGGACCCTCTATCCAACTGAGGTACTGGGGCATACTTATGAAATTGACTCTGTAGGAATAACCTCTTCTAAGTTTTAGGAGGCGTACGCTCTATCCAGGTGAGCTACGGGGGCATATCTATGAAATTGACCTGTAAGGAATAACCTCTTCTGATTCTTAGGAGGCGATCGCTCTATACAACTGAGCTACTGGGGCGTGTTTACCTTAGCATTGTAACGAAAATCCAAGGGGATGTCAATAAAAACAGAAGACGGCCGCCTAATTTCAGCTACTTTTTCTCTTGTCGATGCATAGAATATTCAGAGTGGAAAGAGAGGAGGAGACCTATGTACCCCGAAATAGAGAATTGCATCGATATAGAGGATTGGATCTATGATGAGGACGATGCATATCCCAGTGAGCGTTAACACATTTTTCTCTTTACAGAAGGGAGAAAATGGGATATAATATGCCCGAATGTCAATGCTTGGGAGAGTTTAGAGATGAATATCGAATTTGATGCATACAAGCAGAAATTGAATGAAGTAAAACCCGCGCTGGATGATTTGGCCAATTCCCTGAACCTGGAGGGCCTGCGTAATGAGCTGGAGCGCCTCCACGCTATGCAGGAGGCTCCCGGCTTTTGGGACGATCCCGCCAAGAGCCAGAAGATCGTAATGAAAACAAAGTCCGCGGAAAATAAGATCGAAAAGTATCAGCAGATGACCTCCCTTTGGGAGGACCTGATGACCATTTGTGAGATGGCCGCAGAAGAGGATGACGATTCTATGCTCGATGAGCTGAAGGACGGCTTCCAGAAGCTTTCTGCCGATATGGAGACCTGCCGTCTGCAGACTCTGCTGACCGGTAATTACGACAGCAACAATGCCATGATGAGTTTCCAGGCCGGCGCCGGCGGCACCGAGGCCCAGGACTGGTGCCAGATGCTGTACCGGATGTACACCCGCTGGGCAGAGGCGCACGGCTATACCTATAAGATCATGGACTATCAGGAGGGCGACGAAGCCGGCCTGAAGTCTGCGGATATCCTCATCGAAGGCGACAATGCCTACGGCTTCCTCAAGGGCGAGAACGGCGTCCACCGCCTGGTGCGTGTATCTCCTTTTGATGCCAATGCCCGCCGGCAGACCTCCTTTGCTGCCGTGGAAGTGATCCCCGATATTCAAGACGACAGCCAGGATGTGGAAATCAAGGCAGAGGACTACGAAATGCAGGTCTTCCGGTCTTCCGGCGCCGGCGGTCAGCATATTAACAAGACCTCTTCCGCTGTCCGTCTGATCCATAAAGCCACCGGCATCGTGGTGGCCTGCCAGACGGAGCGCAGCCAGTTCCAGAATAAGGAAAACTGTCTGCGTATGCTCCGCAGCAAACTTGTTGAGATTAAGGAGAGAGAGCACCTGGACAAGATCTCCGATATTAAGGGTGTCCAGAAGAAGATCGAGTGGGGCAGCCAGATCCGCAACTATGTCTTTATGCCGTACACCCTGGTCAAGGACACCCGCACCGGCTGCGAGACCTCCAATGTCAACGGTGTTATGGACGGCGCGCTGGATCCCTTTATCAATGCCTACCTGACCTGCCTTGCCACAGGTAACTGGGTCACAAAATAAATTGCCATAAACACTTGCTTTTTGGGAAATATTGTGCTACAATGTTTTCCGATAATTTCGTTTTACTATACGCACCTTGCGTTTTGTAACGTGCGGAGGGAGGTAAAAATATGGAAACTTTTAGACTGATTCTGTTGATTCTGGAAGTGATTGCCAGCCTGGCTTTGGTGGTTGTGATTATGATGCAGTCCAGCAAGGAGTCCGGCCTGAGCGCTATTTCCGGCAGCAGCGATACCTATATGGGTAAAGGCAAGGCGCAGAGCCTGGATAAGAAGCTGGCTTCCGCTACCAAGTGGATCGCGCTGGTGTGGGTCCTGGTTACTATGGGCCTGAACCTGATCTAATCGAAAAAACCACAGAGGATATCCTCTGTGGTTTTCTTTTTGTAGACAAGCGGTATCCCTTGTGATAAAATCATCCTATCAGTAACGAAGGAGAAAAGCTATGGAGAAGAAACTCAGTGACCTGCAGCCGGCAGGCGTTTTCCGCTTCTTTGAGGAGCTTTGCGCCATTCCTCACGGCTCCGGCAATACGAAAATGATCAGCGATTATCTGGTGGATTTTGCCAGGAGCCGGGATATCCGCTATATTCAGGACGACCTTAATAATGTAATTATGTTTGCACCCGGCACCTGCGGTCTGGAGGGGAGGGAACCGGTGATCATTCAGGGCCATATGGATATGGTCTGCGAAAAGGATGATGATTGCTCCATCGATATGGACACCCAGGGTTTGAATGTGGATCACGACAGCCAGTTTGTGTTTGCTCACGGCACCACCTTGGGCGGTGACGACGGCATTGCCGTTGCCTATGCCTTGGCAATTTTGGATGATCCCACTATCCCGCATCCCCCTCTGGAGGTGGTAGTGACCGTAGATGAGGAGACCGGTATGTTCGGCGCTGCCGGTATCGACCTGTCTATGCTCCGGGGCAGAAAACTCCTGAATATCGATTCCGAGGATGAGGGCGTATTTACGGTTTCCTGCGCCGGTGGCGCAAGGGGTACAATTACCCTCAATGCAGCGAAAAAGCCGGTCTACGGCCCTGTGATCCGCTTGTGCGTGGATGGCTTGCAGGGTGGTCACTCCGGTGTGGAGATCCACAAAAACCGGGCCAATGCCAATAAGGTGATGGGCACGCTCCTGCAGCGGATCAATGGCCTGATGCCCCTTTGCATTACCGGTATTTCCGGCGGCGCTAAGGATAATGCCATCCCCAGATCCTGCAAAGCCACCTTAGTGGCGATGGGCACCGATCTGGAGCGTCTGAACGGCATCATTGCCGATCTTCAGCAGGAGATCCGAACCCAATACGACGAGCCGGAAGCTGTGATCACCGGGGATATGGTGGATGCCTTTGGCGGCAACGCCCTCTCCTGTGAGGACACAAAAAAGGTAATCGACCTTTTATGCCGCGTACCCAACGGCGTGATTGCCTGGAGTGCAGATATTGCAGGCCTGGTGCAGACCAGCCTGAATCTGGGCGTTATGAGCCTGAAAGAGAGCTTTTCCATGACCTTTGCCGTCCGCAGTTCCGTGAATCAGGAAAAGTGGGATCTGCTGGACGAACTGAAATCCATTGCGGAGGAATTCGACGCAGATTACAGCGAGGTAGGCGACTATCCTGCCTGGGAGTATCGCAAGGATTCTCCTCTTCGAGACGCGATCATCCGGGTCTACCGGAATATGTACGGCAAAGATGCAGAGGTGGTAGCCATTCACGCCGGTTTGGAGTGCGGTCTGCTCAGCGAGAAGATTGCTGACCTTGATTGCGTCTCCTTAGGCCCTCAGATGCACGACATCCACACCAGCCGGGAAAAGTTGGATATTGCTTCCACCGGCCGTGTTTGGGAATTGCTTCTGAACCTGCTGAAAACCTTATAATTCTTCGAGATCCTCCTGCGGGAGGATCTCTGCATTTAATGCGGAGATCTCATAGGCGGTACGATCAATTGCACCCTCCGGAGTCAGCTTTGTGTAGATTCGGCTTTGCAGTCTTCCACAGATCTGCAATTTATCCCGGGTGTGGCAAAGAGCTACCTCCTGGGCTGTCCGACCCCATAATATGCAGGGCAGATAGTCTGCCCGGCGAAATGCCCTGGGTACTACCAGCATCACATCGCAGATATCCCGCCCTAAAGGGGTTCTGCGGAAATTGGGTTCTTTGCATAATAGTCCCTCTAAATAGACCTCATTGACAGGTTCTCCGTCCTCTACGGTAATTTCTCCCGCAAATACGAAGATCAGCAGGTGACGGCTGCCGTCGCTACGTTGATTGTAGGAGCGGATTTGTCCGGAGACAGTGAGCATACTCCCAGCGCAAGGGTCAAGGTGTTGCAGCAGGCTTTCTTCCGCAATCACCGGAAGCAGATCCACCGCCCCCGAGAGCCGGGGGACTTCCAGCGTAAAGCGGAAAAACTGTTTGCCGTGATTTTCGTGGGAGAATACGGGGAGTTCCAGCAAACTCCCACGAATGGTAATGGTATTGGTAGGATGTTCCATAGTTTCACCTCAAATTCCAATGTATGTAACATCCTATGTCCACAAATGAAAATAAGAACAAAAGCAGACGCTGGATGGCGTCTGCTTTTTGCTTATTTATGCTTTACTTTTTCCTTGGTGCCGTCGGGGCGGACAATGTAGGTGTTCTCCAGCTGGCCAACAAGATTTGCCTTTACGGAATCAATATAGATTCTGCGGAGTTTATCCCGCTCAGTCAGCTCCTCGGGCGTCAGCTCCCGGGTTTTGGCTTCTCTTGCTAATTCGTTGATCCTTGCGATCACCTGATCCATATTCATAATGCAATACCTCATACGTAGCGGTCAATGACCACGGAAATTCGACCCTTTTTCGTCTGGCCGTTGACGCATTTTAATTGAATTTTACCCTGTCCGCGCAGGGAGATCTTGTCACCTTGCTGCAAAAGCTTATCCGGCTTTTCGCAGGGCAGGCCGTTAATGGCTACTTTACCGGTCTCAACTGCCTGACAGGCAACACCTCGGGCAATTCGAAAACCGGAGGAAAGCACACTGTCCAGCCGCAGAGAAGCAACAGTATCCCGAATCTCCACAGTTTCCGGTTGGGGAATTTTTGCATCCGAAAGGGCAATGGCAGAAATTTTCAGTTTTGTTCTGCCGGCGCTTTCCAGATTCTGCAGTACATAGGGGGCAATCTCCGGGGTTACGAAGAAATCACAGCTGCCTTTATCCACACAAATATCACCCACAGTTTCCCGACGGATACCAATACCCATCAACGCACCCAGAAAGTCTCTGTGGGAAAGGGTGTCCTGCTGATAGAATTCGCACCTGAGACACACCATGGTCCAGTCGCGGTCTTCAGGATCCATATAGTCCGGCTGGTAGGTCAGCAGTCTTCTCTCCGCTTCATCGTAGCCGCCGAAGAACTGCAGACCTTCCTGCTGCCCGAAAAGATATTGCGCCATTTCCTGCTCCCGGGGAGAGAGGAAGCAGGAGCTTGCAGGGATATTGCGCTCCATTCCCGGTACGATCTTATCCCAGATCTTTGCCAGTAACAGCCGGTCTTCCTGTGTTTGGGCGATTTTGTCTATGTTGCGTCTGTCCATTTGATCACCGATAGTATTATACCATAGGTTTTTTTGATTGCAAGGGAAGTTTTTCTTTGCTATAATATACGAAACAAATGGCAGGAGGGAAGAAGATGAATGTTTGCGTGATCGGCGGCGGCGCATCGGGAATGGCGGCAGCTTTGGCAGCTGCAGAGAATCCCAATGTGCACGTGATTCTGTTGGAACGGCAGGCCCGTCTGGGCCGAAAGCTTCAGGCCACCGGTAACGGTCGCTGTAATCTGACCAATCTCGCTGCAAATAAGGGTGGCTACCACGGCAGCAATCCTGCTTTTTCCAAACCTGCCCTGGAGGCTTTTGACCCGGAAAAGACGCTACAGTGGTTCCGGGATTTAGGACTCTTTACCGTGGCAGAGGAAAGCGGAAAAGTCTATCCCTATTCCGACCAGGCCAATTCCGTGGTGGACATTCTGCGTTTTGCTTTGGAAAAGGAAAATATTTCCGTTTTGACCGATTTTGAAGTAAAAAGCGCTCGCAAGGATGGAAAAAAATTCTTAGTCAGCGATGGAGAACGCACTGCAGAATGTGAAAAGCTGATTGTTGCCTGTGGCGGCATTGCCGGTTCTAAATTGGGCGGTACGATGTCCGGTTACCGTCTGTTGGCAAAATTCGGCCATCGGTCTACGAAATTACGTCCTGCTCTGGTACAGCTGAAAAGCAGCTGGGGCGGTGTGGCAGGCTTGAAAGGCGTCCGGGCCAATTGCCGTGCGGAGGTCTGGTGTGACAATGTTTTGCACAGATGCAGCACAGGCGAGATCCAATTCACCGATTACGGCCTTTCCGGCCCTGTGATTTTTGAGGTCTCCCGGGATGCCTGCGCAACTTCCGGACAGTGGAAATGCGTGTTGGATCTGCTTCCCGACTGTACCTTTGATGCACTAAAAGCAGAATTACAGCGCCGCAGAGCGCGCAATCTGCCGATTTCTGAACTCCTCACTGGCATACTCCATAACCGCCTTGGTCGGGTGCTGGTGAAGGCCGCCGGTGTCCGGGCAGCGGATACTGCCGCAACCCTGACAGATATGGAGATCCAGGATGTCTGCCGGGCAGTAAAGGCCTTTGAAATCCCACTGACAGAGCCGATGGGCATGGACAGCGCTCAGGTGACTGCCGGCGGTGTGCTGACAGAGCAGTTTTGCCCCGATACTATGGAAAGTAAGCTGATTCCCGGCCTTTATGCCTGCGGTGAGGTGCTGGACATTGACGGCGACTGCGGCGGCTATAACTTGCAGTGGGCCTGGAGCTCCGGCCGTCTTGCAGGTCTTTGCGCAGGAAAGGAAACCCTATGATTCGAATTCGTGAAATATCAATGGCGCCGGAGCATAGTGTGGCCCAGCTTCCCTATGAGGTAGCACGAGCCTTACGAATCTCCAATTCCAAGGTCCGCAAGATCCGGATTGTACGCCGCAGCATAGATGCCCGGAAGAAACCGGATGTCCGTGTTGTTTACACGGTGGATGCCCAGATCGACGGCAATGAAAATAAGATATTAAAGCAAGGCGGCTGTAAGCGCGCCAGTATTGCGCCGCTTTCTTTTTACCGGGTGCCGAAAACAGTGGCAGAGCCTACACACGCTCCTGTGGTAGTGGGCTTTGGTCCGGCAGGTATGTTTGCAGCATTGGTGCTGGCGTTGGCCGGTCTGCGGCCTGTGGTGCTGGAGCGGGGCGAGGATGCCCAGACACGGCACGAAAAGGTCTCCCGATTTTTTGAAACCGGTCAGTTGGATGAAAAGACCAATGTGCAGTTCGGTGAGGGCGGTGCCGGTACTTTCTCCGACGGCAAGCTGAACACCGGTGTCAACAATCCCCGGATCGGCTGGGTGCTGGAGCAGATGGTGGCGGCAGGCGCTGGGGAAGACATCCTCTTTGATGCCAAACCCCACGTGGGTACCGATGTGCTGCTGACTGTGGTGCAAAATATTCGCCAGCGGATCATTTCTCTGGGCGGACAGGTGCGGTTTAACGCCCAGGTTACTGCCCTGGAAGAAAGGGATGGCAAGATCTGCGGCGTGGAGGTCAACGGTAGCGAGGAGATCCCTTGCGAACGGGTGATTTTTGCTGTGGGTCACAGCGCAAGAGACACATTCCGGTATCTGCTGGAAAAGAATCTGCCTATGGAACCTAAGCCCTTTGCTATGGGTGTCCGTATTGAGCATCCCCAGACTATGGTAGATGAGTCGCAGTACGGCGCGGTCAATCCGGTGTTGCCCCCGGCAGACTATAAGCTGGTCAAGCACTTGGACGAGGAAACGGTCTATACCTTCTGTATGTGTCCCGGCGGCTATGTGGTGGCGGCAGCTTCCCAGGAGGGCGGCGTGGTTACTAACGGTATGAGTTATGCAGACCGTGGCGGTGAAAATGCCAATGCGGCGTTGCTGGTGACCCTGAATCCAAAGGATTTTCCGGGAGATGGGCCCTTAGCCGGTATGTACTGGCAGGAGGAAATCGAGCAAAAAGCATATATAGCAGGAGGCAAGAATTATTTTGCCCCGGCGCAGCGGGTTGGAGATTTTCTCAATGGAGTACCCAGTGCCGGTCCTGGCGGTGTAAACCCCACCTACCGACCCGGTGTTACCTGGTGTGATCTGCACCAGGTTTTGCCTCACAAGATCACCCGGGCGCTGGCGAAAGCAATACCGCTTCTGGACGGTAACCTGAAAGGCTTTGCCGATCCCGACAGTGTGCTCACTGCCCCGGAGACCCGAAGCTCCTCCCCGGTGCGAATCCTGCGGGATGAGACGAAACAGTCGCCGGCCCTTGGCGGTTTTTATCCGGCAGGTGAGGGTGCAGGTTATGCCGGCGGCATTATGTCTGCAGCTATTGACGGTATGATGTGCGCAGAAGCGCTGATGGAGAGTTTATAATCAAAGCGACACTTTCAAAAGAAAGTGTCGCTTTTTACTATCCAAATCAGGATCATAGTCACTTGCAGAAGAAAAATCACCGGGATGCCTATGGCAAAGGTGGGCTTTTTGGTTTTGTGCCTGGCGGTATACATACCGAATAATGACCCTATACTGCCGCCCAGCACAGCCACCCCCAGCAAGGTGCTTTCCGGAATGCGCCACTGCTTTTTCTTCGCTTTTTGCTTGTCCAGCAGCATAAGCGCAAAACCAAGCGCATTGATTATAAACAGATAAATGATGGAGTAATCCATGGCAAAACCTTTCTGGAGGGATAGGAATGAAGAAATTATTGGTTCTTCTACCGATGATGTTTATGCTGGCAGGCTGCGCAAGTCAGGAAACCTTTGAAACATTGGCAGATGTCCAGGAGACGGTGGTAATACCGCCTGCGCAGCAGATCATGGTGGATATGCCTGAAGACACCCAAACCCCGGTGCTGCAAAGTGAAGAAAAGGGGAATATCTATTTCTGCGATGACTATTTTATTACGATACAGACGGTGCAAAGCAATGACCTGGACAGCACAGTGCGCAGCTGCACCGGCTTTGGCAAGGATCAGCTTCGTCTGATCGAGACCCAGAACCAGGGGGTCAAACGCTATGAATGTGTTTGGAGCGCCGCTGGAGAGGGGCAGGAGCAGATCGGCAGAATGTGCATTCTGGATGACGGCAACTACCACTATGTGCTGACCACTATGGCCGATGCGGATGCCGCGGGCCAGCTGCAAAGCGTTTGGCAACAGCTGTTTGATTCCATGCGTCTGCTGCCTGCAGATGTCAATCTGGATACTGCATCATAGCGCTGCGGCATAGCGCCTTACAGCTTTCCACAACAGATGTGGGGTAAAGAATAGTTGCTTTGTCACCGAAACCGATGACCCAACTCAGGAACATGGGGGAGACAGCGACTTTTACCGTGAAGTTGAAGTGATCCTCTCCGTCTGGGATCAGCATAACATCTTTGCCGAAGCGGTCCACCACCACATTGATAAGACTACGGTGGAAGCGCAGTTTTACATCAGTAGCATCGCCCGAGTACATCTGGAACAGATGGTTGGCATGCTCCACAAATTTATTGCCGGTGAGTTCGGGGCAGGGAATTCTATCTTGTTCCGTAACAGAAATATCTGTCATGCGGTCTACCCGGTAAGAGGTGATACCGTGTCGCTCCGAGTAGGCCAGCAAATAATAATTCTCGTTGTCTTGGCAGAGACCGTAAGGACTGGCAAGGTAGGATTTATCCCGGTAGCGCCGCTTGCCACCCAAGTCCCAGTCAAAGTAGCGGAAAGTGATCTGCTTACCCTGGGTAATGGCCTCCTGAATGGCATCCACAGAGTAGTAGATGGTCTCGTTCATGCTTTTGACCCGGCCGGAAACCAGCACGTTTCGGCGTATTAGCTTTGCATCCTGTTCATTGCATTGGGCGCAAAGTTTTTCGATCAGCTCTCTGGATTTTTTCTCTGTGAGATAACGGCTGGATTGTACCGCATCGATCAGAAGCTTCAGCTCCGGCAATTCAAAGATCCGGGAGGCAATATAGTAGCCGCCGTTCTTGCCGGGAATAGAAATGATATCCACGCCGAAGTCCTGCAGGGCCGCAATGTCGGAATATACCGTCTTGCGATCGCAGCGGATATTGTGGGCGCGGTCTAAAGCGGAGATCAGCTCTGCTGCATTCACAGGGTGATCCTCCCGGGAGTTCTTTTGCAGATAGTCCAGTATGTAAAGAATCTTTAATTTCTGATTATCGGATTTAGGCATATCAGTACCTCTTTTTCTCAGGAAAGCGCAGCGTCGTAAACTATGTTTTTGGGGAGATCCAGTTCTGTTGCAGTCTGGCGGACAGCATCCTTGCGGCTCATACCGCCGGCCATCAGTTCCGCCACTCTGGCGGCAGCGTCTTCCGCTGTGGCAGCAGCTTTTTCCTTGGGCTCAGCGCCGGCGACCACCAGCACAAATTCACCCTTGGGCGCATTTTCGGTAAAACGGTCAATGGCCTGTCCCAAAGTTGTGCGGATCACTTCCTCGTGGAGCTTAGTCAGCTCCCGGCACAGGCTGATAGACCGCTCCGGGCCAAATACCTCAGCCATACTCTGCAAGGTGGCCAGAAGCTTGTGAGGGGCTTCGTAGAATACCATTGTCCGCATTTCGTCCCGGAGAGATTCCAAATGCTCCCGGCGGCTCTTTTTCGCAGTGGAGAGAAATCCCTCAAAGCAAAACCGCCCGGTGTTCTGCCCGGAAATACTCAAAGCAGTGATCACTGCGCAAGGACCGGGGATGGCGCAGACGGTGATGCCTGCTTCATGGCATTGCTTGACCAACTCTTCACCGGGATCGGAGATGGCGGGACTGCCGGCATCGGATACCAACGCGCAAGTCTCGCCGGCTAAGATCCGTTCCACGATCATATCTCCTTTTTGCGCCTTGTTGTGCTCGTAGTAGCTGACAAGGCTCTTTTTAATACCCAGGTAGTTCAGCAGCTTCAGGCTGACCCGGGTATCCTCTGCAGCGATAAAGTCCGCCTGCTCCAGGGTTTCTTTGCAGCGGACGGAGATGTCCCCTAAGTTGCCGATGGGGGTGGGGACTAAGTATAACATTCCTGCCATATGGTTGCCTCCTAAAGATGGTACAGTTGGCGATAAAATTCTGTGGGAGCACCTGTTTCGTCCTGCAGGCTGCATTCTTCCCATAGAAGACCCGGCTTGCCGCCCTTGCGGAATTGCATCAGTAAAAGACTGACCGGTCCGTCACTGCGGTGGCGTACCAGACAGAGCCGCTTCAATTCCAATTGATTGGCAGCGCCGCAAGCACACAGTTGCGCCAGTTTTTCCGGGCGGTGCACCAGGTAAAAGTCACCGCCGTAGCGCAGGGCGCGGCTTGCTGCACAGAACAGATCTTCCGGACTGCACAGATCTTCCCGCCGGGCAGTGGGATGGGTCTTGCTTTGTGGGCCCGCGGAGAAATAGGGGGGATTGGAAACGCAAATATGATAGCTGCCGGGTTCCGGCACACATTGAGCATCCCGCAAATCACCCAATATACTAAAAAGACGGAGGGAAAGATCGTTACGGATGATGTTGGAAAGGGCTGCACGGTGGGCAATCTCATCGATCTCCACACCGGTAACAGTGCAGTTGGGGTCGTGGGCGCAAAGGAGCACACCCAGTGTGCCGCATCCGGCACCCAGATCCAGGATCCGGCATTGGGGTCCTGTCCGGACAAACCCGGCAAGGAGCATGGAGTCGGTGCCGAGGGGAAATGCGCCCTCCGGGACTTCCAGTATATATCCGTTCCACAATCGTTCCATAAAAACCTCAGTCTGAAAATGTGTAAATAAAAAATCGGCCTGCGTACCGGATAACCGGCACACAGGTCGATTGCGGAATTTTAATTAGCCTTCCACGATAGCTTCCACGGGGCAGTTATCGACACAGGTGCCGCAGTCAACGCACAGATCAGCGTCGATGACGAAGAACTCTTCACCCTCGGAGATAGCCTCAACAGGGCAGTTGTCAGCGCAGCTACCGCACTTCAGGCAAGCATCTGTAATTTTGTAAGCCATGATAATTCCTCCATTAATATGTTTTAATTGCAAAGCAATTGCACCTCTATTCTAACACGGATTTTATAAATTGCAATGCCTTTTTGGAAATTGATTTGTATATTTTCTAAAAACCCAGGGGAAGATTTTTCCAAAAGGGGTGATTTGTGTGCGATTTGGTACAGATGTGCAGCTATTATTGGTGGATGCAGCAAATTCTGCCAGAGGTCTCGGGCATAGCTGTGTAGGGTCTGTGCATTTGCTGCTGGCCATCAGTCGGGACACAGGCCTTTCCGGTCAGATGCTCCGGGGCGCTGGTGTGGACAGTGAGGTGACCCGGCAAATGGTGGCGTTTCTCTGGGGTACGGGAACATCGGGTCTGCCGCTACCTCAGGGGTTATCTGTACAGGCCCGTCAGGTGCTGAAAAGGGCGGCAGGAGAGGCAAAAGATTGCGGCAGCTCTCTGATTAACAATGTGCATGTTCTGCTGTCGCTGCTGCGTCAGGAAAAGATTCGGGAGCTGTTGACGCTCAGCGGCGTAGAGGAGCAGGTGCTGTTTGATAAGGCGGTTCATCGGGCAATACATCAAAAGTCCGCAGTGAAAAGTAAGGAGGCGGTTCGTACGAAACTACTTGAGCAATTCAGTGAAGATATGATCCAAAAGGCCGGGTCTATGGATCCGGTGATCGGTCGGGAGAAAGAGATCGACCAGGTGATCGAGATCCTCTCCCGTAAACATAAGAACAATCCTGCATTGGTGGGGGAACCCGGTGTGGGCAAAACCGCCATTGCCGAGGGTCTTGCCCAGCGGATGGCAGCCGGCGCAGTACCGCCACAGCTGCGGGATAAACGACTCATCAGCCTGAATATGGCCAATTTGGTGGCAGGCACTAAGTATCGCGGTGAGTTCGAAGAACGAATTCGGGATGTACTGGCGGAGATACGCCGCAGCGGGGATATCATTTTGTTTGTGGACGAGATGCACACTATTGTGGGTGCAGGAGCGGCAGAGGGTGCTATCGACGCGGCTAATATTTTCAAACCGGCCTTAGGTAGAGGTGAGGTGCAGATGTTGGGCGCCACCACCCCGGAAGAATATCGAAGGTTTATTGAAAAAGACGGCGCTTTGGAGCGTCGTTTTCGTCCCGTTAAGGTAGCTGAGCCGGACGAAAAAGCAACGATGGATATATTGCGGGGTATCAAACCAGGACTGGAAAAGCATCATAGGATGCGAATTCGGGAGGAAGCGCTTCTGGCGGCACTGGAGATGTCCCGAAGGTATTTGCCGGATCTGTATCTACCGGATAAAGCGATCGATCTTTTGGACGAGGGGGCGGCTCACGCCCGCCTGGAGGAGCTGCATTGCAGCAAGTGGGAACAACAGCAGGATTTGGAACGGGAGCTGCATGCAGCTGTCCGGGACAATCGCTTTGAAAAAGCGGCAATTCTGCGGGATAAGATGCAGAAGATGTCCGGAAAAAAACAGGATAAACACGGCAGATCCGTTACCGCCCAGGATGTGGCCTGGGCGGTATCTGCCCGCACCGGCATTCCGGTGGGTCGGCTGACATCCGATGAACGGCAACGCTTAAAGTCACTGGAACAGATCCTATCCCGGTCTGTGATCGGCCAGCAGGAGGCGGTGTCCCAGGTGGCGCAGACGGTGCGCCGGGGACTGTTCGGCCTGCGTGACGGAGAACGGCCGGTGGCCAGTTTGCTGCTTACAGGCCCTACCGGGGTGGGAAAGACGGAAATGTGCCGGGCATTGGCAAAGGAACTCTATGGCAGTAAAGATGCAATGATTCGCCTGGATATGACGGAATATATGGAAAAGCACGCTGTGGCCCGGCTGATCGGCGCTCCTCCCGGCTATGTAGGCTATGAGGATGGAGGCAAGCTTACCGAGGCGGTACGCCGCAGACCGTACTGTTTGGTGCTGTTTGACGAGATTGAAAAAGCCCATCCGGACATTGCTGGGATTTTACTGCAGATTATGGAGGAGGGTGTTCTTACCGACAGCACCGGTCGCAGAGTGAGTTTTCGCAATGCAGTGGTGGTGATGACCTCCAATATAGGTGGCGAGCAGAAAAGTGACGGCTTGGGATTCCAACCCTCCGGCAGGGAGGATCGGTATCTGCAGGCGCTGCGGCAGCGTTTTACTCCGGAGTTTTTGGGGCGTATCGATAAGGTGGTTTGTTTCCGCAGGCTGGAAATGCAGGCAATGACCGGGATCGCGCAGAAGTATCTGGGGGAATTGCAAAGCAGAGCAGCTGCCGATGGCATGGATCTGCAGCTGCCGAAGGAACTGGCAGGCTGTCTTGGTGCGCTTGCCCGCCGGGAGGACGGCGCCCGACAGATGCGCCGCCTGGTACAGGAAAAAGTGGAAGGCCCCCTGGCAGTATTCTTGCTGGATTGCGAAGAAGCCCCAAAAACCGTCAAGGGAATGTGGCAGGAACAGGGAATGAAATTCCACTGCTAAGGCCAATAATGCCGATTGTTTTTAGAACAAGTGTTCTAAAATTGGAAAAACTCGGTGTTTTTCTGGATTTTTTTCGAAAAAAACAGAAAAAAATATTGATTTTTAAAAAAACATTCGTTATAATGGCGATACATGGAGTAAAATGGTAGTAAAGTGGAGCAAAGTGGAACAGGAGGTGAGATAAATGATCGGAAAATACACTGCAAAGCTGGACGATAAGAACCGCCTTTTTGTGCCGGCAAAGCTGCGTGGTGAGTTGGGAGAGGACTTCTACGTTACTCTCGGCGTCAACTGCGGTCATCGTTGTCTCACCATCTATAAGGATGCGGATTGGAAGACTATGGAGCAGAATTACAACACCCTGCCCATTTCCCACCGTTCCGCCGCTACCAGCCTGATCTTTATGAACGCCACCGAGTGCAACCCGGATAAACAGTTCCGCTTCAGCCTGACCCAGTTCCTGCTTGATTATGCAGGCATCGGTAAGGATGTGGTGATTGTAGGTCGCGCCGGTCAGGCAGAGATCTGGGATGCTGAGGAATTCAGCGCCTTTGAGAAAGAGAATCTCACTCCCGAAAAGCTGTTGGCCTCTTTGGAGGCGATTGGCCTATGACGGAGTTTCATCACGTATCCGTTCTGCTGCAGGAGTGCATTGACGGTCTGAATATCCGTCCCGACGGCATTTATGTGGATGGCACTCTGGGCGGCGCCGGTCATTCCAGCCAGATCGCAAAGCGCCTCAAAAGCGGCAGGCTCATCGGCATCGACCGGGATCCTGTGGCGTTGCAGGCGGCAGGGGAGCGGCTGAAGCCTTACGGAGCAAATGTAACCCTGTGCCATTCCAATTTCAGCGAAATGGCAAATGTCCTGAAAGAATTGAATATTTCCGGTGTAGATGGCATCCTTTTAGACTTAGGTGTTTCCTCTCCCCAGCTGGACGACGGAGAGCGGGGCTTTTCCTATATGGCCGACGCACCTCTGGATATGCGCATGAACAGTCAGGACACCCTGACGGCCTATACGGTGGTGAACACCTGGCCCCAGGAAGAATTAAAACGAATTCTTTACACCTACGGCGAAGAGCGGTATGCCCCTCAAATCGCAGCCGCCATCTGCCGCCGTCGGGAAGTTACACCAATAGAAACCACCTTCCAGCTTTGCGATGTGATCCGCTCGGCAATGCCTGCCGCGGCACTTCGCGAAAAGCAGCATCCTGCAAAGCGCAGCTTTCAGGCGATCCGCATAGCGGTCAACGATGAGTTGGCAGCTGTGGAAAAGATCATGGAGGACGCCATCGGCCTTTTGAATCCCGGCGGCCGTCTTGCCATTATCACATTCCATTCCCTGGAAGACCGGATCGTGAAAAGCGGCATGGCAGCAGCAGCGAAAGGCTGCACCTGCCCACCGAATTTCCCGGTATGTGTCTGCGGCAAAAAGCCCCAGGTCAGGATCCTGACAAGAAAACCCACTACAGCTTCCGAACGGGAGTTGACGGAAAATCCCAGATCCCGCAGCGCAAAGCTTCGAGTGTGTGAGAAAATTTGACAAAAGGAGGGAGTACGGCATATGGCAAACAATGCAAAGGTACAGTATATCCGTTATGCAGTTGACGGTAGCGCTGCCCGTAAGGTAGAATCAGCCCCGGCTCCCTATAAGAAGGCAAAGCTGCCCACGAAAACTAAGGCGAAACGCAAGTGCATCTACATCGATCCGGTGGCAATTTTCTCCATTGCTCTGGCAGTGTGCATGTTCGCAATGATGGGCGTAGGCTTGGTCCGGTATAATAAGCAACAAAAACAGGTGGCCCGCATGGAGGCCTATGTCAATCAGCTCCGGACAGAAAACAATATGCTGGAGAAAGAATACCTTCACAGCTACGATGCAGAAGAAGTGGAGCATACCGCGCTGGCGCTGGGTATGGTCCATAAAGGCCAGAATAAGACAGTCAGCCTGGAGGTTACAGTTCCTACTCAGGAGAACGCCCCTACGGTGACTCTGATGGATAGAATCGGTACATTTTTGACAAGACTTTTTGCATAAAGATTGTCCCGACCAATACACTTTAATGAGCAGCAGCAATGGGCAGCAAGGGAATCCCTCGCTGCCCATTTGAAGGTTTTAGGGTGTAAAGGTGGGGGGAGTATTGGAAAAACCGAAACGCAAAAAGCAGTACCGACGCATAAGAGGAGACTCGGCTCAGCAAAAGCGGATCATTGCCGTAGCGCTGGTGTTCGGGATGCTGGCATTTATGCCGGTGTCTGTGCAGCTGTACCGGTTGATGATCGGTAATTATGACCGTTATTCCAAGCTGGCGTTGGACAATCAGACCAGAGTAACCCGGGTGGGCGCAGATAGAGGCTATATTTACGATCGGAACATGAACATTCTTGCCGCCAGTAAAACGGTGGAGAATGTGTACTTAGATCCCCAGGAACTGAAGCAGTCCAGGGCGGACATAGAGGACGTGGCGGCCAACCTGGGTCGCATTTTGGAGCAGGATCCCCAATGGATCCGGCAGCAGGCAACAGACCTGAAAATGCGCTATAAGCAGATCGCCGCCCGTGTGGAAGACGATGTGGCCGATGCCATCCGCAGCTATATCAATGAAAACAGCATTTCCGGTATCCATCTGGAGCCGGATTCCCAAAGATATTATCCCTATGGCACACTGGCCTCCCAGGTCATCGGCTTTACCAACCGCTCCAACACCGGTTGCGAGGGGGTGGAAGCGGCTTACAACAGCTACCTGGAAGGCACTGCCGGCAAGGTGATCACCACCAAGGGCAACAACGAGATGGATATGCCTTATTCTTATGAGGACTATCTTCTGTCCCGGCAGGGAAACAGCGTTGTGCTGACAGTAGATACCACGGTGCAGCGTTGCCTTGAAAAGCAGATGGAAACTGCCATTGCCAAATACGATGTGCAAAACGGCGCATTCGGGCTGGTGATGAATGCCAAAACCGGTGAGATTTTGGCAATGGCCACCATCGGTGGCTACGATCCTAATGACTATCAAACCGTTGCAGACCCGAAAACCCTTGCCAAATGCGAGGAATTACGGTTAGCTTATTTGCAGTATCAGCCGAACACCCCGGAATATGAAGATGGGAAAAAGGCCTACGAAGCGGCAGTTACGGAGGCGAGGCTGAAGCAGTGGCGCAACCGCTGTATTTCTGACGGCTATGAACCCGGTTCCACCTTTAAGGTGATGACTATGGCGGCAGCCCTGGATTGCGGTGCAATCACCCTGGACACGGCTTTTTCCTGTTCCGGTTCGGAGCACATTCCCGGTCGCTCCCAGCTGCTGCATTGCTGGCGTTCCAAGGGCCACGGTGCGCAGAAGACCCCACAGGCGCTGCAAAATTCCTGCAACCTTGCCTTTGCCCATATCGCCCTGAAGCTGGGCGGTGAACGTTTTTATGAATATGTTAAGAAATTCGGCATCCTGGAAAAGACAGGGATTGACCTGGCCGGGGAAAGCAAAGGCGTGTTTTTTGACAGGTCCGTGGTTGTGGATACGGACAAATGGGGAACAGCATCCCTGACCTCCGGTTCTTTTGGCCAAACCTTCAAACTGACCCCTTTGCAGCTTGTCCGAGGCATTGCTGCGGTGGTAAACGGCGGTTACCTGCTGGAACCCTATATCGTTTCTGAGGTGATGGACCCGGAAGGCAATACCGTCTTAAAGCAGGAGCCTACCGTCCTGCGGCAGGTGATCAGCAATGAGACCTCAAAAACCATGTGTACGCTTTTGCAGTCTGTGGTGGAAGAGGGAACAGCGAAAAACGCTGCAGTAGCCGGTTATCTTATCGGCGGCAAAACCGGTACCAGCGAAAAGATCGATGTACTGGATGCCAACGGACAGAAAACTCTGGATAAAATTGTTTCCTTTGTGGGTATAGCTCCTATGGATGACCCGGAGTACATTGTTCTGGTGGCGCTGGATACCCCATCCCGGACTACCGGTCTGTACATCTCCGGCGGTGTGATGGCTGCTCCCACTGTGGGTGGCGTTTTAGGTGATATCTTACCCTATCTCGGGGTGAAGCAAAGCTACACCGAAGAAGATGCGGCAGGCAGAACCGTGATCTTGGAGGACCTGACAGGTCTGACGCCCAATGAGGCGCAAAAGCAGCTGAAAGATATGGGCTTAGAGGCTGTATTCCGGGGAGAAGGGGAGCAGGTGACCGGTCAGATTCCCGCACCGGGACAGTCTGTGCCGGGGAACAGTCAGGTGCTTGTGTACTTGGGGGAAGAACCTGAAGAAGAAATGGTAACTGTTCCGGATTTTTACGGAATGAACCGACAGCAGGCCAGCGATGCGGCAGGGTTATTGGGGCTTCATATTTTAGTGGCAGGCAATCCCGATATTGCCCCACACATTACTGTCACAGCGCAATCAGAACCAAAAGATAAAAAAGTGCCGGTGGGAACCACCATCCGGTTGGAATTTACGGATACAAAAGCGGCGGACTGACGCCCGAAGGAGTATATATGAAGCTGAAAGATTTATTAGCAGGTGTGGAAATTGTTGAGATGCAGGCAGATCCGGAAATGGAGATCACCGAGGTGGTCTACGATTCCCGCAAGAAAGATGTCAAGCCCGGCAGTCTGTTTTTGGCAATATCCGGATTTACCTTTGATGGCAATGACTATATTCCTGCTATGATGGAAAAGGGTGCTGTGGTAGCGGTTACGGAAAAAACACCCAAGTGGGAAAATGTTCCCTACGTGAAGGTGTCCTCCGCACGGCTGGCGCTGGCGCAAATCGGTGCTAACTACTTCAGCCGTCCTGCAGAAAGCATTCAGCTGATCGGTGTTACCGGCACCAATGGTAAGACCTCAGTTACACTGCTTCTAAAGCACGTTTTGGAAACCACTTTGGGGGCAAAGGTAGGCCTGATCGGTACAACCGGTAATTTGATCGGCAATACCCTGATCGAAACAGAGCGCACCACCCCGGAAAGCTTTGAGCTGCAGGCTCTGTTCGCACAGATGCGGGATGCCGGCTGCACCCATGTGGTGATGGAGGTCTCCTCCCACGCCATCGCGCTGGATCGGGTGGGCGGCATTACCTTCGATGTGGCAGCCTTTACCAACCTTACCGAAGATCATTTGGATTTCCACAAGACAATGGAAAACTACTGCGACACCAAGGCAGAACTGTTTGCCCGCTGCCGTAAAGGTGTGATTAACCGGGACGATGCATGGTATACCCGTATCAGCGCCAAGGCAGATCCCCTCCACCTGACCACATCTGTGGCGCAGGAGGCAGGTCTGCAGGCAAAGGATATGGAGCTTTTGTCCGACGGCGTCGCTTTTACTGCCGTATGCGGTGGTGAGGAGAGCAGGGTGGAATTGCCTATTCCCGGAAAATTTACAGTTTATAATGCACTGACAGTGCTGGGTATCTGCGTGCAGTTGGGAATTTCTCTTGCAGACTGCGCCCGTGCACTGAAAACCGCCCAGGGCGTCAAGGGCAGAGTGGAGGTAGTACCCACCCCCGGTAAGCCTTATACGGTGCTGATTGATTATGCCCATACACCCGATGGACTGGAAAATGTCCTTTCCTCCGTAAAGGGCTTCTGCAAAGGCCGTCTGATCGCAGTGTTCGGCTGCGGCGGCGACCGGGATCCTATCAAGCGTCCCATTATGGGTCGGATCGGCGTGGAAATCGCAGATCACAGCATTATTACCTCCGATAATCCCAGAACGGAGGACCCCATGGCAATCATTTCCGATATCCTCAAAGGGATTGGGCCGGAACAGAAAAACTATGAAGTCATCGAAAATCGCGTAAAAGCTATCCATCATGCTATGGACATTGCGCAAAACCGTGATATAATTGTATTGGCAGGAAAAGGCCACGAAACCTATCAGGAGATCAACGGTGTCAAGCACCATATGGATGAACGGGAGATCGTGGCAGATTATTTGAAGTAAACGAGGAATCACTATGGGAAGAATCACCCTGGAGCAGGCTGCCCTTTGGTGCGGCGGCAAGATCGATCCGAAATATAAAGAGGTCACTTTCCTGGGCGCCAACAACGACACCCGCAAATTGGAAAAGGAGCAGCTGTTTTTAGCGCTGAAGGGTGTCAGAGACGGCCACGACTTTATCCCTGCGGCCTTGGAAAAGGGTGCGGCAGCCGTGCTTTGTGAGCGCTGCGACGGGGATTATCCCGCCATCGTAGTGCCGGATGTCCGGGTGGCGCTGGGTCAGATCGCCGCAGCGGAACGGCAGCGGATCGGCATGAAGGTGGTGGGTGTTACCGGCTCTGTGGGCAAGTCCACCACCAAGGAAATGATCGCCTGTGTGCTGGAAGGCTCTTACCGGGTAGAAAAGACCCCTGTGAACCACAATAACGATATCGGTATGCCTATGGCCATCCTCTCTATGCCGGAGGATACGCAAGTGGCGGTGCTGGAAATGGGTATGAACCATTTTGGTGAGATCGCCTACCTTTCCAATATCGCAAAGCCGGAGATCGGCGTCATTATCAATGTAGGCACCATGCATATTGAGCATCTTGGCTCCCGGGAGGGTATTCTGAAGGCTAAGATGGAGATTTTGGAGGGTATGGACGAGAACGGCCGTTTGTTCCTCAACGGCGACAACGACCTGCTCTACACCCAGAAAAACCACCCCTCGGCACCGGTGTTCTTTGGTGCTGAGAGCATGGACTGCTCTGTGTACGGTTATGACGTCCGTCAGAGTGAGGGTAGTATCAAGTTCCGGGTCAAGACAGCTATGGAGTCTTTTTCTGTGACTTTGGGCCTGGAGGGTGAGCATTTTGTGGGCGATGCTTTGGCTGCGGTCTGCGTTGGCCTTGAATTGGGAGTAGATCCCTTTGAAATCCGGGAGCGTCTGTTCTTCTTCCGTAATATGGAGGGTCGGCAGGAAATTTTCCGGGCAGGGGAGTATACCATTATTAAGGATTGCTACAATGCAGGTCCTGAGTCAATGCGGGCATCCCTGCGTGTCCTGGGCAACCGTAAAGCCCGCCGCATTGCGGTGCTGGGCGAAATGCTGGAACTGGGTGAGCAGACCAAGGATGCCCATTATCAGGTAGGCGCGGATGCTGCACAAAATGCGGATATCCTGCTGTGCTACGGACCCAGCAGCAGCGAAATGGTTCGCGGCGCAAAGGATAAGGGTATGAAGGATGCCCAGAGCTTTGACGATAAAAATACAATGGCGAAAGCACTGAAAGCTTTGGCGCTTGCCGGAGATGTGATTCTCTTTAAGGGCAGCCGGGGCGTGCGGATGGAGCAGGTGCTGGATGCCTTTCTGATGGAAGAAAAATAGAGAGTTTTGGAGGAGCGTTTATGTTGAAGTTAATCATCACCGCCGGCGCATCTGCGGTGCTTTCCGGTGTGCTGGGATTTTTCCTGCTACCGGTTCTGCGTGCTTTAAAGGCCGGACAGTCCATCCGCGAGGTGGGCCCTACTTGGCATAATAATAAAGCCGGTACTCCCATGATGGGCGGTTTGATGTTCATAGGCGCTGCCATCATCTGGCTGCTGATCTGCATTCCCGGTATGAAGGACTATACCGCCTTCTATGTCCTGGGATTGGCTCTTTGCTTTGGCTTGATCGGCTTTTTGGATGACTTCACAAAGATCAAATTTAAGCGCAATTTAGGCCTGACCTCTCTGCAAAAAGCACTGCTGCAGATGGCGGTTTCAGCCCTGTATCTGTATCTGCTTTACCGTACCGGAAACCTGTCCAGCAAGCTCTATATTCCGTTTTTTGGCTGGACCGGTAGGATCCATATTATTGCGTACATCTTTATTGCAATGTTCATTATGGTAGGCGGCGTGAATGCCGTGAATCTTACCGACGGTGTGGACGGCCTTTGCGGTACAGTTACTATCCCCGTAATGGCATTTTTTGCAGTAGTGGGATATACCAAAGGTCAGCTGGATCTTGCCTTGCTGCCTGCTTGCCTGGCAGGCGCACTGGCTGCATACCTGATCTATAACTGGCATCCCGCAAAAGTCTTTATGGGCGATACCGGCTCGCTGTTCCTGGGCGGCGCGGTATGCGGCATGGCATTTGCTTTGGATATGCCGATTATCCTGGTGTTTGTTGGCATTGTGTACATTGTGGAAACACTTTCCGTGATCATGCAGGTGGGCTACTTCAAGCTGACCCACGGCAAGCGGATCTTTAAAATGACCCCCATTCACCATCACTTTGAAATGTGCGGCTGGAAGGAAGTGAAGATCGTGCTGGTCTTTACTGCAGTGTGCGCGCTGATGTGTGTGGTAGCCTGGTTTGGCCTTACCGGATTTTTTGCATAAGAAAGGACTTTTTGTATGGCGGCACAGCATAGACTGTCTGCCAAAGAGGACCGCCGCAATCTGCTTCAGGTTGTGGGTGAAAAACCGGATGTTCCATTTCTGATTCTTTTACTTGTGTTATTGACGGTCGGGCTGGTGATGCTCTACTCGGCAAGCTGCGCCCAAAGTCTGTACGATACCGGCTATACGGTATCTACCCGCTATCTGCAAAAGCAAGCGGTGTGTGCTGTGATCGGTCTGGGAGCAATGTATATTCTCAGCCGTGTACCGCCGTCCTGGTGGTATAAAATGGCTTGGCCGGTTTACGGCGCGGCGATTTTGCTGTTGCTGTCTGTGCTGGTGTTCGGCCAGTCGGTCAATGGCGCAAAGCGCTGGATCAATATTGCCGGGCTGCAGTTTCAACCCTCTGAAATTGCCAAATTCGCAATGATCGTGCTGTTCGCACGTTTAACCACCGATTTCGGTGAAAACTCCAAAACATTCCGCTACGGTGTACTGGGTTTCGGTGTTGCCCTTCTGGGTATCTTGGTGCCCCTTGCACTGGAAAAGCATCTTTCTGCCATAATGCTGATGGGCCTGGTGGCAGTGGTGATGATGTTTGTAGCCGGAACCCACCCTAAGTGGCTTTTAGCCGGCGCAGCTGCCGCGGTGTTGTTTGTGGTGGTGTATATCAGCCTGATGGGCTATGCCGGCGATCGGGTTACTGCCTGGAGGGATCCGGAAAGTGACCCCCGGGATACGGGATATCAGATTCTGCAGTCCCTGTATGCCATTGGCTCCGGCGGACTGTTCGGCTTGGGCTTTGGGAAGAGCAGACAGAAATACCTGTATCTTCCGTTTCAATATAACGACTATATCTTTGCAATCGTCTGCGAGGAGTTGGGATTTGTGGGAGCGGTGCTGATTGCAGTGCTGTTCGGCTGTCTCATTCTACGCGGTTATTGGATCGCACTGCGTGCGCCGGACCGGTTTTCTACCGTACTGGCAGCTGGGCTTATTACCCTGATCGCGGTGCAGACAGTATTAAATCTGGGCGTGGTAACGAACCTGCTTCCCTCCACGGGAGTGGCACTGCCGTTCTTTTCGTACGGAGGTACGGCGTTGGCAGTGAACCTGGGAGAAATGGGAGTGCTTCTCAGCATTTCCCGGTATCGGAAATCACCTTCGCCCCAGGAGGATTTTGTATGAATGTGGTATTTACCTGCGGCGGCACCGGCGGCCATATTAACCCTGCAATCGCCGTAGCCAATATATGGAAAGAGCGTCATCCCGACAGTAAGATTCTGTTTATCGGCGGTCGGGGCAATATGGAAGAGGAGTTGGTACCCAAGGCAGGCTATGAACTGAAAGTGTTCCCGGCCTATGGTATCGAGCGTGGCAAAAACCTAAAGGCGCTGAGAATAAATTTTAAGGCGGTACGCAGCACCTTGTATGCCATCGGTCAATGCAAAAAGATCTTTCGTGAATTTAAACCCGATGTGATAGTGGGAACCGGTGGCTATGCCAGTTTTCCCGCTTTGATGGCCGGTGCCCAGATGGGCATTCCCACCTGCGTGCATGAGGCAAATGCAATGCCCGGCCTGACCACCCGTCTGATTGCAGACAAGGTGGATAAGGTGCTGGTCTGCTTCCCGGAAAGTGCGAAACACTATCGCCATCCCGAAAAAGTGGAAGTGGTGGGCATGCCGGTACGCCGAGAGTTCATCTTCACCAAAAAGGAAGATGCCCGTAAGACTTTGGGACTGGACAGCCGTCCTGTGATCGTGTCTACCTTTGGCTCTCAGGGCGCCCGGGTTATGAATGAAATGACCGCAAAGCTGTTCCGTCTGGAGCAGGATGCAGGCTTCCCATATCAGCATATCCACGCGGTGGGCAGCTATGGCTGGAGCTGGATGCCGGACTATGTCCGTGACCAGGGTGTGGATATGGAGAATCCTTCCATTATGATGAAGGAGTATATCTACAATATGCCTGAGGTGATGGCTGCGGCAGACGTGGTGATCAGCCGCGCAGGCGCTGGCAGCTGCAACGAGATCGCTGCTTCCGGCACACCCTGTGTTTTGATTCCTTCTCCCAATGTAACGGATAACCATCAGGAGAAAAACGCCCGCGCGTTGGCTGAGGCCGGCGGCGCAGTACTGCTTCTGGAGAAGGACTGCACTGCTGAGACAATGCTGGAGAAGATCCGGCAGATATTGGCGGATAAAGACAATTACAGCCGTATGACAAAGGCACTGCAGAATATGGTGATCCCCGACTGTGCAGACCGGCTGTGCGATACTATGGAATCCCTCATCGGGAAATAAGGAGAATGCAAATGACGACCAAAGAGAAAACCAGGGAAAGCACCCGGAAGCGTTCGGATGTGGTCTACACCCAGCCGAAGCCTTTTCAGCGGCGCCGATTTGTGCTGCATCTGGCTACTGCAGTGGCGGTGGTACTGGCGTTGGTATTGGGTATGGCGATCTTTTTCAAGGTCAAAGCAGTCAGGATTTCCGGCGCTGATAAGTACACTGTCTGGGAGATCCGGGAGGCCTCCGGCATTCAGGACGGCGACAACCTGATGACACTGAATAAGGCTAAAATCGCAGCAAAGATCCGAACCGAAAAGCCTTATGTGGATGAGGTGCGCATCAGTATTACGCTGCCCGATACGGTCAATATCCAGGTGAAAGAGCGCAGCGTATTCTATTGTGTGCAGGCAACAGACGAAACCTGGTGGCTGATGGGTGCCGATGCCAAGGTGATCGAGAAGATCACCGATGCCGATACCAAAAACCATACGAAGATCGTAGGCGTCCGCATTGCCGGCCCGAAAGCGGGACATACTGCTGTTGCTGAAGAAATTGAGCAGGAGGAGACCCTGCCGGACGGCGAGACCGTACCCGTGACCGTCTATGGCAGTGAGAAACTCCAGGCAGCAACCGCTGTTTTGAGTGAGCTGGAGCGCAACAGCATCCTGGGTGTTATGACCAGCCTGGATGTTACCGACATTCACGATATCGAGATGTGGCGGGGAGACCGCTTCCGTGTACAGGTGGGCGACACCACCCGGCTGGGGGATAAGATCCTGGCGCTAAAGGCGTATTTCCAGCAATATGGTGAGAAGACATCTGTGGTGCTGGACATCAGTTTTACCAATTCCAAGGACGAATATTACTATAAACCTTGGTCCGACGATTAAAAACCGGTTCTTTTTGTAAAAAAATAAGAAAAAAATATAAATTCTTTGACAAAAAATAAGATTTTCTATTGACCGAATGGGATTTTTGGGATAGAATATAGAGGTAATACTATAATTAATGTCTGTATGCCCATCCGGCAAAGGACAAAGGATACATAGGAGGAATTCATAATGTTTGATGTCCAGGAACGCGTAGTTAAAATTAAAGTAATCGGTGTTGGCGGCGCTGGTAACAATGTTATCAACCGTATGATCGAAGCCAAGGTTGACGGCGTCGATTTCGTGGTTGTTAATACCGATAAGCAGGATCTGAACAAGTCCGTCTGCCCCAATAAGGTGCAGATCGGTGAGAAGCTGACCAACGGCATGGGCGCAGGCTCCAAGCCCGAGATCGGCCAGAAGTCCGCTGAAGAGAGCAGAGCTCAGATCTCCAAGATCCTGGAGAATACCGATATGGTCTTTATCACCGCAGGTATGGGCGGCGGTACCGGTACCGGTGCAGCACCCATCGTTGCAGACCTGGCCCGTGAGGCTGGCTGCCTGACTGTCGGTGTTGTCACCAAGCCCTTCAAGTTTGAGGGTGCTAACCGTATGCGTCAGGCTGAGGCCGGCATCGCAGCTCTGGCTGAGAAGGTCGACTCCCTGATTATCATCCCCAACGACCGTCTGAAGTACGTTACCGATCAGAAGATCACCTTTGCTAACGCTTTCGGCATTGCTGACGATGTGCTGAAGCAGGCTGTGACCTCCATCTCCGAGCTGGTCGGTTACTCCGAGCGTGTGATCATCAACCTGGACTTTGCTGACGTTTCTGCAATCATGAGAGATGCAGGCCGCGCACATATGGGCGTAGGCATTGCTTCCGGCCGTGAGAAAGCTGAGACCTCCGCTCTGGCCGCTGTTTCCAGCCCCCTGCTGGAGACCTCCATCAACGGCGCTACCGGCGTTCTGGTCAGTGTGACCGGTTCTTCCGAGCTGACCCTGGAGGATGTGGAAACTGCTGCCGGCATCGTGCAGGAAGCTGCTAACCCCGATGCAAACATCATCTTCGGTGCTGCATGGAGCGATGACTATGTTGACGAGATGCGTGTGACCGTTATCGCAACCGGTTTCGAGCAGAAGCCCGAGGCTGCTGAGGAGAAGGCTTCCGGCAAGTCTGTTGACGCTGGCGAGATCGACGACATCTTCAGCATCTTCAACCGCTAATTTTCTAAAGAACCTGCATCCCGGACCTTGTGTCCGGGATGTTTTTTGAAAGGAGCAAGCCGTGGAAGCTTATCGTGCGCTGGCGGCCAGCTATGACCGATTGACCAGCGATGTAGATTATACCAAGATCGTTGGGTTCTATGATGCGATTTTGCAGCGGGAGGGGCTGCATCCAAGAACCGCGGTGGACCTCGCTTGCGGAACCGGCTCTGTGGCAATGCTTTTAGCGCAAAAAGGCTTGCAGGTAACAGCGGTGGATATGTCTGAGGATATGCTCTGTCAGGCCAGCGCAAAGACCCAGAACCTGAAGAATCCTCCTATCTACATCTGTCAAAAACTGCAGCAGTTGCATTTGCCCCGGGGTGTGGATCTGGCGGTCTGCGCTCTGGACAGTATAGACTACATTACCGAACCTGCCGATTGTGAAAAGGCGATCGCCCGAATCTACAAGGCGCTGAACCCCGGTGGCTGCTTTATTTTTGATGTAAATACCCCCAAAAAGCTGATGGCAATGGACGGCCAGGTGTTCCTGGATGAGGATGAAAATGTCTATTGTGTCTGGCGGGGGGAATTTGACCGTGATGCCAATATCTGCACCTACGGAATGGATTTGTTCCAGCGCAGGGGTAATGTTTGGCACCGCACCGCAGAGATCCATCGGGAGTATGCCTACAGTGCCCAACAGCTGGTGGGGTATCTGAAAAAGGCAGGCTTTACATCTATCGAGGTGTTCGCCGACTGCCGGTTTGAAGCACCGGCCCCCGACGAGCAGAGAATCTACCTAAAGGCAAGAAAGGGTAAAGTGAAATGAAAGATTATATCGTCCGTGGAATGAGTATGGACGGCTTTGTAAAGGTGGCGGCGATCCGTTCCACCGAAATCGTACGCCGTGGCGCTCAGATCCACGGTACAACCCCCAATGCCACGGCAGCATTTGGCCGGGCGCTCACAGCAACCTCCCTGATGGGCAACACCCAGAAGGTGGAAAACGGATCTATGACCCTGCAGATCCGTGGCGACGGTCCTATCGGCGGTATGACCTGTGTGTCTGATGCTACCGGTAATGTCCGGGGCTTTGTGCTGCAGCCCAATGTTCCCCTTGTGGAAAAGTATCCCGGCAAGTTGGATGTGGGCGCCACAGTGGGTAACGGCACGCTGACTGTGATCCGGGATTTACAGATGAAAGAGCCATATGTTGGCTCTATCGAGCTGATTACCGGCGAGATTGCCGATGATATCACCGGTTACTTTGTACAAAGTGAGCAGATTCCTACCGCCTGCGCTCTGGGCGTGCTGGTGGATCGGGATCTGAGTGTTAAGGTTGCAGGCGGCTATCTGGTGCAGCTGCTGCCCGGAGCCCCTGACGAAGTCATCGACGTCCTGGAGGCAGGCATTCAGAGAGCGGGCGCCGTCACCAAAATGCTGGAAGCCGGCATGACTCCTGAGGAGATCCTGACAGAAGTCTGCGGCGATCTGGGTGTGCTGTTCTTTGAAAACGAACCTGTCTGCTACAAGTGCTACTGCACCCGGGAACGGGTGGAGAGCGCCCTGATTAGCCTGGGCAGGGAGGAGCTGGAGCAGATCAAGGAGGAAGGAAAAACCTTCCCGGTGGAATGTCAGTTCTGCGATACCGTGTATCGCTTTACTCCGGAAGATATTGAAGAACTGCTGAAAAATATTTGATTTTTCTGGAATAATGGTGGGAAACGCAGGAAATAACGACTCTGAAAATTGTCGAAAAAATTTGAAAAAAAGTGCTTGACAAATTGGGGTTTCCTGTGTATAATGAACCACGTCGCTGAGGTGAGCAACCACCGAAGCCGAACGGGAGCATAGCTCAGCTGGGAGAGCATCTGCCGGGTTACCTGGAGGTCACAGGTTCGAGCCCTGTTGTTCCCACCATCAATCTGGCCCTGTGGTGCAGTCGGTTAGCACGCCAGCCTGTCACGCTGGAGGTCGACGGTTCGAGTCCGTTCGGGGTCGCCATTTAAATAACGCATTTTGCGTATTGAGGAAGTTTGCTTCCTCATATGCCTCTGTAGCTCAGTAGGTAGAGCAGCGGACTGAAAATCCGCGTGTCGTTGGTTCGATTCCGACCGGAGGCACCAAATTTGCGGGTGTAGCTCATCCGGTAGAGCGCCACCTTGCCAAGGTGGAGGTAGCGAGTTCGAGCCTCGTCACCCGCTCCAACTTAAAATGGTACCGTGGCCAAGTGGTAAGGCAAGAGTCTGCAAAACTCTCATTCGCCAGTTCAAATCTGGCCGGTACCTCCAAAAGAAACGACAGCTTTCGTCAGAAAGTTGTCGTTTCTTTTGTTCTATTCTCTTTTCGCTCTTCTCTCTTCACTTTATCTTAACCATGCAAAGGGGATGTAAAAAACCTGACTTTTTTACATCCCCTTGCCTTTATCTTAATATTTCATCTATAACCTTTGACATTTCTTTTTCCTGCTGCTGCATCTCATAAGCAAGCTTAAACTGTGTACGGCATCTTACGAGATTATGCTCGGGATATTTTGTTGCAAAATATACATCGCCGTCAATATAGTCTGTCAAGAAACGCATTCCGCACTCAATTGTCATAAGGTA
>JAZNZH010000005.1:0-33722 GCA_045594845.1 Faecousia sp. | reverse complement strand
AAGTTGATGAAGGGAACGCGGCCCTCGATGGCAGCCAGGTGAGCAACGGCACTCAGGTCCATAACTTCCTGAACGTTGGACTCGGCCAGCATGGCGAAACCGGTCTGACGGCAGGCGTAAACGTCGGAGTGGTCACCGAAGATGTTCAGAGCCTGAGCGGACACGGTACGGGCAGAGACGTGGAACACGCTGGGCAGCAGCTCGCCGGCGATCTTGTACATATTGGGGATCATCAGCAGCAGACCCTGAGATGCGGTGTAAGTGGTGGTCAAAGCACCGGCGGCCAAAGAGCCGTGAACGGTACCTGCAGCACCGGCTTCGGACTGCATCTCGACAACCTTGACGGTGTCGCCAAAAATGTTCTTCCGGCCGGCAGCAGACCACTGATCGACGTAGTCGGCCATGGGGCTGGAAGGCGTGATGGGGTAGATGCCAGCAACCTCGCTAAAGGCATAGCTGACGTGGGCGGCAGCGGTATTGCCGTCCATAGTCTTAAATTTTCTTGCCAAAGTAAATACCTCCTATAGTATTCATAGTCCTCTACATTTTAACACTTAGTGCCTGATTTGTAAAGTATAAAAACAGGCGCAAACATAGAAAAACACAGGATTTTTTTGTATTATGTTCATAATTGTGGTACGATGTCAGTATAGGTAAAACAACGGAAAAAAAGATTTGTGTTTTGTCTGAAAATAGAGTATGATACAGACAGTAAATACACCGAGGTGAGTATATGATCAGCAGTGTCAATACAATGGGGGTTACCGGCATTGAAGGTAACCATATTATGGTCGAATGCTATATCTCCAACGGACTGCCCGGTTTTGAGATTGTGGGTCTTCCGGACGCTGCCGTTAAGGAGGCACGGGAGCGTGTCCGAGCTGCCGCAAAGGTTTGCGGAATGAAATTTCCTAACAGTCGTATTACTGTCAATCTGGCGCCTGCTAACCTGAAAAAGGGCGGTACACATTATGATCTGCCTATTCTCCTGGGTATACTGTCTGCAAGCGGGGCAATTAAGGTCCCCAGTCTTCGCAGCGCATTTATCGGTGAATTGAGTTTGGATGGGCAGATTCGACCGGTAAATGGCGTTCTGTCAATGGCTATTGCAGCAAAGCGTAAGGGAATCCAGACAATTTATGTGCCGGCACAGAATGCAGCGGAAGCGACACTTGCAAGAGGTCCCGCGATTATTCCTGTAAGAAATTTGCGGGAACTGTTTGATGATATTAACGGAGAAAAGAAATTGGAAGAGGAACCTATTTGGGTTCCTGAACGCAGAGATCTTATGCTGCCGGATTTCAAGGATGTTGTGGGTCAGCCTCATGCAAAGCGTGCCTTAGAGGTGGCGGCAGCAGGTGGTCATAATGTACTGTTGATTGGCCCTCCCGGTTCCGGTAAGAGCATGCTCAGCAAAAGAATCCCTTCTATTTTGCCGGATATGACCTGGGAAGAGTCCCTTTCTGTTACACAGATATACTCAGTAATGGGTATGCTGACACCGGATGCACCGCTGGTAACTCAGCGCCCATTCCGCTCACCTCATCATACCATTTCCAACGCCGGTCTTACCGGCGGCGGTACATATCCCAAGCCCGGTGAGATTTCTCTTGCCCACAAAGGTGTTTTGTTTCTAGACGAATTACCGGAATTTAAGCGGGATACTCTGGATCTGATGCGTCAGCCTCTGGAGGATGCTAAGATCACCATTTCCCGAGTGTCCGGCACTGTTACATACCCGTCGGATATTATGATGGTCTGTGCTATGAATCCCTGCAAGTGCGGTTGGTATGGCGACAGATCAAAGAGATGCACCTGCTCCAAGTCATCGGTAGACGCCTACAGAAGCCGTGTCTCCGGACCGCTGCTGGACCGGATTGATATCATTATTCAAGTGCCTGCTGTTAAGTTTGATGATATCAACAGAAAGAGAGAGGAAGAACCCTCTGCTGCAATTCGGGAGCGGGTAAATGCGGCAAGAAAGATTCAGGAGAATCGCTTCCGCCATATCGACGGCAAATGCAATGCCCGAATGGATGCCACAGATCTTCGTTTTCACTGCAAGATCGATGAAGAAGCATCCGATCTGATGCGCAGAGCTTTTGAGGTGTTCGGTCTGACCGCAAGAAGTTACGACCGTATCCTAAAAGTGGCCAGAACCGTTGCGGATCTTGAGGGTAGCCGGGATATTACAGCGGACCATATCGCCGAAGCAATCCAGTATAGAACTGTTGAAATTTAAGGAGAATTCATTGTGAAAGAGATTTTTTTGCTGAAATTGGGTGAAATTGTGCTTAAAGGCGCAAATAAACGCCAATTTGAAGATAAACTGCGACAGAATATCCGTAGAAGAATGAAGCTCTACGGCAATTTCGATGTTTATTTGATGCAATCTACCGTTTATGTGGAGCCTATGGATGATGAGGCAGATGTGGACGGCGCTTGGGATGCCTGCCACAGCATTTTCGGTCTGGTAAGTCTGTGCCGATGCCGCCCTTGTGAAAAGAATCTGGACAGTATTTTTGAGACTGTGGAGTCCTACCTGGGTGAGGATCTGGACTTTGCCAAGTCCTTTAAGGTGGAGAGCAAGCGCGCAGATAAGCGCTTCCCTTTGACCTCCATTCAGATTTCCCAGGAAATTGGCGGCCGTCTGGCTGAGGCACATCCCGATTGCGCTGTGGATGTACATCATCCCGAATATACTGTATTTGTGGAAGTGCGGGATTTAGCAGCCTATGTGCACGGTCCTGCTGAGCCCGGCGCCGGCGGTCTGCCTACCGGTGTAGGCGGCAGAGCGATGTGTCTGCTGTCCGGCGGTATTGATTCTCCCGTAGCGGCTTATATGATCGCTAAACGCGGTGTGGAGGTGGAGTGTGTCCATTTCTTCTCCTATCCGTATACCTCGGAATTGGCTAAGAATAAGGTGATTGAACTTGCTCGTCTAGTGACCCGTTATTGCGGCCGTATGACGGTGAATATTGTCGGTTTTACGGAAATTCAGGAAGCGATTCGTGACAACTGTCCCGAGGAGTTCTTTACGCTGATTATGCGCCGTTTTATGATGGAGATCTCTCAGCGGATCGCAAAGCAGCACGGTTGTAAAGCACTGATCACAGGTGAGAACCTGGGCCAGGTGGCAAGTCAGACTATGGAAGCAATGGCTGTCACCGGCGCAGTGGTGGATATTCCTGTGTTTATGCCCCTGATCGGTATGGATAAGGAAGAAATCGTCACAATTGCAAGAAAAATCGGTACACTGGACACCTCTGTGCTGCCCTATGAGGATTGCTGTACTGTCTTTACGCCCAAGCACCCAAAGACCAAGCCCACTTTGGGTCAGCTTCTCCACGCAGAGGCAAAGCTGGATAGGGAAGCATTGATCCAAAAGGCAATGGAATCCATTGAGAAGTTAACGGTGAAGTATCATGATGCACCTGTGTTGTGATGTGCTGAAAGCGCTGCAAGGTAAGACCTTGGTGACTGCAGAAAGTTGTACCGGCGGCGGTATTGGCGCGGCTTTAACGGCAGTTTCCGGTAGCTCTGCGGTGTATAAAGGTGGTATTATTTGCTATACCAACTGGGTCAAAGAAAATCTGTTGGGCGTGGATGCTGACCTGCTGAATGAAGTAGGCGCAGTATCTGCCCCAGTGGCGGAAGCAATGGCTCGCGGAGCAAAGACCCGCCTGCAGGCAGATGTTGCCGTTTCTGTAACCGGTCTCGCGGGCCCCTCCGGGGATGATTTCGACAATCCTGTCGGAACGGTGTTTATCGGTTATTGTGATGATAAAATATGCTTGAGTCAAAAGTTTTTGTTTTCAGGAGACAGGGAGGCTGTGCGCCGTCAGGCGACGGAAGAAGCATTGAAACTGGTGCTCCAAAAAGCTGTTGACTTTTAACTTGCCTACGGCTATAATGACATGGCTGACGCTAGTGTAGCACAGTCGGTAGTGCATCTCACTCGTAATGAGAAGGTCGCCTGTTCGAGTCAGGTCACTAGCTCCAAAAGCCCCGAATGCAATTTGCATTCGGGGCTTTTTGTGTTATACTTTTTCAATTGCCTGCATAAGGTCTGCAATCAGATCCTGTGCATTTTCCAAGCCGCAGCTCAGACGGATCAGGTCAGCACCTACACCGGCAGCATCCAGCTGCTCGTCGGTCATCTGACGGTGGGTAGCGCTGGCAGGGTGGAGGCAGCAAGTGCGGGAATCGGCTACGTGTGTCTCGATTGCCCCCAGCTTCATATGCTTCATAAAGGTCTCTGCGGCCTTTCTGCCACCTTTCAGGCCGAAGGAAATAACACCGCAGGAGCCGTTAGGTAGATATTTCTTGGCAAGATTATGATACTTGTCGTTTTCCAGACCGCAGTACTTGACCCAAGCCACCTTTTCGTTGCTTTGCAGGTATTCTGCTACGGCCTGTGCGTTTGCGCAGTGCTGACGCATACGGAAGGGGAGACTCTCCAAACCAAGGTTCAGATAGAATGCACTCTGGGGAGACTGGATAGAACCAAGGTCACGCATCAGCTGTGCGGTACATTTGGTGATGAATGCGCCAGCAAGGCCAAAACGCTCAGTGTACGTAACACCGTGGTAGCTTTCATCGGGAGTACACAGACCGGGGAACTTGTCGGGATACTTGGTCCAGTCGAACTTGCCACTGTCGACAATACATCCGCCAACGGCAACACCGTGACCGTCCATATATTTGGTGGTTGAATGGGTGACGATGTCAGCGCCCCACTCGATGGGACGGCAGTTGATGGGGGTGGGGAAGGTGTTGTCCACAATCAGGGGAACACCGTTTGCGTGTGCAACTCTTGCGAATTTCTCAATATCCAGCACATTTAGAGCCGGGTTGGCAATGGTCTCGCCAAACAGAGCCTTGGTGTTGGGACGGAAAGCCGCGTTAAGCTCTTCTTCAGAGCAGTCGGGATCTACAAAAGTAACCTCAATGCCCATACGCTTCATAGTAACGCTCAGAAGGTTGAATGTACCGCCATAGATTGCGGTGGATGCTACAATGTGATCACCGCAGGATGCGATGTTGAATAAGGCGTAGAAATTGGCAGCCTGACCGGAACCGGTGAGCATAGCGGCGGTGCCACCTTCCAGAGCGGCGATCTTAGCTGCCACCATATCGCAGGTAGGGTTCTGCAGACGGGAATAGAAATAGCCCTCTGCTTCCAGATCGAACAGTTTACCCATATCCTCAGATGTGGCATACTTAAAAGTAGTGCTCTGAATAATGGGGATCTGTCGGGGTTCACCACTGGCAGGGGAGTAACCCGCCTGAATGCAGAGAGTTTCTGCATGAAGTTTCTGATCCATAATTATCACCTCAAAAGGAATTTCCTCCATTGTACAATTACCGGAGCGCTTTGTCAATTCAATGATTGCAAAGAACCCCCGGAACCAATCGGTATCGGGGGTTATTTCAAATAACATCAGTATGTTGGCTGACTGCAAGCACGTTCAATATATTTGAATTGGTTTACTTATTCTTTGCTTTTACTAATGCAAAAAGATTCAGTATAATGGTAATGGAAATCAATACAGCAGTAGCAATCAAGATCCCACGAATAGTATCTTCAATAGCAGCATAATCGCCAAGAAGCACTCTCCGATTAATCTCTATAAATTGAAACATAAGAGAAACCACACATGAACTGAAACTTATCAAGGTGTTCCTATGGGATGTAAATGCTTTTGAGGTTGTGATTGCCAAGCCTGCAAATAACCATGCGCAAACACCCAAAATAAGACTTCCTATATTCAACATACAATAAAACTCCTTTGTTAAATTCCATTATATTGATTACTGTAATTTTAGCAAATTTCAATGTGGATTGCAACATTGTAATGTCATTTACATTATTTGCACCAAATAGGGGAGTAGCCACAAAAAGAAAACCCAGAAACCGTTGCGGTTTCTGGGTTTTTGAAGTTCGTAAAAGATAACAGATTATCTCTTGGAGAACTGAGGAGCACGACGGGCGCCCTTCAGACCGTACTTCTTTCTTTCCTTCATTCTGGGGTCACGGGTCATGAAACCAGCAGCCTTCAGAGCGGGACGGGTCTCTGCGTTCATCTCAACCAGTGCGCGGGACAGACCGTGGCGGATAGCGCCAGCCTGGCCGGAAACACCACCGCCGGAAACGGTAACATCCAGGTCAACCTTGCCAACCAGATCGGTGGTCATCAGGGGCTGACGGACGATCAGCTTCAGGGTGTCCAGACCAAAGAACTCGTCGATATCGCGGCCATTGATGGTGATAGCGCCGGTGCCGTTCTCGTAAACGCGAACACGGGCAACGGAGGACTTACGACGGCCGGTGCCGTAAAAATACTTCTTCTTGCTCTCGTACATATTCGATTACCTCCAATTAGTCCAGAGTCCAAGCTTCGGGCTTCTGTGCAGCGTGGTTGTGCTCAGCGCCCTTGGACAGGTGCAGACGGCCCAGGCAGTGACGGCCCAGAGTGTTCTTGGGCAGCATGCCCTTAACAGCCAGCTCCATAGCGTAGTCGGAGCGGTTCTCCATCATGGTGCGAGCCTTGGTCTCCTTCAGACCGCCGATCCAACCGGATACGCGGTAGTAGACCTTCTGGTCGGCCTTCTTGCCGGTCAGGATAGCCTTGTCGGTGTTGATAACGATGACGTAGTCGCCGCAGTCAACGTTGGGAGTGAAATCAACCTTGTGCTTGCCGCGGAGCAGGTTAGCGACGGTGACAGCGGTACGGCCAAGGGGTTTACCGGCAGCATCGACAACATACCACTTGCGCTCGACGGTCTCGGTCTTTGCCAGAGTAGTGGACATTTTGCGTTCCTCCATTTATGTTAAAATATTTTGACAAATTCATAGAATTACAGTACAATGACTGCAAATCGCTTGATTCTTATATCATATAGTATTTTGAATGTCAACCACTTTTTTAATAAAAATTTCGAAATACAGATAGAACTCTTAAAAACTGCGAAAATCTCGCGAATGCTCTCGTATACTCACTTGCTATTTTAACTGAAAACGGAGGAAAATATGCAGAAATTGATCGGTCTTGTGCGCCGCTGCATTGAAGATTATGATATGATCCAACCGGGTGACCGGATCGGTGTGGGTGTATCCGGCGGTAAGGACTCACTTGCGTTGCTGGTCTTCCTGGCAGAACTACGCAAATACAATCACAACCCTTTTGAAATTGAGGCGATCACCATTGATATGGGCCTGGGGATGGATTATAGCGGCATTGAAAAGCTGTGCGAGGACCTGGATGTTCCGTATACTATTGTCAATACACAGATTGCGCCCATTATCTTTGAGCACCGGAAGGAGAAGAACCCCTGTTCCATGTGCGCCAAAATGCGTCGCGGTGCACTGAATGAAGCGCTGCTCAGCAAGGGACTTAACAAATTGGCACTGGGTCATCACTATGATGACGCGGTTGAGACATTCGTGATGTCTCTGATCTATGAGGGCAGAATCAGCTGCTTCCAGCCGGTAACAGATCTGGACAGAACGGGTATTATTCAGATTCGCCCGATGCTGTATGTCCACGAGAAATCTATCGATGCTATGTGTACCAGAATGGAACTGCCGGTGATTGAAAACCGCTGCCCAGTAGATAAGGAAACAAAGCGTGCGGAAATAAAACAACTGATCTACGATCTTTCGGCCACATATCCGGACTTAAAGGAACGGATCTTTGGAGCAATGCAGCGCCTGCCGCTGCCGGAATGGGGGCCAAAAGGAAGATATAAACGGCCTAAATATGAAGAAACACCCTGAAGCAAAACTTCAGGGTGTCTTTTGTTATTTTGCAGGTTTGAAGCTATCCTTCAAGCTGACAGATCGGTTGAATACCAGATGGTCAGGGGAGGAATCTTTGCTGTCGGGGCAGAAGTAGCCAAGACGCATAAACTGATAGGAAGCAGGTGCCTTTGCGTTCTTCAGGCTGGCCTCCAGCTTACAGCCGGTGAGAACTTCCAGAGAGTTGGGGTTCAGGCAGGACAGGAAATCCTTGCCGGAAGCATCGGGATCGGGATCGTCAAACAGATTGGAGTACTGACGAACTTCGGCTTCCACGCAGTTATTAGCATCCACCCAGTGAATAGTTGCGCCCTTGATCTTGCGGCCATCGGCGGGATCACCGCCCTTGGAGTTAGGATCGTAGGTAGCCAGAACTTCCACGATGTTGCCGTTCTCATCCTTGACACAGCCGGTGCACTTAATTACATAGGCGCCCTTCAGACGGCACTCGGGGCCATCAGGATACAGACGCTTATATTTGGGAACAGGCTCAGCCAGGAAATCATCAGCTTCGATCCACAGATCACGGGAGAAGGTGACGGTGCGGGTGCCGTCTTCAGGACGGTTGGGGTTATTCTCAACCTCAAAGCTTTCAGACTGGCCCTCGGGATAGTTGGTGATGGTCAGTTTTACAGGCTTTACAACTGCCATTACACGTTGTGCGGTTTCATTCAGATCCTCACGGAGGCAGTACTCCAAGAAAGCAAACTCAATGGTGTTGGGGGATTTTGCTACGCCTACGCGGTCACAGAAATTGCGGATGGATGCCGGGGTGTAGCCACGGCGGCGCAGGCCGCAGAGGGTGGGCATACGGGGATCATCCCAACCGGAGACACGGCCTTCTTCTACCAGCTGGCGAAGTTTACGCTTACTGAGCACGGTGTGGTCGATACCCAGTCGTGCAAACTCGATTTGTCGGGGCTTATGGGGCACAGAAACATTATCCACAACCCAATTATAGAGGGGTCTGTGGTTCTCAAACTCCAAAGAGCAAAGGCTATGGGTGATACCCTCCAGCGCGTCCTGAATAGGATGCGCAAAGTCATACATGGGGTAGATGCACCATTTATCGCCCTGACGGTGATGGTGCATATGGCGGATGCGGTAGATCACCGGGTCACGCATATTGAAGTTGCCGGAGGCAAGGTCAATCTTGGCGCGAAGGGTGTATTTGTTGTCTTCAAATTCACCGGCACGCATTCTGGCAAACAGATCCAGGCTTTCTTCAATGGGGCGGTCCCGGTAGGGGGAGGTAGCGGGAGTGTTTAGGTCACCGCGCATTTCTTTTGCCTGGTCGGGAGTCAGTTCGCAGACATAGGCAAGACCTTTTTTGATCAGCTCCACAGCATATTCTTAGTCTTTCTCAAAATAATCGGAGCCGTAGAAGAAACGGTCGCCCCAATCGAAGCCAAGCCAGTGGATGTCATCCTTGATGGCTTCCACAAACTCCACATCTTCCTTGGTGGGGTTAGTGTCGTCCATACGCAGGTTGCAAAGTCCGTTATACTTTTCGGCAGTACCAAAGTCGATGATCAGCGCTTTGCAATGGCCGATATGCAGGTAGCCGTTGGGCTCCGGCGGAAACCGGGTATGCACGGTCATACCGGCATACTGACCCCCCTCAGCGATGTCCTCGTCGATAAAGGCGTGGATAAAATTCTTGTTTTCTGTAATCTCTGCCATAGAGTGAACCTCTCTTGCTAAAATTTACAGTTTATTATAACCCATCAAATTTATTTTTGCAAGAAAAAAACGGCAGAAATGAAAGTGTTCACACAGAAAATTCTTTCGATGACAATTAAATAAAAACAATTTGCTTTTTTTATAAAATTATAGTTGTCAATTTGACGGAATTATTATAAAATAGGGGATGATAAGGAAGGAGAGGATCAACTTGTCCGAAATCAAATATAAGAGAATTCTTTTGAAGGTCAGCGGCGAGGCGCTGGGACAGAAGACTGCGCAGGGCGATGGCTTTGGTTTGGATTTTTCCAAGATCAATTCCGTTTGCGAATCAATTAAGGCTTGTGTAGATTTGGGTGTCCAGGTCGGCCTTGTAATCGGTGGCGGTAATTTCTGGCGCGGTATTAAAAACGGCACCGGTAAGCTGCAGCGTTCCCACGCAGATGCCATGGGTATGCTGGCAACGGTTATGAATGCCATTGCTGTGGCGGATGCTCTGGAAGAACACGGCATGGATGCCAGGGTACTGACTGCTGTGGAAATGAACAAGTTTGCCGAGTATTTTACCCGAGATGCTGCCAACCGTTACCTCAACGAGGGTAAGGTCGTGCTGTTTGCCGCAGGTACCGGCAATCCCTATTTCTCCACCGATACCGGTGCTGTGCTCCGCGGTGTGGAAATCGAGGCTGATGCAGTGCTGATGGCTAAGAATATTGACGGCATTTATTCTGCGGATCCCAAGAAAGACCCCAATGCGGTCAAGTTCGATAAGCTTACATACAATGAAGTCCTGGAAAAGGGTCTGCGCGCAACGGATGTGACTGCAATGGCTCTGGCTATGGACAATGATATGCCGATGGTCTGTTTCGGCCTGGATGAGGACAACAGTATCGTCCGTGTCGTTCGGGGTGAGGAGATCGGTACCACCGTTACCAATTAACTTAGGAGGAATATACAATGAGCGTTGATTTTACTGATTACAGCAGAAGAATGGATAAGGCCCTGGACCATCTGGCAGAAGAGTTTGGCGCAGTGCGCGCCGGCAGAGCCAATGCCAAGGTTCTTGACCGTATTACCGTTGAATATTATGGCACTGAGACACCACTTAACGGTGTTGCCACTATTTCCACACCGGATGCACGCACCCTGGTAATTCAGCCGTGGGACGGCTCTCTGCTCAAGGAGATCCAGAAGGCGATCCAGATCAGCGAACTGGGCATTAACCCCCAGAACGACGGTAAGGTGATCCGCTTGGTGTTCCCTCAGCTTACTGAGGAGCGTCGTAAGGATCTGACCAAGCAGGTCAAGAAGTATGCAGAGGATGCTAAGGTGGCTATGCGTAACATCCGTCGCGATGGTATGGATTACATCAAGAAGCTGAAGAAAAATTCCGAAATCACCGAGGATGACCAGAAGAAGGCTGAAAAAGATCTGCAGGACATTCTTGATAAGTATATCAAGAAGGCAGACGAGGCTCTGGCAGCCAAGGAAAAGGAACTGATGTCTATCTGATTAAAAAGGGGGGCGCTTGCGCCCCCTATATAATTCCGGAGGGAATGTGCTTATGGCACTTTTTAACAAGAAAAAGAAGAATATTCCGGTACCTAGCCATATTGCCATCATTATGGACGGCAATGGTAGATGGGCAAAGAAGAGAGGTCTTCCCAGAACGGCAGGTCATGCGGCTGGCGCAGAGTCTTTCAGACGGATCGCTAACTATTGTCGCACATTGGGCGTGAAATACCTGACGGTATATGCTTTTTCCACAGAGAATTGGAAACGCTCAGAAGAAGAGGTTTCCGGCATTATGAAGCTGCTTGGTAATTACCTTGCAGAAGCATTGCGTGATATGGAGAAGAATCACGTCCGTTTTAGTTTCTTTGGTGATCTAAGCCGATTGAGCCCGGAGCTCCAGGAGCTTTGCCGTAATGCCATGGAGGAATCCTCTGTTTACCACGATGTTCAGGTGAATTTTTGCCTGAACTATGGCGGCAGAGATGAGATCGTAAAAGCAGCCCGTGGCTTTGCCGAAGATGTATCAAAAGGCCTGCGTAAGCCTGAGGAGTTGAGCGAAGAGCTTCTTTCCGGGTATTTGTACTCTGCGGATGTTCCGGATCCGGAACTGATCATCCGGCCCTCTGGAGAAATGCGAACCAGTAATTTCCTGCTGTGGCAGTCTGCATATTCCGAATATGTATTTATGGATGTGCTTTGGCCTGATTTTGGCCCGAAGGATCTGGATGCGGCAATTGAGGAATATAACAAGAGAAACCGCCGATTTGGAGGCGCATAATATGAAAATTCGTGTAATTGCAGCGGTTGCACTGTTGCCGCTGCTGTTGTTGGTTGTGTTGGTACTGCCGAAAATCTGTACTGCTATTTTGTTTGGTTTGATGGCGGCCATCGGCGCTTATGAACTGATGGTTGGTACCGGGTATATGAAACTTAACATTCTGGTGATACAGTCCTGCTTGGGCGCAATAATCGTATCTGTTTTAAGCTATTTCGGGATACCCTCCGGCTGGACTGTGCTTTTTGTGCTTTTGTATGTTGCGGCCCTGTTTTTGCAGATGGTGATCTCCCACGCAAAGCTTTCCTTTGAGAATGTTGTGCTAAGTTTGGTTGCAGGTTTACTCCTGCCTTATTTACTGACAGCTTTGGTGCGGCTGCATGCTGAAGAAAACGGAAGATTTTATATTCTGATTCCGTTCGTAATTGCATTTATGTCGGACACCGGCGCGTATTTTGTCGGGCTTGCTATCGGTAAGCATAAGCTGGCTCCGGTGGTCAGCCCTAAGAAGACCGTTGAAGGTCTGTTTGGTGGTATTGCCGGTGCAATGCTGGGAATGCTGCTGTTCTGTCTTGTGCTGCAGATAGGGTTTTCTTTTAAGGTAAACTATTGGTATGCACTGATCTATGGCTTTGTCGGGTCTTTAGTCGCTGTTCTTGGTGATCTTGGCTTTTCTGTGATCAAGCGCCAGACCGGAATTAAGGATTACGGCAATCTGATTCCCGGACACGGCGGCATTTTGGATCGTTTTGATTCTATGACGATGGTGGCTCCCTTGGTTGAGACACTGATGATCCTTTTACCTGTGGTGGTGAGATAATGATTGAGCGTGTAAGTATCCTGGGTTCTACCGGCTCTATCGGTCGGCAGACCTTGGATGTAATAGACCATCTCCCGATTTCAGTCGTTGCCCTGACAGCAGGCACCAATGTGGAAATGATGGCACAACAGTGCCGTAAGTATCAGCCGGAACTGGCGGTTATGGCATCTGAGGAGGCTGCGGAGTCTCTCAGAAAGCTGATTTCTGATTTGCCTGTCCGCATACTTTGGGGAGAGGACGGATTGATAGAGGCCGCTGCACACCCTCAAGCGGAGTGCGTTATCACAGCGATTGTTGGTATGGTGGGATTAAAGCCGACATTGGCTGCGATTTGTGCCGGAAAACGGATTGGCCTTGCCAATAAGGAAACACTGGTTTGTGCCGGTGAACTGGTAATGGCAGAAGCAAAAAAGCATAATGTAGAGATTATTCCTGTGGACTCTGAACATTCAGCAATTTTCCAATGCCTGATGGGATGTGGCGACCGTCGCGAGATCCGCAGGGTACTTCTGACTTGTTCCGGTGGTCCTTTCTACGCAATGAACAGGGAGCAACTGGAAAAGGTTACAAAGGCAGATGCTTTGAAGCACCCTAACTGGAAGATGGGTCCCAAAATCACTATCGACTGCGCCACACTGATGAATAAGGGCCTTGAGGTTATCGAGGCGATGCGCCTTTACTCGTTGCCCTTGGAGCAGGTGGAGGTGCTCATTCACAGGCAAAGCATCGTACACAGCCTTGTAGAGTTCAAAGACGGTGCAGTTATGGCACAGCTGGGCAGTCCTGATATGCGCCTGCCCATTCAGCTGGCGTTGACCTATCCCGAGAGAACTGCCTGTCCTGCGGATGCTCTGGATCTGACGGCGTGCGGCGGTCTTACCTTTGCAAAACCGGATGAAGAGGCTTTTCCGTGCCTCGCATTGGCCAAGGAATGCGCCAAGCGTGGCGGTACGGCTTGTCCTGTTATGAACGGTGCTAACGAGGCTGCTGTGGCACTTTACTTGGAAGATAAGATTGGTTTTTATGATATTTACACCCTTGTGAAAAAGGCGGTGGACACGGTTCCTTTCGTTCAGGAACCGGATCTTGCACAGATTCTGGAGGCCGACTGTTTGGCGCGTAAGTGCGTGATGGAAAATTATTAAGCGAGGAACATTATGGGAATTGTTTGGGCAATATTGCTCTTTAGCGTTTTAATCTTTGTGCACGAACTTGGACATTTTTTGGCAGCGAAAGCTTTTGGAGTTCAGGTGAATGAGTTTGCATTGTTTATGGGACCCGCGATCTTCAAAAAGAAGGTTGGCGATACCACGTATTCATTGCGTTGTATTCCCATCGGTGGTTACTGCGCCATGGAAGGTGAGGATGAAGATACAGATAGCCCCGCATCCTTCCAAAAGGCGTCCTGGTGGAAACGGTTGATCATCTTGGTTGCCGGTGCATTTATGAATTTTGTGATCGGCCTTGTGCTGATGTTCATCGTGATTGCGCCTCAGAAGACCACAATCAACTCCGTGATTTCTTATGTGGAACCGGAAAGTTCCTTAGCTGCATCTTTGCAGGTGGGCGACGAAATTCTGAAACTGGACGGTGAGCAGATCTATGTTCAGGGTGATTTTGCGACTATTATGTCGCTTAAACCTGTTGAAAAACATCAGCTCGTTGTTCGCCGTGATGGAAGAAGAGTGGTCCTTAACGATGTTGTAATGGAAGCCAAGATATTCCAGAAGGACTATGATGATCCCAATATTGCCGAGGTTGTTCCTCGGTATGGCATTACCTTCTCTGAAGAAAAATTGAATTTAGGATCTAAGTTGGAGTATGCCTGGAAGGAAACCATCAACTCGGTGCGTTATGTACGGCTGAGTTTGCAGATGCTATTAACCGGCAAGGCAGGCCTAAAGGACATGACCGGACCGGTAGGTATCGGCAGTATGATGACGGATATAGCCAATTCCTCCAGTAAAGCCAGTGTGGTTGCGAACAGAATGCTGTGGTTTGGCGCATTTATCTCCGTGAACCTGGCGGTGATGAATATGCTGCCGATCCCGGCTTTGGACGGCGGCCGTGCATTGGGACTTTTACTGACCACTGCAATTGAGAAGATTACACGCAAGAAAGTGAACCCGAAAGTGGAAGGCTACATTCACGGCATCGGCCTGGTGCTTTTGCTGGCACTAATGGCATTCGTGATGTTCAAAGATATATTTGTGATTGTTAAGAGGTAACGGATATGACAAGACAGATCAAAGTCGGTAATGTACTGATCGGCGGGGGAGCACCTGTGGTGATCCAGTCTATGCTCAATACTAAGACAACGGATGTAGCAGGCTCTTTGGCACAGATCCGTCAACTGAAAACTGCCGGCTGTCAGATCGCCCGTCTTGCAATTCCAAATCGCCAAGCGGCAGAAGCATTTGGTGAAATTTGCGAGGAAAGTCCGCTGCCTCTGGTTGCAGACATCCATTTTGATTATAAATTGGCCATTGCAGCGGCAGAGGCCGGTGCTGCAAAGATCCGAATTAACCCCGGCAACATTGGTGGTGAAGATCGGGTCAAGGCGGTTGTAGATGTTTGCAAAGCAAAGAAGATTCCTATTCGTATCGGTGTGAACGGTGGTAGCTTGGATAAGGTCTTGCTTGAAAAGCATGGTCATCCCACAGCCGAAGCACTGGTGGAAAGCGCATTCCAGCACATCGCGTTGTTGGAGAAATTCGATTTTTACGATACCTGCGTATCTATGAAGTCTTCCACCGTCCCCACCATGGTGGCGGCGGCAAGACTGTTCAGGGAAAAGTGTGATTATCCTTTACACATCGGCGTGACAGAGACAGGTCCTGTACGGATGGGTCTGATGAAATCCGCTATGGGTATCGGTGCATTGCTGTTGGACGGAATCGGCGATACTATTCGCGTGAGCCTGACGGATGATCCTGTGGAAGAGGTCTATGCAGCAAAGGATATTCTGAAGGCTGCCGGTCTGCGTAAGGAAGGCGTGAATATCATTTCCTGTCCTACCTGTGGCAGAACACAAATTGACCTGATAGGTCTTGTAAACCGTGTGGATGAAGCTTTAAAGGATTGTCAAAAGCCTATTACAGTAGCAGTGATGGGCTGTGTAGTAAACGGCCCGGGTGAGGCCCGTGAAGCAGATATCGGCATTGCCGGCGGCGACGGCTGCGGCATGCTGTTTGAGAAAGGAAAGCAGGTTGCAAAGCTGCCATATGATGAGCTGCTGGATGCCTTGCTTAAGAGAATAGAAGAACTTTGAGGTCCTATGAGTAAGAAAGAACTGTATTTACTGGATATGTTCTCGATGTGCTGTCCGGAAAGTGAATATGCAGATGCTCTGAAAGAAGCTGTGATTGAATCTGCCGACATCGATCCTAATCAGATGTCGGCGGATATCTGCGTTTTCTGCCCAGTGTATATTCCACAGAAGAAATTAAATGAATTTGCTGATTTGATTTCCTGCGCCTATACTCTTTCCGGCGGTGTATCGTTGACAGCAAGATATCCTGCTGATCAATTGAATAAGATCCAGCCACAGGAGATTGCCGCCATGTTTACAGCAGCAGACTCTATGAATATCGGTTCTCTTGCCGGAGCACAGTGGTCCTGGGAGGACAATAAGCTGATTATTCAGCTGCGGGCAAATGGCAAGGCTCTGCTGGAAGAGAGTGTGCCGCGGGTACGCAAGGTGCTCAATGAGCAATTCTCTGCTGATGTTGAAATTATAATCAGATCGGGGGAGTGTGCCAATAAAGAGGGTATCCTTGCTCAAATGGAGAAGCTTCGCAGCGAGATTCTCTCCAATGTACCTGCACCGGTGCAGTCAGCGCCGCAACAGACTCCCAAAGATGATAAAACAATTTTCGGCAGTCAGTTTAAGACAAAGCCTGTCCCTATGAACACATTATCCCTGGATATGGGTGTTGTGACAGTACAGGGACGCGTATTTAATGTTGAACATAAAGAGCTTTCCAAGCGAAATGCCTGGATCATCAGTTTTGATATAACGGACGATACATCCTCGGTGCGTGTAAACCGCTTCCTGGAGGCGTCGAAAGCAAAACCCATTATTGATGCTGTCAAGATCGGTTCTGTACTATGTGTACAGGGCAAATTGGTGATCAATCAGTATGACAGTGAAATGGTGCTTAATCCCTACGCGATTATGCCCGGTGTGCAGGAAAAGCGTATGGATCTGTCTGCTGACGGTAAGCGCGTGGAGCTGCATCTTCATACAAATATGAGTAATATGGATGCGCTGACAAACACCTCTGATGCCATTAAGCAGGCGGCAGCCTGGGGACACAGGGCAATTGCCATTACTGACCACGGTTGTGTGCAGTCCTTTACTGAGGCTTTGCATGTAGTGGAAGGCTGGAAGGGCGCGCCGAAGGTGGCTGGCACGGATGAGGACATTAAGATCCTTTATGGTTGCGAAGGTTATTACATCAACGATGTGGACGACAGGGTGGCGGTTCATGGCACTCAGAATATGACCCTGGATGGGGAGTATGTTGCGTTTGACCTGGAAACTACCGGCCTGTATCCCCGCCGCGACCGAATTATCGAGATCGGCGCTGTCCGTATGCGCAACGGTGAGGAGATTGATCGATTCCAAGCTTTTGTTAATCCCAGAATGCGTCTGGAGCGCCGTACAGTGGATCTTACAGGTATTACCGATGATCTGCTGGTTGAAGCACCGTCTATTGATACGGTATTGCCGAAATTCCTGGAATTTGTTGGGGATAGTGTACTTGTAGCCCATAATGCGGATTTTGATACTGCGTTCATCAGTCATGCATGCAAGGAACTGGGAATTGATTACACCTTCACCTCGTTGGATACGCTGACAATTGCACAGAATGTTTTGCCCAGACAGCAAAAGTATACCTTGGATGCTGTGGCGCGCTATTTCCGTCTGGAGGATTTCAACCATCACCGCGCGGGTGATGATGCGTTGATTTGCGGCAAGATCTATGGCAATCTAATTCCGTTACTTCGTGAGATAGGGATTGAGGATATACAATCCATTAATGAAAAAATGATTCCGTTGCGGATGCAGTTCCGTCACGACAGTGTGCATACACAACATATTATACTGTTTGCCAAGAATCAGATGGGCCTGCGGAATCTCTATCATTTGATTAGTGATTCCAATCTCAAGTATTTCAGAAAGAGACCCCGCATTCTCAAATCTCAACTGATGCAGTTACGTGAGGGCCTGATTGTAGGTTCGGCTTGTGAGAACAATGAAGTTTTCCAGGCGGTATTGAGTGACCGATGTGATCACGAACTACACCGCCTGGCATCGTTCTACGATTATCTGGAAGTACAGCCGATTTCCAATAACCGCTTTATGCTCTTCCCTAAAAAGGAAGATGAGGAGCCGATGGCCCTCAACGATGAGGAACTGCGTGACTTTAACCGCAGAATCGTGGCATTAGGCGAGAGAATGGGTAAGATGGTTGTTGCTACCGGCGACGTGCATTTTCTGCGTCCGGAGGATGAGGTGTTCCGACGTATTCTGCTGGCTACCAAGGGCTTTGACGACTGCGATCGGGATAACCCTCTGTTCTTCCGTACCACAGATCAGATGTTGGATGAGTTCTCCTATTTGGGCGAAGAAAAAGCAAAAGAAATTGTTATTACCAATCCTAATATTGTAACGGATATGTGTGATAAGGTCCGTCCGGTTCCTCATAATCTGTTTGCGCCCAGTATCGAGAATTCTGAAGAGGATCTGAAAGCGCTGGTGTACGGCAAGATGCACCGGTTGTACGGAGAGAATCCTCCCGAGATCATTCGTAAGCGCATTGAGACAGAAATGAATGATATCATTGGCAGTCATTACGATGTGATCTATATGTCGGCCCAGAAGCTGGTACAGAATTCTTTGGATAATGGCTATCTGGTGGGTTCCCGTGGTTCCGTTGGTTCTTCGCTGGTGGCATATATGTCCGGCATCACTGAGGTTAACTCGCTACCGCCTCATTATCGGTGTCCTAACCCTGAATGTAAGTTCAGTACTTTCGATATTCCTGAAGGAATTAACTGCGGTGCGGATCTTCCGGATGCCTGTTGCCCCAAATGCGGAACACCTTTTGAAAAGGACGGCTTCAATATTCCTTTTGAAACATTTCTTGGCTTCGGCGGCGCGAAGGTGCCGGATATTGATCTGAACTTCTCGGGTGAGTATCAGGCCCGTGCCCACGCATATTGTATCGAAATGTTCGGTAAATCCCATGTGTTCCGTGCGGGTACTGTGGGCGCAGTTGCAGATAAAACTGCGTTCGGTTATGCTAAAAAGTATCTGCAGGAGCGTGGCCTTGTTGTTGGTAAGGCTGAGGAGGCCCGACTTGCTGCAGGTTGTGTTGGTGTTCGCAGAACAACAGGTCAGCACCCCGGTGGACTGGTGGTTATTCCTCAGGAGAACGAGATTTGGGATTTTTGCCCGGTGCAGCATCCGGCGGATGACCCTAACTCCGATCAGATTACAACTCATTTTGAATATCACTCAATGGAGGAAAACCTCCTAAAGCTGGATATGCTGGGTCACGACGATCCCACAATGATCCGAATGATGGAAGATCTGACAGGTGTGGATGCCAAGAAGATTCCCTTGGACGACAAGGATACTATGTCAATTTTTACATCTTCCAAGGTTCTGGGCTACGAAAATGACCCGATTCTCGGTCCCACCGGCGCGGTTGCTGTGCCGGAGTTCAACACCCGTTTTACTCGTCAGGTGTTGGTGGATACGCAGCCCACAAAGTTTGACTTTTTGGTTCGCATCTCCGGTTATACCCACGGTACGGATGTGTGGTTGGGTAATGCAAAAGATCTGATTCTTTCCGGTACGGCCCGCGTGGATCAGACTATCGGCTGTCGAGACGATATTATGCTTTACCTGATTGAATGCGGCATACCTGAATTGCGGGCATTCAAGATCATGGAATCTGTGCGTAAAGGTAAGGGCTTGCCCGACGGCGCAGAGCAGGAAATGCTGGATGCCAATGTACCCCAGTGGTATATTACTTCCTGCAAGACCTGTAAGTATCTGTTCCCCAAGGCTCACGCAGCTGCATATGTTATGCTGGCTTTCCGTATTGCCTGGTTTAAGGTACATCACCCTTTAGCTTTCTATGCAGCGTATTTCTACCGCAGAAGTCAAAAAGGCGCATTCGATGCAGTGCTTATGACTGGTGGTCACGATGCAGTCAAGGCCAATATTCAGGCAATTGAGGCCAACGAAGATGCGACGAATAAGGATGACGACCTTCTGATCACCCTCGAGGTTGCCCATGAGTATTACCTTCGTGGCTTTGAGTTCTTGCCTATTGATCTGTATCGCAGTCACGCAACTAAGTTTGAGGTTGTGGATGGGAAACTGCTTCCGCCGTTTATTTCTATTTCAGGCCTGGGTGAAAGTGCGGCCTGGGACTTGATGCATGGCCGTGAGGGCAGAGAATTTATGTCCATTGAAGAGGTGGCTGCGGCCTGTCCTAAGGTTTCCAAGACGCATATCCAAATGCTGAAGGATGCCGGTGCCTTTAAGGGTTTACCGGATACTAATCAGGTCAGCCTGTTCTAAAATAAAAGACACGCAATCCATTTGGATTGCGTGTCTTTTGTTTGTAATGTTTACTTAATAACCACAATGCCCCGTTCTGTCAGGGAACCCACACTGCTGACACTGGTGTTGGCTACACTTACTTTGATAAGTGAATGACAGGTGAGCAGATCGCCTACATAGGTGATGTCAATGTTGTTATCCATAAGGACATCTGTTAAATTTTCAAGCCCAGCCAGGGGACTGACGCTGCTGATCTTGTTGCCAGAGCCGTCGATGATCGCAAGGGCTGATTCCTTATCAAATGTGGGGATTGTGGAGACACTGTTGTTGGAGAAGTTCAACACAATCATATTTGAAAGTTCAGTCAACGGGGAAATGTTAAAGATTTCGTTTCCGGAGATGTCCAATTCCTTCAAACCGGAGCAATTTGCAATAGATGAGACGTCTACGATTTTGTTTCGTGCCAAAGAGAGTTGTTGCAAATCAGAGAAATTCTCAGTAAAGCCAAGGACATCAATTTCGTTCTCATCTGCAATAAGCGTTTCCAAGGATGTGAGGTTATAGATGGGCTCGAGTGTGGTCAGGGCGTTAAAGGAAACATCCAGGTAGGTCAACGCATTACATCCTGACAGGGGAGACAGATCCTCCACGACATTTCTGTGCAGAATCAGCTTTTTTAGTGCGGTAAGATTCTGCAGTGCGGTAATGCTGCGGATGGTGTTGTTGCTAAGATCCAGTTGCTGGAGATTTGTGGCGTTTTCCAAACCCTCAGTAGTGCCAAGGAAGCATTTGTTCAGGGTCAGGGATTCCAGCTCTGCCAGATTGCCAATGATCTTCAGTTCACTGTCAGAAATATCTATGTTGTTGATGTTCAGTATCTTAAGTCGGGACAGATTCTGCAGGACGGTAAGATCACCGTCTCCACCCAAAATCGTTAATTCACGCAAGGAACGAAGATGGGTGATTTCGTCAAAACTCTCTGTGCCTTCGGGAATGGTAAGCTTTTCAATTGCCCACAGGTCGTCAGAGTAAATAGGTTCATCTGCAGAAAAATGCAGGATATTACGGATTTCTGCGTCCAGCAGAGAATCCTTAACGGTGATCTGCTCAATTACATCCAAAATGGTGTATGCATATTTGGAAAGGGTACTGACCAATCCGTTTTCCGCAATACAAACAGCATAGACATGGTTTTCACCACCTGCCAGACGGATGGGCTTACTGTACAGATCTTCGGTGACAGAGGGATACTCCTTGTTAGTGTTTACATACAATGTTCCGTTGCTGTCTTCAAAGGAAACATCCATATACTGGTTGTACTGTCCGCTCTGCAGTGTAGCAATTGGTGCTTTGGGACGGAGCGTCTTCATCTGCAGGATGATACTGGGATCCTGGATGTTGTCCAAAAGCTGAACGGCATCCAGCACTTTATCCTGTTCGATAAACACATTACACAGCTTGATATAAAGTTTGGTGGTGGGTTTACCGTTGATTGCCTTTTGAAGAACCCGCTCAGCCTGGGTGTAGTTTCCAGTGCTGATATACTGGTCAGCAAGCTCAATGGCAACGGTATCGTCATTACCGGCTTGGGCATATGCACAGTCATAAAACCAGGCAGAGATCCTGGATTGGCCATTTTTGTCGAAGAAGCGGGCTGCGTCCAACAGAAGATCTCTTGTCAGGGCGCGGTCATATACAAAAAAGTACCAGGCGGATCCTAACAGGATCGTCAGGACCATAAGCACCGGAACTATGATTCGGATCGTACGTTTCATAGGTTTCTCCAATACATAATATTTCACTATAAATTATACCCGCAGGCCGGTTTGATGTCAAGTATTGTCGTGCGACTTTCGGCTTTGCGCACCTAAAATCGTGGAGTTACACCATAAGAAATTGTTACTATATCTTTGGGTGATGAAATGAGTAAAGTTTGCATCGAATGGCTGTTAAGCATTATAATTGGTCTGGTTGCTCCGTTTTCTATATTATCTGCCTTTAGCAGGCCAATGGAATTGCCAACGGAGCCTTCGGAAAGTATTCAGGAAGAACATGCGGAAAGCTATATAGAGATACCGGTTCTGTTCCAAAGCGGGGAAGTAAAAATGATGGAGCTTGACAGTTATCTGACAGGAGTGGTGCTTGCAGAGATGCCGGCATCTTTTGAGGTGGAGGCGCTAAAGGCGCAGGCTGTAGTGGCAAGAACTTACACTATGAAAAGAATGGAGAGCAGCGACAAGCATCCATCCGGTGCAGTGTGCACAAAACCATCGTGCTGTCAGGCGTATTGCAGTCCTGCAGAATATATCAACAAAGGAAATCTTCAAGAAGATTTAAAGCGGGTAGAAGATGCTGTGCTAAGCACATCAGGAAAGGTGCTTTTGTATAACGGTGGATATATTGAAGCGACATACTTTTCTTGTTCCGGCGGGAAAACAGAGAATGCCCTTGCAGTCTGGGGATCGGATATTCCGTATTTGCAGGCCGTGGACAGCCCCGGAGAAGAGAATGCAAGTCATTATACCGATACAGTTTCATTTTCTGTAAGTGACTTTTTACAAAAGCTGGGACTGCCAGAATCAAATCTGCTGAGTGTCGGAAAAATAACTTATACAGACGGCAGTGGTGTAGACACGATTGAAATTGCAGGTGAAGTTTTTCGCGGAACTGAGGTTCGCCAAAAGTTAGGCTTGCGCTCTACGGCATTTACAGTGCACATTTTGGGCGATTCGGTGAGTATTACAACTAAGGGATATGGCCACAGAGTGGGGATGAGTCAGTACGGCGCGCAGGCAATGGCACAGTCAGGAAAGCAGTATTCGGAGATACTTCAGTATTATTACAACGGCACCACTCTGGGAACCATTGCAGGGAATTGACAAAGGGAGAATTGTTTAGTAAAATGTAACGAAATGAAAGGAGGGTCTGCGATGCCTATTCAGATCCCCAATGATCTGCCCGCAACGGAAACACTGTTGCAGGAGAATATTTTCGTTATGCCGGAGAATCGCGCGATGTCTCAGGATATCCGCCCTCTGGAGATTCTATTACTAAACTTGATGCCTACCAAGGTTGCTACTGAAACGCAGTTTACGCGTCTGTTAGGCAACACACCGCTGCAGGTACGTTTAGAGCTGATTCATGCCAGCACACATCAGTCTAAAAATGTTTCCCAGGACCATCTTCTGAACTTCTATAAGACGTTTGACGATGTAAAACACCGTAAGTTCGACGGTATGGTGATCACCGGTGCTCCGGTGGAAAACCTGGACTTCGAGGAAGTGGATTATTGGCCTGAGCTTTGCCGGATTATGGAATGGAGTAAGACCAATGTACACAGCACCATCCATATTTGCTGGGGTGCGCAGGCGGGATTATATTACCATTACGGTGTGCCTAAGTACCCTCTGGATGAGAAACTGTTTGGCGTATTCAAGCACGAAGCCGATTATAAGCGTTCTATTCTGCTTCGCGGTTTTGATGACAGTTTTTGGGTGCCCCATTCCCGTCATACCACGGTGCATCGTGAGGACATTGAGGCAGTTCCCGGTCTGAAAATCCTGGCATCTTCTAAGGAAGCAGGTGTGTATGCCGTGATGAGTAAAGGCGGTCGTCAGATTTTTGTGACCGGCCATTCAGAGTATGATGCTGATACATTGCGTACAGAATATTTGCGGGATAAGAACCTGGGACTGCCAATTAAGGTGCCTAAGAACTATTTCCCCAACGATGATGACACAAAGGATCCGCTGGTAAGATGGAGAGGTCATGCGAATCTCCTCTTCTGCAATTGGCTCAATTACTTTGTTTACCAGACGACTCCTTACGATATTATGACCATTGGCAAGGAAGACTAAAATAAAGGCAGTTTTGCAAATGCAAAACTGCCTTTTTCTTATTTCTTTGTTTCGATAAAACGGATGGTAGAGAGTAAGGAATTGTCCGCAATGGTATTGGTAGTGTTGGTGTTGATACCTGCTTTGCTTAAAAGTATGTTTTTAAGAATATCTTCAGCAAACCAGGGATTCTTCACAAGCAGGGGGCCCAGACAGTTGGTATAAGTCAGATTTTTATACACACCGCCTTCTTTGCCACTGTTGTTGTTGCCCATGCCGTACAGCACGGTTGCCAGGGGAGAGTTTGTTTCAACATCTGCCATTTGAATCTGAGAACCGACCAGTTCCTGCTTTGTACGGTTAATACGGATGTGAAGGTCATCACCCCATACATATTGGCGCTCTTTAGCGGTCATATCTAAACAACCCAGGCCAGGGATCACTGTGTTGTCTTCTCGGGTGATGGATTTTCCGAATAACAGACCACTGGTGCCAATAGCCAGAACAAAACCGCCGTTTTCAATATATTCAGGGAGTTGTTGGGATTGCAAAGGTGCAACAAGACGCTGAAGGGTGCTAATTTCGCCGGGCAGGAAAATCAACAGGTCGTATTGCTGGAAGTCAACAGATGTGTCAAAATCCTCAATTCTGTGAATATCCACATCGATGCCCATATTCTTACCGGTCTGTACAAGCGCCTGAATACTGCCACGCTCACCGTGGAGATTCAAGAGATTTGGGTACATCCATGCAACATTGATCTTAGGCATAGACAGCACCTCCTTTCTGAAGGTAACCCTTTACAACGGGAGCGTGCTTGGGATTTGTCAGAACATAGATAACTTTAGTGTTTATTCTTTCCAGATTAGCAAATACTTGCTCCATATCATCCGTGTCACACACGGTGATGTTTTCCGGCGCTGCACCGGCCAGGATCATACGGGAGGCAATATCGTTTGCCTCTGTTTGTGAAAAGGCCACATAATGGGTTGTGTTGCTTTTGACGATGGGGGAGAAATCGCAGTCGAAGAAATAGAAGCTGCCGCTGTAGTGTGGCTTGAAATCAGCAACGCGGTACAGACCTACAAACACAGCTTTTTCTCTGGGATCTGCGGCGATGATATCCAGCTCGGACTGAAGCGCCTCGGGATTCTCCTGCTTGCCGCGGAGGTAGTGAATCTCCTTACCTCGGTAGAGAAGAATATCTTCATGGGAAGCAGGGTTTTTGAAACTTACAAAACCCTTTGCGATCTGCGGATCACTCAGACCGGCGCTGCGGCAGATGGCAATCGCCATAGCAAAGTTGTAAATATAGAAAGGATTGTTATAGGGAACAGTCCAAAGCTTATTATCCAATACAAAGGAGTTGTTCTCAAAGTCAACAGCGGTGATTTTTACATCCGGTTCATTCCGTGATGCATACGCGCACTTGGTGCACTGGAAGTTACCGATGTTTGCAAGATTGAATTTATTGTATTTTATAGGATGGCCGCACTTGGGGCAGGGGAGCGTTACACTGTAGAAATCATTGTTGGTGTAAGTGCGGGAATTAGTGTCAACGCTGAAATACACTACTTTGCCGCAATTGTCTTCCAGGGAGCGGCTGCGGGGTTCCTCGTTGTTCAGATACAGAGTCATATCCTGACCGATGGTGCCGCGGAATTTACGCAGAATAAAGTCGGGATCGCCGTTGCGCTGCACCTGATCCTTTTGCAGGTTGGTAATGCCCATGTGACGGCCGGGAAGCTGTTTGCGGATGCCGGGCAAGCTGCGTTCATCGATCTCCAGAACCAGGAATTCCTTGTTCAGTGCGCCTTTTATAGTGGAATTTTTGATTAAGGTAGTGGCAACACCGCTCATCATATTGGCACCCTCCACATTGGATGCAACTGTTTTGCCGGCATTGGTCAAAGTGTGATAAATCAAATTTGTTGTGGTGGATTTTCCGTTGGTTCCGGAAATAAAAATAACCTTATTGAAATCGATGTTCTTGAACTTTGAAACAAAGTTTGGCATGAGCTTTGTGGCAATACTGCCGGCATAATTACTGCCCCGCTTTTTGTCAATCAAATTGACAATGAAGGCAACAAATTTGCCGATCCATAAGGTGATTAAAAACTTCATAATTGCCTACCTTTCCCGGATAACATTTGTTGAAAAAAAGCACCGCTGAACGAGAGATTCAGCGGTGCTGTGTTGGTGCGAGAGATGGGACTCGAACCCACACGGCGGTCGCCACACGCACCTCAAACGTGCTTGTCTACCATTCCAACACTCTCGCAAGTGCGCCACAACATTATATCCTTACAGTAAGTTTTTGTCAACCTATTTTTCAAAGTTTATGTTGTTGTTGTCATTCATAATTGAATGTGTTATAGTAGGCTTATGAAATGGGGGAGAGATATGGCTCGTTTTTTTCTTGATGAGGCGCAAATGCACGACGATATTCTAACATTATCGGAAGAACAAGCGGCGCACGCCCGCGTTCTCCGACTGAAAATTGGAGAATCAGTAGTGGTTTGCGACGGCAGCACTCAGGAGTGCGTCTGTGTAATTGTCAGTGCAGAGGATGACGGTTATATTTTGCGCGTAACTGAGCGCAGACCGATCAATACTGAGCCTCAAGTCAAAGTAAGCATCTATATGGCCTTTTCCAAGGGTGATAAGTTGGAACATGTGATCCAAAAAGCAACGGAGTTAGGAGCAGCAGAGATTATAGCATTTCCTACAGTTAGATGTATTTCCAAGCCGGATGACAAGAGCTTGTTGAAGAAATTGGAGCGTTGGAATAAAATTGCCGCTTCTGCAGCGGAGCAGTCCGGTCGCGGCGTAATACCGCAGGTTATTACACTGAAGAGTTACCGTGAGGCATTGGAGAGAGCAGCGCAAGCGGATGTAGCGATCCTGTTTTACGAAAATGAACGTTGTACTACACTAAAGTCTGCGTTGAATGGAAATTCTTTTCGTTCTGTCAGCCTGATGACCGGCCCTGAAGGCGGCCTGGAAATGCAGGAGGTGCAGCTTGCCGTAGAGCAAGGGTTGCAGGTGTGTTCCTTAGGATCCCGGATTTTAAGATGTGAAACAGCACCGCTTTGTGCGCTTTCTGCAGTTATGTATCATACAGGAGAATTTTAAAGGCGGAGGTCACCCTCCGCCTTTATTTTAGTTTCTGGTAATTGTGTAACCCATTTCTCGCAGGTTATCCAAAACATTATTGATAAAGATCATATACCGAATATCGATCACAGCAAAGGTGTTTTTACCTTCTTCCAGATAGATTGCCAGTGCCTGGGCAATCATTTCCGACGGAGTAACATAAAGGGACTCTGTCAGTTCGTCCAATAGTTGCGGATCGTCTGTGTAGTCATCGAAACGCAATAACTCCATTAGTTTTGCATCATTTCCCTGATAAAGGGCTTCCAGTAAAAGGTATGCATTTTGTTCCAAAGAGGGTGTGTTTTGCAGGGTGTTCTGTAACAGCAGTTGTTGAGCATCTATAGAAAGCGTGTTGCAAAACTGCGAGGGATTGTTGTCAGGGAAGAGAATGTCAATTCGCTTACCGCTGGGAACAGCAAACTGATAAATACTGCTGTGGATACTGTTTGCTTGATTAATACGATATCCATTGGCGACGAAATGGTTGTGGATGCTGTTGTTTAGCGCTACAGCGTTTTTGTTTGATTCGGAGTGATAAGTTCCGTTAACAAACAGATATGGCACAGCCTGGGCATAGAGCTCATCGCTTACGTTATCTTCTGATAGGCTGTTGTTGGAAACAGATATTTCGGAATATTCCAATACAATAGTTTCGGCTTGGGTTAGTGCGGTATACACATGTGCCGGCAGAGATGAAGATCGGGAATCACCATACTGCGTTGTTCCAAGGATCCAAAGTGTCTTATCGGTTCCGTCTGTCACAGAATAGAAGGGCGGATCAATAGAATCTGTTGCCGGTGCGGCTTGGATGGTGTCAATCTGGAATGCTTGATCTGCATAAGATGTGATTTTGTAATCGGTCCGGTCCACAGTGTGATTGTTTTCGAAGGAATAGCCGCAGGCTGTGGGGAAACCGGTCTGGTTGTTGATTGCAAAATAAAATTCCGGATGCGATTCCTCCACGGACTCTGAAATGTTAAAAAGAAACAGTGGATCACCGTAGAGAGAATTGCTGACTTGCTGACAGATCAAGTCTGAAAGCGCTTCGGAGACTTGTAATTTAATAATTGTATAACCATCCACAGATTCTGCACTGGCGGCGCAGAGTTGATCTACAGAAGGAATATTTCCGAGCATTAGGTTTCGGATATAGCCTTCCATATTTTCTTGTGTAACAGTGCTATCAGTTTCCGTGACGCCGTCGATTGTGGTGGAATAAACACCGTTTTCAAACACAATCGACTGTTCGATCGTTGCGGCATCACTGGTGCTGTAGTCCTGTTGTGTAACAAGGGTATCGATCTTTGCGGTGTAAGGTTCTGCCGTGGATACATTTGCCTGGGTGGTTTGGTTTCTCCGGATATTAAAGGCGTCACTTGCCATTTTGGAGGTTGCTGTGGTGGTGATTTTCTGGAGATTGTTCAGATACAGGCAAGCTGTTTCCAATAGCTTGGGGGCGGAAAGAGATTCAACCTCCGTAAATTTAGATTTGTCAAGCTCAGCGATCTCAACACTTTCCGGATAGTTCAGCGAAACAGTGGTTTCAACCCTAACAGATGCAGGACCGTCGGTATATGACACATGGTATGTGGTTGCGATCAGTTTTCCGTTTTCATCAATCGTCGCATCACCGTGGGATTGTTTCACGGATGCGTTGGCGGGCGTTGCCCATTCCTCAGAGCTGCTGCTGTCAGAAAAGTGAAATACAGTAATGCCATTGTTTACAGTTGTTTCAACCTTTCTGTATCGATCCTGTGTCAGGAGAACAGGAGGTGCAAATTGAGACATAAAAGTGTCGGCATCGGTAGGAGAACAGAAACAACTGCCTTCGATTTCCGTATATCCGAAACCATCATAATAGTTGTGTGTAAGCTCTATGGTTTCTTCACCGACGGTAATTGTTTCGGTGACCATAGCTGCCATCTTATCAGTACCGAACTCGCGGAAATTGATCGTCTGCATTCGTGTTTCTTCCACTGCCTGGTTGCCTATGGCGGTGGTTTTCTTTTGCAAAACACGATAGTCTAAAGTTTGCGCGGTGTGCACCGCGGCGACGGCCTCAGAATATGACTGGATTTGCTGAGGGTTGCTCTCTTTTTTGGCAGTATCTTTTTTGCAGGCGCCAAGAAGTAATGCGACGCATATTAGAAGTGAAAGAATTCGTTTCATATATGTCTCCTTATCGGGGATATACACTGACCAATTTTATTATGCATTAAGCTTAACAGAATGTCAAGAAAAGGCCCTCTCTGCAAATGAACAGAGAGGGCAGAGCTTTAATCTTCAACAAATCGGGTTTTACTGAGATCAGTTTTGTAGAAATAGATAGCAGTTATCAAACTGCACAGCAACCAACCGGCGGGATAACCTAAAGCAATAGGGATCACATGGTTATACACTTTTGACATGGTGAACAGGTAAATTTGACGGAAACCTACAAAGGATGCAAGCATAATAATCATGGGCGCCTTGCTGTTGCCTGCGCCTCGTAATGCACTTGCATAGATCTGGTTGAAGCTGGTCAGAAGGTAGAAGGGGGTCAGCCAATGCAGGAACATGGCACCATAGGTGACAACTTCCGGCTTGGGATTGAGAAAACGAACAATATCTTTTGCAAAGATCAGTATGGGGATCATCAGTATGCATGTGGCAACAAGAGACAGCCCGGTTGCATAATGGATACCTTTTTTAGCTCGCTGCACATCTCCTTTGCCCAGATTCTGACCAACAAAGGTGCTGACCGCTAAGGCAATGGACTGAACCGGGAGGAACAGAAGCTGATCAATTTTTAGATAGGAAGTCCAGCCGGACATATAATCGGGAGACAGCTGGCCAATATCGAAATGGGTAATGTAGGATTGAACAAATACGTTAGAGAATGAGGTGATGCCAAGCTGCAGTGCTGCCGGTGTACCGATAGTCAAAATTTTCAGGCAAAGGTTCTTGTGGAGGTGCATTTTTTTGAAACGCAGCTGGATTACGCTGTCAGAACGAATCAGTGTAATGATAACCAGTAACGCAGAAACGGTCTGGGCAATAATCGTGGCCAGAGCAACACCGAACACACCCATATTGAATTTTAAAACAAAGAGAAGGTCCAGGATGGTGTTAATTATGGCGCAGACAACCAGGAAATAGAAAGGCCTTTTGGAATCACCGACTGCTCGCAGAATTGCCGCACCCATATTATAGAGCATCAGACCTATGAGACCGGAAAAATAAACGGTCAGGTAGGTGGTGGCCTCCTTGGTTGCCTGTTGCTGCAGATTGACAATTTGTAACATCAACGGAATCATTAATATGCCAACAGCGGTAAATACGACAGCAAGAAGGAATGTTAGCAGGATGGATGTATGAACACTTTTGTTGACATTATCATATTGTTTTGCACCGTAATACTGGCTAATTACCACACCGGCGCCGGAGGCAAGGCCAGAGAAAGCACCGATAAGCATATTTACAACCGGAGCTACTGCACCAACGGCAGAGTAGGCATCATTGTTGACGTAGTTGCCGACAACCCAGGTGTCAACGGTGTTGTATAGTTGCTGGAACAAGTTGCCAATCATTAAAGGAAAGGCAAATGTAATAATGTGGTGCAGTATACTTCCTTGGGTCATATCCGCTTCGTTCTTTGCGCGCAGATGACTTGATTTTTTTGTGGGAAGGATGTGCATTGCGATCATCTCTATTCTAAATATGTTTTTGTATAGTTTATCAGCTTTTTCTGAAAAATACAAGTCGCTACGTCCTATTTTTGTAAAGAACAGGCTGAAATTGTTGACCTTTTAAGGCGTATTCCAGGGTTGCGGGTATTTGTTTAAAATCAGCCACAATACTGGTAGGTTTGTTTTGGTGATCATCCTGCTGGTACGGTACAAAATAGTAATACTTTCTTGCCATCAGACGTCCAATGTTTTCTGCAGCACCGCCAAGTGCGTCGTTTGTTGATATGGCAATAATTACCGGTCTTGCGTTTCGCAAGTGGCTTTTGACTGCCATAGTCACCGGTGTGTCGGCAATGCTATGTGCAAGTTTGGCAAGAGTGTTTCCTGTGCAAGGCGCAACAATCAAAGCATCCAGTAGCTTTTGCGGCCCAATCGGCTCTACCGATGCGATTGTGTGCAGGGGACCTCGTCCGCAGATTTGTTCAGCATTTCTGATATGTGCCTGAGCTGTGCCAAATCGACTGTCCGTGCTATATACAGTATCTGAGAAAATAGGCACAACACTGTATTTATTTGCGAGTATTTCCATAATCGGAAATACCTCCTTGAATGTGCAGAAGGATCCGCACATAGCAAATCCAATATTCATGGTGTTACTCCTTTCTGCTGAATAGTCGGTGTATTGTATCAGCAATCAGCTTTCCGGAGGAAGCAGGAGCTTCTTTTCCCGGCAGCCCCCTTGCAGACAGCACATTTTTTCCCACTATCCCCGGAGTGCTGGCAAGTTCAATGACCAGAGCCGATGAGTTGTATTCTTTGACCAATAACACCGGTACAGTGTTAAAAATGAAATCATATTGATCGAATTCTATATTTGCAATTGTGGTGCTTATGTACCCTAGGGCGTTCAATAATGCAAGATCTGTTTCTTTTCTTGCGGCAACTGTAACACGGCATCCTAAATTTTTGAGAAGTTGTGCCAAACATTTGCCGATTCGCCCCCAACCAATGATGAGCATAGATCTGTCAGGTAGGATAAATTCTGTTTCTCGCAGAGCAACTTTAATAGCGCAGTGTGCTGTAATCATTGCGTTGCTTGCAAGATAATCCGGATCCTTTAGCAGGTCGATCATAGAGCATGGGAGTTGGAGATTTCCACCGACCGCCACAATATCGTTTCTGAGACCGTTCGGGAGTTTTTGTTGCGTGCTTGGGGTATCTAACAGCAAGTGTGTTGCAGTATGTATATTAACGTCGTCACAGAAGACATATCCAAGATTTTTTAGTTGTTGCGCTGCATAGAGTGTGGCGCGTGATAAGCCGGAATTATAAAAGATTATTTGATCCATAAAACCATCCTTTCTGGATATATTATGACATTTCTGTCCTGTGGGTGCTTGATTTTGTTTTGGTAATCGATATAATAAAAACAGAGGTGATACTTATGAAGCGATTGGGTTTTATTCATGATATGATGGATGTCAAGGTGCTGATTTTGTTTGTGATGGCCAGAGCAAGCTATCCTATGACAGTGCAGGAAATTTATGAGGTCAGCTATCAGGACGATTGTCTGAGTTATTTTGATGTTTGCACCGCTGTTCCGGAAATGGTGAAATCCGGCCACGTAAAGCAGGTGGATGACGAGCGGTACGAAATAACAGAAAAAGGCAAACACGATGGTGCACTTACCGAGGACGATATTGCGTATACCGTTAAGCGCAGAGCGGAAAATGCTGTGACCCAGTTTAACCGTCAGCTTCGCCGCAGTAGTTTTGTTAAAACACAGACCCTTCCCAGGGAAAATGGCGAGTATACAGTAGTGATGTCTCTTGATGATGAGACCGGTAATTTGATGACTTTGGAGCTTATGGCTCCCAACCAGCGCCAGGCGATCCGTCTTGCAAAACTGTTTGAGCAAAAGGCGGAAAATGTCTACAATTTGACGATGCTTGAACTGTTGGATGATGAGGAGGAATTTGAGGATTAACCCTTGCGAAATCTATAGTTATATAGTATAATATAGATACACCGGAGGACCGGTGAAACGAAAGGAGTTGCCGCATATGAAATTTCAGTTTAGTGAGAAGAAAATCAAGCTGCCTAAGAACGTCCATGCTTATGCTGAGAAGAAGGTAATGAAGCTGGCCCGGTTCTTTGAGGAGGATGCGGAAGCACTTATCGTATTTTCTGTGGAGAAGAACCGTAACAATGTAGAGCTTACGGTTCATGGCGCTGGTACTTGGTTCAGAGCAAAAGAAAGCACCTCCGATATGTTTGCGTCTGTAGACGCCGCTGTAGCTACTATTGAGGGTCAGATCCGCAAGAATAAAACAAGACTTGCACGGCGTCTTCGCCAGGATGCGTTTGCCCGTACTGTTGAGGAGACCTCCTTTGTGGCTGAGGAGCCGGAAGAGGAGCTGCGGATCGTCCGCACCAAGCAGTTTTATTTCCGTCCCATGACCAGAGAAGAAGCGATTATGCAGATGAACCTCCTGGAGCATACCTTCTTTGCATTCCGTGATGAAGATAATGGCGGCAGTTTTGCTGTGGTATATCGCCGAAATGACGGCGATTACGGCATTATTGACGATGTGGAATAACGGATTTATAACAATAAAAAGGAGCCTCATCGAGGCTCCTTATTTTTTATCTAAAAAAGTTGCATTGAATGGAAAAAAGTGCTTGACAAAGGGGAGGTGGTGTGATAATCTTATAAGGCTCTCCGAAAAATTGGGGAGTGGAGCTGTACCTTGTAAATTGAATAACGCAAAGACGAACAAACACCTTGGACAATTTAAATTGTTTAAGTTTCGTGTAAACGAATTTAAGCCAACGAAAATTCTTGAGTAATATTGCTAAGAGCAAATTATTCAAAAACTTGAT
>JAZNZH010000004.1:0-1828 GCA_045594845.1 Faecousia sp. | reverse complement strand
TGGACCAGGGGACCACGGGCTGCACGGCGGACCTCCAGCACATACACACGGATGCGGTCGCCGGGCTGATACACTTCGCCGGGGATCTGTTCGCCGGTGCGGAGCACGGCGTCGTTCTGCTCGTTGCCCTGGCCGATGCGGACGAAGATGTCGCCGGTGGGATCAACACGCAGCACGGAACCGGTGAGCAGCTCCTGGCTCTTGGAGGTGTAGCTCTCGTAAATAGCGCCACGCTCTGCTTCCCGGATGCCCTGAATGACCACCTGCTTGGCAGTCTGGGCAGCGATGCGGCCAAACTTCTGAATATCAATGGGAATGCGGACGGCGTCGCCTACCTGCACATTGGGATCCAAATTCCGGGCGGCGTCGATGTGGATCTCAACGGAGCTGTCCTCCACCTCTTCCACAGCGGTCTTCAGCAGATGCATGGAAAGGCCCTGCTCACTCAGGTCCACCACCACATTTTCGCCGGGAATGTCCCGGTTATCCTCCCGGTCCTTCCGGTAGGCGTTGGTCAGCGCCTGCTTCAGACGCTCCACCATATAATCAACGGGAATACCCTTGATCTTTTCCAGTTCACGCAGGCTTGCGAAAATTTCTGCGCCGATATCTACCTGAGGCGCTGCCTGCTTCTTGGCCTTTGTTGTTCTTGCCATTTTTTCCTCCTTCGCCTTTCCAAAACCAGTCACACATTGCCACCCTGCCTTTCGCCGCAACTGTGCGGTTTCCGCTCCTTGAAATACACAAAGTATGTCTGCGGAGCTGAAACCTTCATTTGCGCCAAAAAACTATGCCGGCAATTGTGCGCCTTGTTTTCTCAAGGCTCATCATTATTTAGTTTTATTTGTAGTGTGCTGTAATTTTAGAATTCCACACGAAGCCGGACTAATGCGACTTCGGATTTCTCAAAAGCAATGGTCTGCTTGCCGGCTTCCACCGTCACACGGCCATCCTCGTAGCCCCGCAGAACACCGGGGATCTCCTTCAGACCGTTTCTGGGGCGGTAAAGCTTGACCGTCACGGCGCTTCCCATAAAGCGCTCAAAATCGCCGGGGCGCTTCAATGCACGCTCCAGACCCGCAGAGCAGACCTCAAAGTGGTAGCTCTCGGCGATGGGGTCTTTTTCATCCAGGATGGGATCGACAGCACGGTGGATCTTCTCGCAATCCTCGATGTCCACGCCGCCGTCCTTCTCAATATACAGACGCAGGAAGCGCTCGGAGCCCTCCCGCACATATTCCACATCCCACAGCTTGCAGCCGAACTGCTCCACGATGGGCTGGGAAAACTGGGTTACCAAATCTGTGACCTTCACAAAAATCTCCTTACTCAGTACGAAAGAGAGGGGTTTGCACCCCTCTCTTCCAAAACAGTCAATACTTACGGTGGTATTATAGCACCGCTTTTCCCTTTTTGCAAGAGGCTTTTGGCGGTTTTTTCCGGGATTTTTCCGTATTTTTCGGCATTTTACAACGGAAGTCCCTGGGTGTACTTGTGATCCCAGCTGTCATCAAACAGGCCTCTGGTGGGGCTGCCCTGGGCAAGGTCGTCAGCCAGGGTGCGCAGGACCTTGGCAGCAGCCAAAGATTCCACATAGAATTCCGGCAGATTCTCTTCGGTCAGCAGCAGACCCATAATGGCGCCGGTGACGGCTGCCACAGCGGCGCTGCGGCCGGAGTGATTCACAGCGGTGATCATGGCCGTGTCGAAGTCCATGCGGCTGGAAAGACATGCATAGATGGCACCTGCCAGGCACTGCCCGGCCGTCCGGCAGGAGAGGATCTCCATATCCTGCGCCGGGTTGGCACCGGGTGCAAAGGCCATATCC
>JAZNZH010000003.1:0-2408 GCA_045594845.1 Faecousia sp. | reverse complement strand
GCAGCCTTCCTGGAGCTGCACCCCACCAAGTACGGCGAAGAGCTGGTTAAGAAGATGGAAAAGTCCGGCGCCAAGGCTTACCTGGTCAATACCGGCTGGAACGGCACCGGCAAGCGTATCTCCATCAAGGATACCCGCGGCATCATCGACGCCATCCTGGACGGCTCCATCCTGAGCGCTGATACCAAGAAGATCCCCTACTTCGATTTCGAAGTTCCCACCGCACTGCCCGGCGTTGATCCCGCAATCCTGGATCCCCGCGACACCTATGCTGATCCCGCTATCTGGGACGAGAAGGCAAAGGATCTGGCAGGCCGCTTCATCAAGAACTTCAACAAGTACACCGGCAACGACGAGGGCAAGGCTCTGGTCGCAGCAGGCCCCCAATTGTAATTCCATTTTATAAGAGATCCCCGGCAGCAACCGCTGCCGGGGATTTTCTGACATCAAAGGGATAGAATAGAACGGGAACGTGACAGAATTCCGGGTTTACATAATCTTAAAAACAGGGGGACAATTCAACACTTTTGTGTCCCAGTTATCCACACTTTCCACAGGTTTATCCACAGTCAAAACCGGGAAAATCCCCTGCAAACTCTGGGTTTGCAGGGGATTTGCTGTTAATAACGGGCTTTTTACACAAATTTGCAAAAAGTGGTTTTGGTTTACAGAACACTGTTAAAATTTGTCTTAAAACTGTACTTCAGCGGCGAACACCCGTTCTTGCTTGCCGGATTGATCGTCTTTCAGACGGTGGGCCTCCAGGCGCAGGATACCCTCCTCCGACAGCGCCCAATCCAGCGTCACCTGCTGGCCTTCCTTTGCCTCTGCCAGGTAGCAGACCGTAAAGCCCCGGGCCGGGTGTGCTTTGTGGAATTCGGCGGTGAGCAGATCGTCCACCCAATCCATATACCGGGTGTTGTTCATATGGCCGTTGCGGTCCAGCTGACTGTAACGGACGGTGTGGTTTACGGTGTTTGCCAGCGCCTTGGGGACCAGAGAGCCGGGGGCGTCCAGTTCCAGGCCACGGACGATACCGGGCACATCCACGCCGCTCTTGCCGGGCAGGACCATGGAGCGGTTTTGAGTATCCATCAGCACCCACAGGGCCATCGCCCGGAACAGCTCCCGGCCGTTTTCATCGTAAGCGATGGTGGCACGGGGGTAGGCCACCCGGGTGGCGGGCATGGGCCAGGTTTCCAGGCGGATCTTTTCTCCCGCTACGGGCAGGCGGGAGATATGTACCTTTTGCCGGATGACTGCCCAAAACAGATGGCGGCTGTGCAGGGTTTCCCAGCCTGTACCCAACATGAGCGCATGGTCGGTGGAGACCTCCTGGACCAGGTACAGCAGCACGGAGCTTTTCAGCCGCCGGTGGCAATCCACATGCAGATCGTTGATCTCAAAATTTTTAGTATACAGCAGTTCCATCGTTTACTCCTTATTTACGGAAAGTTGCAGGCTGATCTCCCGGTCGTCCCGGTAGACCACGAGCTGCACCGTTTCACCGGCGCTGCACAGCTGCGTTTGCAGCTCTTCCAGGGAACTGATCTGCGTGCCGTTGATGCGCAGCAGCACATCTCCCGGCAGCAGGCCCTGGCGTTCCGCATCGCTGCCCGCTTCCACGGACTGGACGAAGACGCCCCGGGGCAGGCCGTGGTAATTGTGCCAAAATTCCGACACCGTTTCGCCGCAGAAGCCCAGGCCCTCAACCGTTTCACCGGAAGGAGTGGCCTGCTCGTGGGTGTCGGCAAAGGCAACAGCATTGGAAGCGTCCTCCTGCTGACTCACCAATGCCTTAAATAGCTGCAGATTGGTGATTCCCAGCGCAGTGGCAATTCCGCCCAGGAAGATCACCAGACCCAGCAGAAACAGGATCAGACCCCGGTGACTTTTCGGAGGCTTGGTGGAGCCGGTCTGAAAGGTAGAGGACTCCTGCTGAAAGGAATATTCTGTTTTTTCCTGTTTATCCATAAAAACCTCACGAGTGTGTCAATTTACAAAAGGCAGCGTAAAGGTAAAGGTGGTGCGGCCGTCGTGACTGCTGACGGAAATGTGTTCTCCGTGGCTGCCGATAATGGTCCGCACAATATACAGACCCAGGCCCCAGCCGTCCCGGTTTTGAGAGCGGCTCTTATCCAGCTTGTGGAAGCGCTCGAATACCAGCGGCAGCTCTTCCGGAGGGATGGTCGCACCGTCGTTGGCTACACTCACATAGACCTTTTCGCCGGCGGGGGTCACGCTCAGCTGCAAAATGCCGCCCTCGGGGCAGAATTTCACGGCATTATCCATCAAATTGTAAATAACCTGTGTAATGGAATCCTGCACCGCACGGGTATACACCGGGTAATCCGGCATAGCCACCTGCACATTCAGATTTTTTGCCAGGATCTTCTGCTCGAAGGTAA
>JAZNZH010000002.1:0-5341 GCA_045594845.1 Faecousia sp. | reverse complement strand
TGGAAAGGCATCTATTTATAACCCGGATATCCATAAGGGTCTGACAATTTCTTTTGATACGGAGAAATTAGATCATTTTACTCAGTGGAAGATGATAAAAGGAGGCGTATACAATGAAGGTGATTGTTGCATCGTTTCAGTGCGAATCCAACAGCAAGGCAAATCTTCATCCGCAGAAAAGTGACTTTGAGTACTTTGCAGGATGGGATATCTTTAAAAAACTGGTGGTAAAAAATATATTTGAAGATGCCGGTTTTGAGATTATACCTTCCATTTATGCCAATGCGCTGCCCTCTGCCACGGTTGAGCGGCATATTTATGAATACTATAAAGAGCAAATTATGGATACAGTGCGACGGAACCCGGATGCAGACGGCATCTATATCTATGTCCACGGCAGCATGGAGGTGGATGAAATCGGCAGCGGCGAGCTTCAGCTTGTCAAGGAGATCCGTCAGATCGTTAGCCGGGAGTGTTTGATTGCCTTTACGATGGATCTGCACGCCAATATTACCAATGAGCTGGGGCAGTATGTGGATATTATTTGCGGTTATAAAACAGCTCCTCACACGGATCAGCCGGAAAGCCAGGTGCGTGCAGCGACTGCGCTGACCTATTGCTTGCAAAATGGCATCAAGCCCCATACATATGTGCAGAAGATTCCCATGCTTGTAAAAGGCGATACTATGCTCACCCGGCAGGAGCCGCTGCGTTCTTTGGAAGCAGAAACAGTGCTTTTGGAGGAAAGAGAGGATATTTTCGGTGCCAATCTTTTCTTTGGTCATTGTTGGATCGATGCGCCGAATACCAGTGCGTCTGCAGTTGTCAGTGCCGCGGATCCCGATACTGCCCGGCAGATAGCAAAGGATCTTGCAAACAAGCTTTGGAATACCAGAAGGGAATACCGATTCCGGATCGAGGCAGAACTGCCTGAGGAATGTGTTCGCCGGGCTATAGCCGGTGAAGAGAAACGCATTTTCATTACCGACAGCGGCGATAATACCACTGCCGGAGCTGAGGGTACATCGGAAGATATCCTGAAGCTGTTTTTGAATGCCAGACCCGGCAAGAAAACCTGCGTTGCCGGCATTACAGATTTGGAAATTGTAGAAACACTGTGGAACAAAAAAGACGGTGAAACGGTATCCGTTGAAAAATTGGGCTGCCAGGGAACAATTAAGGCTCACGGAGAGATCTTAGGCTGGGCAAAAGAAATCATCGGCAGAAGTCTGACCATTTCTTTTGACAATGTTGATGCGGTGTTTACAGAAAAACGCAGCGCGTTTATTGAAAAGGGCAATTTCGACAAAGCCAATGTTGATCTTTTAGAATATGAAATTGTTGTTGTTAAGTTGGGGTATTTGTTCGAAGAACTGAAGCCCTATGCAGACCGGGAACTGTTTGCGCTGTCTGACGGCGCAAGCTGTGTGGAACTGGCCCGATTGAATCTGCAGCGTATTGCGCGTCCAATGTATCCGCTTGAAGACTTTGAGTGGATTGCACAATAAAAATCAGGAGGAATTATTATGGCGTATTTTAACAAACAGGAAACACAAAACAGAATTGACAAGGTGGTCAAGCTCTTGAATGAGAAAGATACGGATATTGCCGTTATCTATTTCGACGAGCTGAATGTAGCCAACGGTTGGTACTTGACCGGCTGGTGCGGTCAGTTTGAAAAGGGCGCTGTCCTTGTGGGCAGAGATGGCACCACAATGCTGCTGGGCGGTCCTGAGAGTGAGCCCTTTGCAAAGCAGTCTTCTGCCATCAGCGATACCCGTTGCTTCAAGGTGTTTATGGTACCGGATGAGGAATATCCTCTGGCAACCATCATCGGCTTCCCCGAACTGTTTGCGGAGCTGAATCAGAAATTCCCCGTAAAGAAGGTAGGCCTGGTCGGTACGACCGATATGCCCTATGCGGTACATCAGGATTTGGTGAGCGGCTTCTCCGGCTGTGAGATCATTGACCTGACCGACGATTACCTGAAGTTCCGTTATGTCAAAAGTGACTGGGAAGTAGAGCAGGCAAGAAAGGCCACTATGCTTTGCTATGATGCCTATAAGGCAATGGCTGAAAAAGTCAAGGCCGGTGCCAAGGAATATGAGGTTGCCGCAGCCGGTGAAGCAGTTTGCCGTGCTAACGGCGCCAACAGCTTTGCTTATCAGACCATCGTAGGCAGCGGTGTCCGTTCCAATGCTGTCGTTCCTACCGCAACCGATAAGGTTATGGAAAACGGCGAGATGGTAATGCTGGGTATTGCGCCTCGTATCAACGGTTATGCCGGCACCTTTGGTCACACCATTCCTGTCAGCGGCGAGTATACCCCTGAGCAGAAGAAGTGCCTGACCGATATGATCGAGGTTATGCAGGTTACAAAGAGTATGCTGAAGATCGGCAACTCCGGCCGTCAGATCGACGCCGAAGGCAGAAAGCTCTACGATAAGGGCGGCTATTTGAAGTACATCGTTTGCCCCTTTGCCCATACGATGGGTTTGATGGAGGCAGAAGCTCCTTTCTTCGGCCCCAACAGTGACGATGTTCTGGAAAAGAATATGATCGTGAATGTGGACGTTTCTTTCTTCGGTCATCCCACTTTGAACGGTCTTCGCGTGGAAACCTGCTATGTGATCACAGAAAACGGTGCAGAGCCCCTTTGCCCCGAATTTGAAAAAGAACTGTTTGATTATGTAGAAAAGCATTGATAGGAGGAAGGAATATGTACGGTAAAAAGAACTGGGTATTTTGCGACGGCGACCTGCCTCCCAAGGGCGACAATCCTGATTTTCCCGGCCATGAGGCCTTGATGATCACCAATGTTTCCAAGGATGATGCCAAGATCCGCATCAAGATCTTGTTTGAAGACAAGCCTCCTTATGATAATATTACCATTGATCTGAATGCAGAGCGCACTACCTGCCTGCGGCTGGATAAGCCCATCGGCAAGGAGGGCTACCAGATCCCCTATGGCCAGTATGCCATCCATGTGATCTCGGATGTTCCTGTGGTTGCCTGTTTCGGCAGACTGGATGTTCGTCAGACCAATATGGCTTATTACAGCCCTGCCGGTTATGGCTTCTAATCCGTTACGGCAAAAGTTTTTAATATATTGGGAATAGACAGAATTTTTGCAGAGGAGAAGTGATTATGTCTGCCTTACCGCAAGTGTCGAACAAAAAGGCTGTATCTTATGAATATTTCCCTACTGTATGGCAGAATGTTATCTGGAGAAACTGGGGATATATCCCGGTGAACAGAATTGCCGCTGCTTTGGAAACCTCTTGTGCGAATATATACTGCGCAGTAAAGCAGATGGGTCTGGATGAAAACGAACCGTTAAATCCGATGTGGAAAAAACGGGGCTATTTAACCACGATTCGTGACAATTGGCATATCTGTACCTATGAGCAAATCATGACCCTTCTGAATATCTCTGCGGATGAATTGGCATTCATCTTAAAAGAAGATGACTTTATGTGGGTCAAGTTGGGAAATGAAAAACCGCAGGTGGAAAAAACGGTCTATGCGCCTTTAACAGAAGAACAGCTCTCACGCACAAGGGAGATTGCATCGCTGTGTAAAGAAGCCTTTGGCAACTACAAGGACAATGCCTTTTCTTTTGTAGAAGAATTCCAAAAGCCTGTAGCAGAGAAGGTTTTTTCCAAAGCTGAAGGAAAAAATCTTCGAATGATCTACCCTTATTTTGCCTTGTACGGCGATGTTCTGTTGGATGAAAGCCTGGATCCCTTGCCGGAGCAGATACTCAAGCAGTATGCACAGGTTGGAATCAACGGTATCTGGATGCAGCTTGTTTTGTATCAGCTTGTGGAATTTCCCTTTGACCCCTCAATGTCAAAAGGCTGGGAAAAGCGGATCCAGTCATTGCGCAGACTGGTTGCCAAAGCAAAGAAGTATGGTATCGGTATTTATCCGTATTTAAACGAGCCGCGCTCTATGCCGGAGTCGTTCTTTGAAAAATACCCCCATTTGCGTGGTGAAGCCGAGGGCGACTATTACGCAATGTGTACTTCCACAAAAGAGGTTCAGGATTACCTTTATCACGGTGTCAGAAAGTTATTTGAGATGGTTCCGGATCTTGCCGGCTTTTTCACCATCACTATGTCCGAGAACCTGACCAATTGCTACTCCCGTTTGGAGGGCGAGATGGCTTGCCCGCGGTGTCGCGAAAGAAAGCCGTGGGAGGTTGTGGCAGAGGTCAACAATTTGATGGCAAAGGGCGCTCACGATGCTTGTCCCAATGCAAAAACTGTTGTTTGGGCGTGGGGATGGAAAGGCGAGTGGGCGGAAAAAGTAGTTCCGTTACTCACCGAGGGACAAATTCTGCAGTGTACCAGTGAAGAAGCGATGCAGTTTCAAATTGGCGGAGTCAAAGGCAGTGTTTTGGATTACACCATGTCCCTTTGCGGCCCCGGAGATAAGGCAAAAAATCTGTGGAAGATTGCGAGAAAGCAGAAAACGCCGCTTTCTGCCAAGGTGCAGATCAATAACACCTGGGAAATGGCGGTTGTTCCTTATATTCCGGTACTGGAGAAGGTTGCCGGACATATTGAGAACTTGAAGGCGCAAGGGATCGAAAATCTGCAAATGAGCTGGACTCTTGGCGGATGCCCCAGCCCCAATCTGCGACTGGCGGCCTGGCTGATGGAAGACAAAGGGAATTTAATGGATTTTCTCACAGATTGGCTGGGAGAAACGGTTGCAAAGGGTGTATATGATGCGCAGTTGATGCTGTCTGAAGCCTTTTCCCACTATCCGTTTTATCTGGACACCCTCTATTTTGGCCCGCAAAATTACGGTCCTATGGCACCATTTTTCCTGAAACCTACCGGATATGAGGCAAGTATGGTCGGCTATCCCTATGACGATGTTCAGAAATGGGCGGGTATCTATCCTGTATCTGTTTATGAAGAAGAATACCGTCAGTTGATTACACTTTGGGAAAAAGGCTTATGTGAGCTTTCCAAGTATCAAGGAACAGATAATCAACTGGATGAAATGATTCTGATGGCACAAGTTGTTTTACGCCAGTACGAGAGTGCCTATCATCATATCCGGTTTAACCGGCTGCGAGAGAACAGGGATTCTGATGGGATGCTTCGTATGATAGAAGATGAGCTGCAAACCGTGTTTGATTTGATGAAGCTCAGATGTATGGATTCCAGAATCGGATATGAGTCCAGCAATCACTATTTCTATACCATGCAAGATCTGAAAGAAAAAATCATTAACCTTAAGTACTGCGAATCGGTTTTACGCAAGGCTTTTTAAAAGGACAAAAGAAATAAGAAAGCAAAATTTGTGTGTAAATACCACTTTTGGT
>JAZNZH010000001.1:0-46714 GCA_045594845.1 Faecousia sp. | reverse complement strand
CGCAACTGCTTTTACAGAATCGATGCCGTTGGCCATTGCCACGCCGAGTCCGGCGGTTTTGATCATCAACAAATCATTTTCCTGGTCACCGCAGGCGATGCTATCCTCCACAGAGATCCCCAGCAAGCCGCAAAGCCGGGTGATGGCGCTGCCCTTATTCAGTCCGGGGGCTACCACCTCCATAAAGCTCTTGCTGGAATAGAAGCAGTCCGCCTTATGGGAAAGCGCAGCTTTGATCGCATCCCCTGCCCGCTCCAGCGCAGGGCGATCTCCGTAGGAAATCACCAGCACCTTGGGAACGCCTGCTCCCACAACACCCTCAAAGTTATCCACCTGCCGATAGGGCAGACCGGAGAAATGGCTGTACTTTTCCACTGCGTCCGGATGGTGGTTGGGCTCCACCAGAATATGGGTATCATCGTAGGTTTGGGCGTGGACATCCAACTCGTTACAGATCCGAACGGCCTGAATCGCCACATCACTGGGAAGATAGTTCTCATAGATCGCCTTTTCCGCGCCGCAATCGTAGATCACACCGCCGTTATAGGCAATAATATAGCAACCCTCCCCTGTCAGACCCAGGCGTTCATTCTGAATTTTGGCGCTGGCCAAAGGACGTCCTGTGGTGATCACCACCCGGTGTCCCATTTCCAATGCCTTTGTCAGCGCTGCCCGGTTGCCGGGAGTAATTTCTTTCTCATCGTTGAGGAGTGTGCCGTCTAAATCCAAAAACAAAATCTTCATTTTCTTCTCCAAAATTGGGGGCGACCCCAAAATGAGGTCGCCCTTTAAATCATTTTGTATAATCCATTGCAATCCAGCCATTGCTGATCTTGCCCCAAGTTCTGCCGCCGGCATCCTTGGTCTCGGTGACAGTCACTTTTGCACCGTAATAAACGTAGGCTACTACGCTGTTATTGGTACCGGCACCGCTACGGACGCAGAGGCAGTCGGCGATAATAACCTTGGACTGACCGGAGGGTGCGGGGGTTGTCTGGGTATTGCCGGAAGAAGCAGAATCCAGCTTCACATAGTCCATGCTGATCCAGCCGCTGCTGATCTTGCCCCATTCCATGCTGCCAACGGTCTTACGCTCGGTAATGGTCACTTTCTCGTTGGGTCCCAGGTAACCGGCCACGCTATAGGTGGTGCCGGGGCCGCTGCGGACACGGAGCCAGTCGCTGACATTCACAGTACCGGTAACGGTGGTCTGGGGAGCGGTTTGGGTGTTGCTGTTATTGCCGGAAGATGCGGAATCCAGCTGTACATAGTCCAGGCTGATCCAACCGTTGCTGATTTTGCCCCATTCCATACTGCCAACGGTCTTACGCTCGGTGATGGTCACGGCAGTGCCGGAACGCAAGTAGCCGACGATGGAATGATTCAGGCCGGCACCGCTACGGATTCTCAGTTCAGTGCAATTAACGATCTTGCCGGTCACGGCATTGGGTGCGGGAGTTGTAGTTGTTGTATTGTTATTGCCGGTGCTGGGAGCATCCAGGATCACATAATCCAGGCTGATCCAGCCGTCGCTGATCTTACCCCAAACCGTAGCGCCAACGGTCTTCTGCTCCAGGATCTCTACACGGTCCTTAGGATACAGATACTTCACAAAGGAATAGTTGGTGCCGGGGCCGCTGCGGACTCTGAGCCATTCCTGCACATTGACTGTACCCATTACCTTCTCGGGAGTCGGTGTGGGTGTAGGAGTCGGTGTCGGGGTGGGAGTGGGAGTCGGTGTGGGTTCGGGGGTAGGTGTAGGTTCAGGAGTGGGGGTAGGTTCGGGAGTAGGTGCGGGATCGGGAGTCGGAGTGGGCTCAGGAGTGGGGGTAGGAGCAGGGGTGGTTGCTTGATCCTTCACCTCATCAAAATTGGTAAACTCCAACGCAATCCAGCCGCCATCGAATTTACCCCACAGGTAGTTGCTGCCGTACTGAGTCTCGGTGATCACCTTCTGCTCGCCCTTCTGGGCAACGCCCACCCGGGTGTAGTTGGTACCAGGACCACTGCGCAGGTTCACATCCGTACCGGTAACAGTAATGGTAACAGGGTTCATAGGCTCCTTGGCAGGAGGGTTGCCATCCTTGTCGAGCCAGTGTGCATACAGTGTCAGACCTGCCACATTGGCATCCAGAACAGTCACCTTAACGCCACCCTCGCGCTCAGTATACCAACCGTCGAAGGTATAATCGCCATAGGTAGGTACAGGGAAGGGTGCGGCAGTTAGAGAAGAGTCGTAACCCTGGCTTCTGGGACTGGTTGTACCGCCATTTGCGTCATATAATACGTAATCAAAATTTTCAGGTGCTTCCTTGGAGTAGACACCGTTTAAGTACATATTAGCTTCGCACAGACGACGACGCAGCAGGAATGTTTTGATCTGGCCGCCGGCGCTACACCACAGTGCAAAAGCACGGATCAGGTCATTGCCGGTTGCGCCGCTGACAATGGCATTGAAAAATGTACCGCTGGTATCGGAAGTCCAGGCTGTGCCACAGTTGTAGGAGAACATCACCAGCGCATCAAACTGATTCTGGGTCAGAGCCAGGTTGTACTTAAGGATGATCTTATTGTTAATGGCATTTTCAATCTTTGTCAGATGATTTCGCAGCAGTACCTCAGCTTCTGCCTCGGTAATGCCGTTCTGCATATAATAATCGTACATATCGGTAGGACAGCTGCTGCCGTAACCCACCGTATACTGGGCATAATCCCAATAGGGCTTGACGCTGAAGCCTTCCTCCGCCTTCAGGACCACAATGCACTCGTCACTGGTCTTAATATCTGTCACAATCTGTGCCTGGGCAGGTGTGACGCAATAAGCCATCACACTGAAGACCATCGCTACCGCCAGCATTAGCCCGGTAATTCGTTTCTTCACCTAAATTTCCCCTTTCGCTATTATTTCCAGCATATTATAACAGACACCACCTGCAAATGCAACCCTTTTTTTGCATTTATTACACCGTTGTAACTATTTTTTACTGTAATTTGTTCACTTTTCTTCCTGTTTTACCATCTTTTTCCACATTTATCGACGCAGTAGTTTAAAATGGTTTACATAAACTTTTTGTTCTCACCCATTTCTGCAGCCAATTCGTTGCATTTTTCGTTTTATTATGGTAAAATAATTATATTATTTTAAAGGAGGCGGCACAATGAAAATACTCGTCGGTATGAGCGGCGGTGTGGACAGCAGCGTAGCAGCATACCTGCTGCAGCAGGCAGGATACGATTGTCTTGGCGCTACTATGACCCTTTGCCGGGGTCTGCCCGGTGTGCTGTCCCAGGATACCGCAGATGCCCAGGCAGTGGCAGATCGTCTGAATATTCCCTTCTGCGTTTTGGAGGCGGATAAGGCTTTCCGCAACTGTGTTGTAGACCCTTTTGTGGACGCTTATGAAAGCGGTCTTACCCCCAACCCCTGCATTGAATGCAACCGGCATCTAAAATTCCGTGTAATGCTGGACCGGGCAATAAAAATGGGCTGTGACGGCATTGCCACCGGCCACTACGCCATCATCCGCAAGGACGAAAATACCGGCAGATTCCGTCTGTTTAAGGCTGTTGACCATCAAAAGGATCAAAGCTATTTCCTTGCCTGTCTCACCCAGGAGCAACTGAGCCGCACCCATCTGCCTCTGGGCGCATATACTAAAGAGGAGATCCGGGAAATTGCTGTTGCCCAGGGCTTTGTGAACGCTCGGCGCAAGGACAGTCAGGACATCTGCTTTATCCCCGACGGGGACTATGTGCGATTCTTAAAAGAATACACCCAAAAGACCTATCCCCCAGGCACCTTCTGCGATTTGGACGGCAAGGTGGTAGGCCGGCACAACGGCGCTGTCGCTTACACCATTGGACAGCGCAAAGGACTGGGCATCGCCCTGGGTGAACCGGTATATGTCTGCAGCAAGAATATGAGAAACAACACCGTTACTATCGGCCCGGACAGTGCGCTGTTCCGGCAAGCTTTCATCGCTGACGACTGGAATTGGCTCCCCTTCCCCCAGCTCAACGAGCCTATGGAAGTAGATGCCAAGATCCGCTACCGCCACACGCCCCAACCTGCAACCGTTTATCCCCAGGAGGACGGAACCTGCAAGGTTGTATTTAAAAACTCGCAAAGAGCCATTACCCCCGGTCAGACCGCAGTCCTCTATCTGGGCGACGAAGTCATAGGCTGCGGTAAGATCCGGACGGTGCTGTAAAGCGGGAAAAATTTTGCATTTCCAATATAAAAACCTGTATTTGGTATTGACACGCTTTTTCTCTTTTGGTATAGTAATATCGATACAAAAAGACAGATTAAAACTGTGCAACATCACCAATATGCAAGAAGGAGTATGCAAGATGAGCAAAATCAGCGTCATCGGTGCCGGCAGTGTCGGTGCCACCATCGCCAACGACCTGATGATCCAGGGCGTTGCCACTGAGATCGTACTGGTCGACATTAACAAAACCAAGGCTGAGGGCGAAGCACTGGATATTTACCAGGGTGCCCCCTTCCATTCCCCTGCCATCGTCCGCAGTGGCGAGTATAGTTCCATCGTGAATTCCGACATCGTTGTCATCACCTGCGGTCTGCCCAGAAAAGCCGGCATGTCCCGGTTGGATCTGGCCCAGGTCAACGTGAACATTATGAAGGATATCGCCAAAGAGGTGGCTCGGTACGCCCCCAATGCGGTGTATGTCATCGTGTCCAACCCTGTGGACATTATGACCTACGTATTCACCAAAATTTCCGGTATCCCCGAGCGTCAAATCATCGGCTCCGGCACCATTTTGGATACCAGCCGTCTCCAGTCTGAACTGGCAAGACGCTTCTATATCAGCGCTAAAAACGTCCACGCCCACGTCTACGGTGAGCATGGCGACAGCTCCTTTGTTCCCTGGTCTCTGGCCCACATTGCCAACAACCATGTGGACTCCTACAAGGCAAGCTCCCCCGACCGGGATCGGATCAACTGGGAACAGGACTACGAAGAAGTGGAAGAATTCGTTAAAAAGTCCGGTGGTATCATCATTAAGAACAAGGGCGCTACCTTCTATGCGGTGGCTATGTCCGTCTGCCACATCTGCAAGTGCATTTTTGCCGGCGCAGGCACTGCTCTGACCGTCTCTACCATGATGCACGGAGAGTACGGTGTGGACGATGTCTGTCTGTCCGTTCTGCACCTGGTGGACCGTCAGGGTGTCCGGGGTAAGATTCTCAATCCTCTGACCGAAGAAGAGATTGCAAAACTCCACAACAGCGCTAACAAACTTAAGGAAATTATTTCGCAGATTGAGTTCTGATTTCAGCACAACAAGCAAGAGGGATGTTCTCCGGAACATCCCTCTTTTTCCGTTGGTATAAAAGAGTTTTTAGGGGGTGTTTTTCATTGACTTATCCCCTCGTATATGGTAGAATGTAGTTGTATTATATCAAAAAGAGAATGCGCATAATATATGCACCGAAAAACCGCGCTACTTCTCAGTTTTCCCGGCAATTTTAGATTTTTCTGAGGTGAAGAAAATGGGACAGATAAAGATCACAAAAGTACCGATTGAGGGCCTGTATATTGTTGAGCCTGCCGTCCATGGAGACAGCCGCGGCTACTTTATGGAAACCTACAACCAGCGGGATATGGAAGAGGCCGGTTTGGGTATGCGCCTTGTGCAGGACAATCAGAGTATGTCTGTTAAAGGCGTGCTTCGCGGCCTGCATTTCCAAAAGGAGCATCCCCAGGGCAAGCTGGTCCGTGTTGTCCGGGGCCGTGTGTTTGACGTAGCGGTGGATCTGCGGAAGAACTCCCCCACCTTTGGTAAGTGGCACGGCATTGAGCTCAGTGCTGAAAACAAAAAGCAGTTCTACATTCCCGAAGGTTTTGCCCACGGCTTTTTGGTGCTTTCCGACGAAGCCGAGTTCTGCTACAAGTGCACCGATTTCTATCACCCCGGTGATGAGGGCGGTCTGGCCTGGAACGATCCGGAGATCGGCATCGTTTGGCCTGAGGTCACAGGCGCATATCCCGGTAGTGCCAGCGCTGAGGGTTATGTTATGGAAGACGGCACTCCCTTGAATCTTTCCGAAAAAGACCAGAAATGGGCAGGTCTGAAAGACACCTTCCATTTCTGATACGACGTTAGGAGAATCATTATGCAGAATGTATTCATCATCGGCTCAAAAGGCATCCCCGGTGCATACGGCGGTTATGAGACCTTCGTTGATAAACTCACAGAGTATCATCAGTCCCACCCGGAACTGAAATACCACGTGGCTTGCAAGGACACCAAGTCCTTTGAGCAGGAGTATCACAACGCCAGATGCTTCCACGTGAAAGTTCCCAACATCGGCCCTGCGCAGGCCATTTACTACGACGTTGCCGCTTTAGCTGCCTGCTGCAAGTACATCCAGACCCATCACATTGAAAAACCTATCGTTTATATTTTGGCTTGCCGCATCGGCCCCTTTATGGCCCACTTCACCCGCAAGATCCACAAGTTGGGCGGTGTAGTGTATGTTAACCCCGACGGTCACGAATGGCTGCGGGCTAAATGGCCGGCACCGGTGCGCAAGTACTGGAAGATCTCCGAGCAGATGATGACCAAGCACGCAGACTTGCTGGTGTGCGACAGCAAAAACATTGAAAAGTACATCCAGGAAACCTACGCAGCATACAACCCTGCCACCACCTTTATCGCCTACGGCGCCGAGACCCGCAAGAGCGTCCTGGCGGACGACGACGAAAAGTTGCTTTCCTGGTACGCAGAAAAAGGGCTGTGTACAAAAGGCTACTACCTGGTAGTCGGCAGATTTGTCCCGGAAAACAACTATGAGACTATGATCCGGGAATTTATGAAAAGCAAAAGCGAAAAAGTATTCGCTATTATCACCAACGCAAATGACAAGTTCCTGGATGAACTGGAGCAAAAGCTCCATTACCGCAGTGACCCCCGCATCCGTTTTGTGGGCACTGTATACGATCAGGAGTTGCTGATGAAGATCCGGGAAAACGCCTACGCCTACTTCCACGGTCACGAGGTAGGCGGCACCAACCCCAGCCTTCTGGAGGCTTTGGGCTGCACCGACCTGAACCTGCTTTTGGGTGTCGGCTTCAATCAGGAAGTGGCAGAAGATGCCGCCCTGTACTGGACCAAGGAAGACGGCAACCTGGCTCACCTCATCGAACAAGCCGACGAACTGTCTGCAGAGCAGATCGCAGAACTGGGCAAAAAGGCAAAAGCCCGGATCGCAGACGCTTACAGCTGGCAATTCATTTGCAAGGAATACGAAAATCTGTTTTTACCGCGATAAAGGAGTTTGTTAAATGGAACATAAGGAATTATCTTTCCGGGAAATGCAATTAGGTGCGCTTGAAGTGCTGAAACAGCTCATCTGTTTATGTGACGCCCATGGCTGGAAGTATTTTCTGACCTACGGCTCCATGCTGGGTGCGGTGCGTCACACAGGCATTATCCCCTGGGATGATGATATCGATGTGATGATGCCCCGTCCCGACTATGAGGCTTTGCGGGAATATTTTTCCAAAAACGAGCAGGCTCTTTTACCTTTAAAACTTTTTGATAAAACAACTGTTCCCGAATATCCTCATATGATTGGCCGCATCAGCGATCAGCGCTATCATCTGGTCTTCGACAACGAGAAGGATTACGGCATCGGTCTTTTTGTGGACATCTACCCCCTGGACGGCGTAGGCAACGACTACGACAAAGCCATCAAGCTGGTGCACAAGAATAAGCGCATCGCTTCCCTTTGTTTCCTCACCGGCAGAAAGTCCTTCGGCGTCGACAACACCGGCTCCACCTTGAAGATGATTATGAAGCTGCCTGCCTACTGTTTAGCAAAGCTCCTGGGCAACCGGCACTACATCCGCAAGTTGGGAAAGACCGCGCGCACCTATGATTACGATCAAAGCGCCTATGTTGCCTGCGCTGCCTGGCCTGTAGGCAAAAAGTACGGCCGGGAACGCGATGTGTTCAAAAAGGAACTGTTTGAAACCCTCATTGAGGTTCCCTTCGAGGACATTACCGTCAAAATCCCTGCAGCGTATGACGAATTCCTTTCCGTAACCTACGGGGAGTATATGACCCCTCCCAATGAATCCGGAAAGAAGACCAACCACACCTACAGCGCATACAAGTTGTAAAAAGGAGAAAGAGATATGCAAGCAATTATTTTGGCTGCCGGTATGGGCAGGCGCTTGAAAGAGCTGACCCAGGATAACACAAAGTGCATGGTGAAGGTCAATGGCGTAACATTGATCGACCGTATGCTGCACCAGATTGAGCAGCATAACCTTTCCCGCATTGTCATTGTTGTGGGCTATGAAGGTCAAAAACTCATCGATTACATTTCCACCTTAGGCATCAAGACCCCCATCGTTTATGTGAATAACCCAATCTACAACAAGACCAACAACATTTATTCTCTGGCTTTGGCGAAGGATAAGCTTCTGGAAGATGACACTTTGCTGTTTGAATCCGATCTGATTTTCGAGGACGAAGTCATCGATGTGCTGTTGGATGATCCCCGCGAGAATCTGGCCCTGGTCGACAAATATGAGAGCTGGATGGATGGCACTTGCGTGAAGCTGACTCCGGATGACTGCATTGATGCCTTTGTTCCCGGCAAGAAATTTAAATTCGACGAGATCAAAGACTACTATAAGACTGTAAACATCTATAAGTTCAGCAAGCATTTCTGCGAAAAGTTCTATGTTCCCTTCCTGGTAGCTTATCAGGAGGCACTGGGTGTTAACGAATACTACGAGCAGGTACTGCGTGTGATCACCATGCTGGACGATTCCGAGCTCAGAGCCAAAAAGCTCACCGGGCAGCTCTGGTACGAGATCGACGATATTCAGGATCTGGATATTGCCACTTCTATGTTTACCCCGGATCAGGATGAAAAGGTGGATCTGATGGCTGCCCGCTACGGCGGCTACTGGCGTTATCCCCAGCTGCTGGACTTCTGCTATTTGGTCAACCCCTACTTCCCGCCTCAGAAGCTCATTGATGAGCTCAAGGCCAGTTTCGAAAAGCTGTTGACCCAGTATCCTTCCGGAATGCGCGTCAACTCTCTGCTGGCTGCCAAGAATTTCGGTATTCACCAGGAGAATGTGCTGGTAGGTAACGGCGCAGCCGAGCTGATCAAGGCCTATATGTCCCAGCTCAAGGGTAAGGTTGGTTTTGTCCGCCCCACCTTTGAGGAGTACCCCAACCGTTTCTGCAAGGAAGAATCTGTGGTCTACACCCCTCAGGCTCCCGATTTTGCATACACTGCCGACGATCTGATGAATTTCTTTGCAGATAAAGGCATTGAGAATCTGGTAGTCGTCAACCCGGAGAACCCCTCCGGCAACTATATCCCCAAGGCCGATGTGCTCCGGCTCATTGCCTGGGCTAAAGACAACGGCATCCGCCTTCTGATTGACGAATCCTTTGTGGATTTTGCCACCGAGGAAGACAGCTCTCTGATCCATCAGGACATTCTGGATGTTAACCCCCATCTCTATGTGATGAAGAGCATCTCCAAATCCTACGGTGTTCCCGGCCTGCGGTTGGGCATTCTGGCCTCCGGCGATGCTCAGTTCATCGCAACACTCAAAAAAGATGTGGCTATTTGGAACATCAACTCTTTTGCAGAGTTTTATATGCAGATCGAAGAGAAATATCAGAAAGACTATGCTGCAGCGCTGGTGCTGTTTAAAGCAGAGCGCGCCCGGTTTGTAGAGGAACTGAACAAGCTGCCCGGTCTGCGTGTGATCCCCTCTCAGGCAAACTATGTTATGGCAGAACTGACCGGCAACACCACCGTCCGGGAGCTGACCAAGGTTCTCCTGCTCAAGCACAACATTTTCATCAAAGATCTGTCTAAGAAAATGGGCGGCGGTCAGTATGTCCGCCTTGCGGTGCGCAACACTGAGGATGATGACAGACTGCTTGCTGCCCTCAAGCAGGAATTGAAATAACCGACTGATCTTGAAAGGATACGCCTATGAATGTCACTATTGTTGGTGGCGGCAATATCGGCACCCAATTTGCGGTGCATTGCGCCGAAAAAAAACACTCGGTTACGATGTTCACCTCCAAACCTGACAAATTCAACAAGTCTCTTTCCATCGTAGATGGCAACGGAAATATCATTCACCAAGGCGAACTTACCCTTGCTACCAATGACGCAGCACTGGCTTTCGGCGCAGCGGACTTGATTTTCATCACCGTCCCTGCCGATTGCATGAGGGATTTTGGTGCAATTATTTACCCCCATATCCGGCCCGGCGTGAAGATCTGCTTAGTGCCGGGTACCGGCGGCGGAGAATGCGTATTTCTGAAGTGCAGAGAAAAAGGCGCCATCCTGTTTGGCCTGCAACGTGTGCCTTCCGTTTCAAGACTGGTGTCCTATGGGCAACAGGTTTGCTCCACCGGCTACCGGTCAGAACTGTTCGCCGCAGCGCTTCCCAAAAGCGAGACCGCAGCCTGCTGTGAACTTCTGTCGTCTATTTTCGATATTCCCTGCACTCCGTTGCCGGACTATCTGAATCTGACACTCACCCCTTCCAATCCCATTCTGCACACCACCCGGCTAAAAACACTGTTTTCCGACTATACACCGGGCGTAGTATACAGCAGAATTCCGCTGTTTTACCAGGAGTGGAACGATGAGACCTCCCGCCTGTTGATCGCATGCGACCAGGAAGTCCAGCAAGTCTGTGCTGCTCTGACAGACTTTGATCTTTCCGGCGTAAAATCTCTAAAGGATCACTACGAAAGCCAAACCCCGGAAGCAATGACCTATAAAATATCTCATATTCCCGCATTTCAGGGTCTTGCATCTCCGCAAGTTGCTGTAGACGGCGGCTATATCCCCGACTTGCAGTCCAGATACTTTACTGCGGATTTTTCCTATGGATTGGCGATTTTGGTTCAAATCGCACAAATGGCAAATGTTGAAGCGCCGAATATGGAAAACACCCTGCAATGGTATCGTACCCTTGCCGGTGCTCCCCAAATGTTTGATTTTTCCCAATGGGGTATCAACAGTCTTGGAGATCTTATTGCCTTTTATCTGCAATAAAACAGTACGGTATTAGAAAAATCCGATTAAGCAAACTGAGAATAATTTGATTTTTATGACAGGTGCAACCTATGGATTTAAAAGAAATACAAAATAATCTCTTTGCGCTGATATGTACCTTTGACAGCATATGTCGCGCAGAGAACATTCGTTATAGCCTGCACGGCGGTACGCTTTTAGGTGCCGTGCGTGAAAAGGGTTTCATCCATTGGGATGACGATATGGATGTAATGATGACCCGCGAGGAATTTAATAAGCTGGATTCATTGCTTGCAAATCACCCCGATTATCAAATTTCCGGCAACATCAAAAAACAATTCCGTCAAACTAATGAAAACTGCTGCTGGATCGACATTTTTATCTGCGATCCCATCAGTGAAAAGCCGGTTGTGCAAAAGGCAAAGCTCCTGCTGCTTACATTGCTGGATGTTATGAATCGTGACAAGCACACTGTTGAGCTCAGCGATCTCACAAAATACAGCAAAATGAAGCAGTGGACCTTCAAAGCCTCCTATTGGTTCGGCAAGCTCTTCCCTACCCGTTTTAAGCGCCGTTTGTACGACAAGGTGTCCCAGGAAATGTGGACAGGAAGCAAGCAGCTGTATGTCAGAAGCAACGACCAATATAGGGGACGGAGAAAGGTTTTCCCCATCATGTGGCTGGAAAACTACCAGACTCTCCCCTTTTGGGGTGTTGCCCTTTCTGTTACCGATCACTATCACGATTTACTGGTCTCCCTGTACGGCAAAAACTATATGACAAAAATCAAGGACAACAGAAACAGCGCAGTGCACGACATTGTGCGTGCTGAGAAAAATCTCCCTCTGTAAAATACAAAATGTTGGAGTGTGAACGATCTCTATGAAGAAATTTGTAAAGCTATTCCAAAAAGCCGGCGGTGCGGCAGTCCTACGCCAATACCTACACTCCCGTGTACTGCTGTTTGCGCTGGTGCAAACACTGCTGAACGGCTTTTCCCAAAAATCTTTGGAGATTGTTCGACTCTCCGTATACAACCGCATCTATAAAAGACTCAACAGAAAATATCGCAGTTTTATTGCAGAATACGCCAAAGCGAATCCCGCCAAAGACTGCGTGCAAAAACATAACCCCACAATATGGACTTGCTGGTTCCAGGGTATGGATCAGGCGCCTGAGATTGTGAAAAAATGCTACGCTTCTATGTGCGAACACATCACCGATCGCCCCATCATTGTCCTTACCGATGAGAACATTCGTGATTATATTACGCTCCCCGACTATATCGTAGAAAAATACGAAAAAGGCCACATTTCCAAAGCCCATTTTTCTGATCTTCTTCGAATTGAGCTTCTGTACCAGCACGGCGGCACTTGGCTTGACAGCACCGTTTTCTGCACCGAAGCCCCTTTCCAACCCTACGTTCTGGACTCTGAACTTTTCCTTTTCCAGACTCTGAAGCCAGGTTTAGACGGCCATAGCTGCAATATTTCCAACTGGCTGATGACCGCATACGCCGGCAATCCCATTATCGGTCTGGTGCGTGCGCTGCTCCACGAGTATTGGCGCACTCACAATTTTGCTGTGGATTACTTCTTCTTCCACGACTTCTTCACTATGGCTATCGAGGCATATCCCGAAGTGTGGCGTAAGGTGGTTCCCTTCTCCAACTCCACTCCTCACATTCTGCTCCTACGACTCTTTGAGACCTATGACGATGTCGTCTGGTCCGGCATCAAAGCGCAGACATCTTTCCATAAACTGTCCTATAAATTCGACAACAGCAAGTTAAGCCTTGCAAACACCTACTATTCCCACATTGTAGGGTCACAGCAATAAGGAGGTTTCTATGTATCAGGAAAAAGAAGAACAGGTAGTCTTTGTTAAGGATCTGTTGTTTTCCGCATTGTATCAGTGGCGCCGTATTTTGGCCGTTGCTGTAATTTTTGCCGTTATTCTCGGCGGTTTTTCTGCATTTATTCAGGCAAAATCCATTGACCCCGAAAAAAATGCAATATTATTGTCTGAGTATGAAGCAGCGAAAGAAGCGTACGATTCCCAGGTAAAGGATCATGAGGAGCAGAAAAGCAGCATTGAGGAACACCTCGCCAATACAGAGACTCTGATTGCCCAGCAGGAAACCTATCTGGACGAATCCCTGCTGATGTCTATCGATCCCTACAATGCCCACACCGCAGGCATGACGCTGACCGTCCTGACAAAGGATTTAGTAACCGACAGTGACAATGCTGATATATATCAGATTTCCCTTATCAACGCCTATTGCGCAGCCCTGCGCAATTCCGAATTCATCCACGCCACCGCAGGCACTATCGGCACCACCGATAAATATCTCATAGAGATGCTGAATTTCACCGTGAACAATAGCACTCTGCAGATACAGATCTACTGCCCCACCCACGAGCACGCAACTGTCCTGCTGGATGCTTTTATCGAACGGCTGAGTGTTGCTGAAAAGCAACTCAAAAAGGACTTTGTCAACCACACACTCTATATAGCTGACAAGGGCGTCCACCAGAAGATGGAGATGTCCCTGATCGATTTGCAATACAACGCTACGCAACGGCTGCAAAATCTACTCGCCAACAAAACTACTGATGAAACATTTCTAGATAATCTGGAGTTGACTGCTGCAACCCTGATCGCACCCGAAGCCCCTGCCATTAAGACTGCTGTTTCCGTAAAAACGGTGGTGTTGTTCGCTGTAGGCGGCGCTGTTCTGGGCGCTTTGATCGTTTGCGGATTTGCTTTCCTCCGCCACATCCGGAACAAGAAGGTATATTCCGCCCGGATGCTGACCAACAAGACCTCTTTGAAAGTCTTGGGCTGTTTAGGCGTAGATGACACTAAAAACCCCATTGACCGCTGGCTGAAAAAACAGGAAGGCCGTGTTGTTGGCACCGATACACTGGCGCTGACTGCCGCAACCGTACGCAACTACTGCATAGACCGCAATGTCCTGATCTTGGGTGACTGCGGTATTGAGGCCCAGCAAATGATTGCTGACACTCTGCGTCAGGAAAACATTTCCGTCACTATAGGCGGTGACCTTTTATCTGATGTGCAGGCACCTGCAAAGCTGTCTGCCTGCGACACCGTGTTGCTGGTGGAGAAATGCGGCTGCTCCCGCTACCGCAACATTCTTCTCACCATCGAACAGGTTGCAGACAACGGCAAGAATCTGATCGGCTGTATTTTACTGGAGGGCTGATACTTCCACACGGAACCCTAAGGAGACCAAATGAAAGTAACATCAATACGCGCTTCGATCCGCGATACGTCCCTGTGTTTTAGCAGAACGGACCTGCTCATCAAGTTAATATTGCTGTTCCCTATCACCACACTGTTGCAGTACCACATTGGTATTCTCAACAAACTTTTATTCTTCGTTGTGATTAGTCTACTACTGTGCACAAACGCCGTACGGCCCAAGTCCTTTGTGTACCTGATGTTCGTAACCGTGCTTTGGGTGTTCGATATGATCATCACCCCACCGGAAGCGCTAAGACTAAACCTGAATATGTCGTTTTACTACATTTTCTTGGTTTATTACTTGGTTTTCTTTCTTGCTGAGCAGGATAAAATCTGGCAAATTTTGAAGGACAGCCGATACTATATCCTTGGTGTTGTGCTTGTCTACACCTCCGTTTTGACTGTTTCCATCTTCCTGCCCAGTTCCTATCAAGTCGTCAATACATGGGGGCAGGAAAAATACTTTATGTCCATTTCCGGCAGTCCCAACCGGGTTGGTCCTGCCTCAGTATTTATTCTCGTTTTGATCACATTTTTACTGCAAGTCGGCAGCCATAAACTCCTTGCCCTGTGTGCTCTGCCCCAGCTCTATGCTGTATTTATGGGCGGCAGCCGCACTTACTTTGTGCTGGGTCTTTGTGCCGCGCTGATTATGTACTATATCCTGTTCCCTAAGAAAAAATGGTTCTACCTGAGCCTGATTCCTGTTAGTGCTATTGCATTATTCTTTGTGCTTAAAAGTAATATGGCAGCAAAGTTTGCAGTCACTATCCAAGACAACTTAACGCAGGGACTTTCCAAGCAGGAATTCTGGCGAAGAGTGACTAACACCCGCTCTGTCTTCTGGGTGGATCAACTAAAGCTGTTCTTCGACACTCCGTGGTACAAACAGCTTTTTGGCAATGGCATCAATTTTACCACTCACCAATATGGTCTTTGGGCTCACAGCGACTTTATTGAAATTCTGTGCAGCTACGGCTATGTTGGTCTTGCCAATTATATTGTTTTGATGATCTACACCATTCGCAATCTCCTCAAAACAAAAAAGCGTTACACCCTGATCAAGTTCGTATGTGTGTTCATTTGGTTCTTTAATGCATTTATTAACTTCTTCTATTGCTATTTCTGCGCTATGCTGTGCTTCCCCATCCTGTTGCTTACCGTTAAGCATATGGACGAGAAAAAAACGGGTAACACGGCACCCAGCCGCATTTAGCATCCGCAGAAAACGGAAAACGTAAGGAGATCTGACTATGCTGGATCTGAGTGTCATTATTCCCATCTACAACACTCCTCTGTCCGCCCTGGAGCGGTGCTTTGATTCCATGTTGACTTTGGAAGGACTGTGCTATGAAGTGCTGCTGATAGATGACGGTTCTGAACTCTCTGTAGGGGCATTTTGTAAGGATTATTCCGAAAAGCACCCCACATTCCAATATTATTACAAAGATAACGGCGGTGTCAGTTCCGCCCGCAATCTGGGTTTATCCCACGCTAAGGGTCGCTATATTACCTTTGTAGATGCTGACGACGAGCTTTTGGGAGAGGCCATCCGGAATCACTTCCCCAACAAAGACGCACCGGATATGGTGATCTTCGACATGAATCTGACTCAGAAGAACAGCGACCAGCTTTGGTCCGCCTTCCATCTCCCTGGCGGTCTCCTCTCCCGGGAGCAGGTGCTCTATCAACTGATCACCAATTCCAGTATCAGCGGTCCCTGTGCCAAGCTCTATAAGCATCAACGGATCGTTGATGCAAATCTCTGTTTTGACACCCGTTTTGTTGCCGGTGAAGACTGGATGTTTGTCTGTTCCTTTGTGACGCAGGCAGACACATTTACCTACTGCCCCATCCCCTGCTACCGCTATTTCCGGGAGGATGCCTCCGGCCAATCCCGTATGATCCGGTTCCCGGACAAAATGCTCCGCAATCAGCTTGATCGCTATCAGCGCAAGCAGGAGATCATCTGTTCCCAGTACTGGGATACCTACACCCCGGCACAGATCTCTTCCATGGCTGCTATCGAACTCATCGAAAATCTGTTTAATTCCGCTTCTGTGTTGTTGTTATCTAAGCAGTATACCCCTGAACGAAAACTGCTGATTCGAAATGCAGTGGCTGATGCCGGCAAGCTCCTGTGCGGCAGCATCCCGAAAAAGACCAAACTGAAGCTTTGGGTTCTTACCGGGTTCCCACTGGCGCTTTACCTTCTTTCCATACTGCGCGTTATTTACCTTCGTTTTAAGAAATAACATAAATTCTACACTTTGCAGGAGAATGCATATGTACTCACTGATTTTAGTGGATTATAACTCCCTGAATGCAACCGTAAATTACATCCGCAGCTGTCGCAACTGTCTGGGCATCTCCGGCACCGGTCACATTGTGATCGTAGAAAATGGCTCCGGCGAGGGTGACGTGGATCTCCTGCAGCAGGCCTTCGGCACTTATGAAATTCTGAATGCCGACGGTATCAGTCAGACACTTTACAGTTTCCGTTGGGAGGAATGTCAGATTGTTTACTGCCATTCCGGCGGAAATCTTGGCTATGCAAAAGGCAACAATCTGGGCGCGGAAATCGCCCAAAAGCTCTGGGCTGATCCCTACTATATCATCAGCAACAACGACCTGGAGTTCCCTGCAACCTTTGATTTGGACATTGCCGGAAAGCTTTTTGAATCCAATCCGAAAATCGGCGCCATCGGTCCGCAAATCATAACACCCGAAGGCATCTGCCAGTCTCCCCACCGCTGGATCAGCGCGTACCGCAGACTAATTGTGTTCATTTGGCTTTGCTCCATTGCAAATTTCGTAAGTCCCCAGCGTTATAACCAGCTAAAAGAAAAGTACTGCAACGATCTTGACATCGATGCCCCCACCGGTCCCTGCGGGTGGGTATCCGGTTGTTTCTGCATTCTACGTTCCAGCGCTTTTCATAAAGCCGGAATGTATGATCCCCACACCTTCCTGTACGCAGAAGAGCCCATTCTCAGCCGCCGTCTGGAAAAAGCCGGCTTTGAGACCTGGTTCTGCCGGGAACTTGATCTGGTTCACAGACACGGTCAGACCACCAAAAGTGCTATGTCCCGTCTGAAGATATTCGCTATGGATTTTCAGTCCATGCATTATTACTACCGCACCTATACTGACACCTCCGCAATTGTGCTGCTGCTGGCAAAATGGAATTTCGCCCTGTATAAAGGCATGCACACATTCTGGAATTTCTTGAAATCGCTGAAAAAAGGCGGAAAGGAAAGCGTATGATCGGTCTTCATTGGATAAAATCCCAATTGAGAATGGCAAAGTTTAAGAAGCTTTGGAAACAGAAGAATGCCCACAACTTTACTCTGCCTGCCAAATTCTTCCCTATGGACAGAGTCTCCATCGGCAAGAATACTTACGGTACGATCGATGTGCTCTTTTCAAATCCTCAGGGCAGTCTGATTATTGGCAACTACTGTTCTATTGCTGACGGTGTTAAATTTCTCCACAGCACCGACCATGCACTGAACCGCATTTCCACTTATCCCTTTAAGTCCATGCTCCTGTCCGGAGAATTGGAGTCCCTTTATAAGGGTGACACCGTTGTAGAGGACGACGTTTGGATCGGTTATGGCGCCACTATTCTATCCGGTGTCCATATCGGTCAGGGCGCTGTGATCGCAGCCGGTGCAGTGGTAAATAAGGATGTTCCTCCCTATGCCATTGTAGGCGGCGTTCCTGCTAAAGTCATCAAATACCGGTTCAGCCCGGAATTGATCGACGAAATGCTTAAAATCGACTATTCTAAGCTGGATGTTGACGCCATCCGTCAGCACGAGGCACAACTATATGAACCCCTGGAAAGTAAAGAACAGCTTTCCTGGCTACCTAAAAAATAACAATTGGAGGATCTGCCCATGGATCGCTACGAAGTATCCGTTGCGGTATTGACCTACAAACCAAATAAAGAAAAACTACTGGAAACACTGGAATCCATTATGATGCAAAAGGACATCCGGTTGCAGATCGTCATTGCAGATGACGGTTCTGCCGAGCCGCTGTTTGAAGTTGCAGAGCAATTTTTCCGGGAAAAGAATTTCACCGACTATATAATAGTGGATAACCAGGTAAACCGGGGTACTGTTTACAACGTTCAAAGCGCTGTGGACTGTTGCACCGGCACCTATGTGAAACTGATCAGCCCCGGTGATATGCTGGTAGGCGACCATATACTGCGTGATTGGGTGGACTGGGTTTGTGCCAGCGGCGCAAGCCTCTCCTTCTCCGACGCGCTGTACTACATTCCCAGTGAAAACGGCAAAGAGCTTGTCTCCCAGCCGACCCACCCGTTAGATGTTTCCTGCTATTTAAAGAATCACAAAAAAGCGATCCAACGCAACTATCTTATCTTCAACGATCTTGCTTTGGGTGCTGCGACCCTGTGCCGTCAGGTGCTTCTGAAACAGTATATCGATGAGATTGCAGGAAAAGTCTGTTATGCTGAAGACCACACCTACCGTCTGATGATCTATGACGGCGTAGATGTATCCTATTTCCCCAGGTCTGCTGTCCTGTACGAGACCTCCACCGGCGTTTCCACCTCCGGCAACGATTTCTGGCGAAAGAAACTGCAGGAGGACTGGGATGCTGCCACAGCAATCCTCATCTCCCGTCCCGACAACAGTTCTTTAAAGCATCGGTTGCAGCTGCTCTATTCCCTCCCCCAAGGAATAAAGGGTAAGTTGGTGAAATGTTTGTATTTCCCAGATATGGTGCTGTTTAGTACAAAAAAGAAATTCTTTCCCCGAAAATCTCCATCTAACTTCTCCAAAAGCAAATGAGGTATTAATTTATGGAAATTAAAATGTATAACTTTCCCCCTCACGGTGATGACCGGGGGCAGTTAATCGCTATCGAGGAACAGAACGATCTACCCTTCGACATTAAGCGTGTCTATTATATTTACGACACTCTTCCCGGTGTGCGCAGAGGCTTTCACGCCCATCTGGATCTGCAGCAAATTCTGATCTGCGTTTCCGGCAGCTGTAAGATTCATCTGGATAACGGCTTTGAAACTGCCGAAGTTCTGCTGGACAAACCCAACGAGGGCTTATATATTTCCAACGATATGTGGCGGGAAATGTATGATTTCTCTCCGGATGCCGTTCTGCTGGTTCTGGCTTCCAATCTCTATGATGAACAGGACTATATTCGTAATTACGATGCATTCATTCAGATGGTGCATAATAAGGAGGGCAACAAATGAACGTACCTTTTGTAAGTTTTAAACCCCTGGAAAAAGAACTGGATTCCCAGTTGCGCGCCGCATTTACCCGCGTTTACGAAAACAGCTGGTATATCGACGGTAAAGAAGACAAAGCCTTCGAAGCAGCCTTCGCTGCATACTGCCACACCGACTACTGCGTTGGCTGCGGTAACGGCCTGGATGCTCTGATGCTGGCTCTCCGGGCATTAGGTGTAGGCGACGGTGACGAGGTAATCGTTCCCTCCAACACTTATATTGCCACCGCTTTGGCTGTAACCTATGTGGGTGCAACTCCCGTATTTGTAGAACCGGATATCCGCACCTACAATATTGATCCCGCCAAGATCGAAGAGAAAATTACTGCAAAAACTAAAGCCATTATGCCTGTTCATCTGTACGGCCAGCCCTGCGATATGGATCCTATTATGGACATTGCTAAAAAGCACAATCTGTTTGTTATCGAGGACTGTGCTCAGGCCCACGGTGCTACCTACAAAGGCAAGGTCATCGGCTCCTTTGGCGACGCTGCAGGCTTTAGCTTCTATCCCGGCAAGAACCTGGGCGCTTTGGGTGATGCCGGCGCTGCCGTTACCAACGATAAGGCTTTGGCTGACAAGGTCCGGGCTATGGGCAACTACGGCTCCGATTATAAGTATCACCACATCTATAAGGGTGTGAACTCCCGTCTGGACGAGCTGCAGGCCGCTTTCCTGTCTGCAAAGCTCCCCCTGATGGACAAGGTCAACGAGAGCCGTCGCCAGACTGCCAACAAGTATCTGGCCGGTATCAAGAACCCCAACATCATCCTGCCCTATGTACCTGAGTATGCCGTTCCTGTTTGGCATCTGTTTGCTATCCGCTGCGAAAAGCGGGACGAGCTTGCCAAATACCTGGCCGACAAGGGCATCGGCACCAACCAGCACTACCCCATCCCCATGCACCTGCAGGACTGCTACGCAGATTTGCAGATTCCCGAAGGCAGCCTCCCCCTGGCAGAAGAGATCAGCCGCACCGAACTGAGTATTCCTATGTACTACGGCATGACACAGGAGGAAATTGATTATGTCATTGAAGCCATCAATCAATTCGTCTAAGCCCCAAGACACCGTTCGGGAGTCCAGCATCGAACTGCTGCGCATCCTGACCATCTGCGGTGTCATTATCCTGCATTATAACGGCAATGTAGGCCATGCTTTGGAGCTTGCCAAGCCCGGCAGTTTGAATTATTGGCTGCTTAATGTTTTGCAGGCTCTGTTCATCGGCTCTGTAAACATTTTCGTGCTGATCAGCGGTTATTTCAGCTGTAACTCCCAACGCAGAGATCCCGTAAAAGCCCTTCAGTTATTGGTGCAGGTTATTGTATTCCAGGTGGGTCTTTATATCCTGCGTTCTCTTACCGGCAACCCTTTCTCTCTCAAAGGACTTGTTCTCGCGATCATCCCGGCAAACTACTTTGTAATTTTGTACATTGTAGTTTATTTGTTAGGCCCCTACATCAATCTTCTGCTGAAGAAATTAACCGACACACAGCTGACCCGGTTTGTGCTTTTGGCCTTTATCCTCTTTTCCGTTCTGCCAACAGCCACCGATCTTTTAGAAGCTGTTTTGCACACCTCATTAGTAGGCATCAATCCTGTTGGCGCCTACGGCGATGGATGGGGTTATAACTGCCACCAATTTCATCCTGATGTATGTAATTGGCGCATACCTGCGGCTGCACGGCATACCTAAGCTGAAAGTCTGGCATTTGGCCGGCATTATACTGCTGTGCATCGGATGTATTACAGTTTTCAGCCAACACTTCCCCACAATCAGTCAGTCTTACTGCAATCCTATTGTGATTGTTTTAGCTGCCTCGATTTTTCTGCTGTTCACCAAGTTCAGCTTCCGCAGTGCAGTTGTAAACCATCTGTCTAAAGCATCTTTTACCGTTTTCCTGTTTCACAGATATCCCTTATCGAAGTTCCATGTGGAGCGCTTTGTGACAGCAAATCCCTTGCTTTTGTTGGGACATCTGCTGTTGGTATGCATTTGCATCTATCTGATGTCCTGGATTGTTTATCTGATTTATGACTTTGTCACACGGCCGGTGTTCAAATGGCTGTCAAAAGCATTTCCCGCAAAAGAAATCTGATTGTTAGAACATCTGTTTCCACTATTTGCGAGCTGTCTATGTTTGGCTGTCCGATGTCGGTGTAAAATTCTTAATTAAGAAAGTTGCTGAGTATATATTATGGAATATAACCGCAAGTCCCGCGCACTAAATGCTCTGCTGGCATCCAGCGCCGGTATGATCAGTCAGTTCATCCAACTGATTGGTAACTTTGTCTACCGAACAGTGTTCCTGATGGTGCTGACCAAGGAATATTTAGGCATCAACGGCCTTTTCTCCAATATTCTGCAGATTTTCTCCTTGGCTGAGCTTGGTATCGGCAGTGCGATCCTTTACAATATGTATGGTGCCTTTTCCAATCAGGACACCGAAAAAATCGGTCAGCTTTTAGGATTCTACAAAAAAATCTATACCATTCTTGCCCTGCTGATTTCCGCAATCGGTCTTGCCTTTTATCCTTTCTTACATTTAGTCGTAAATATTGAGGAAATCCCTTCGGATATCAGCTTACCGGCAGTATATTTCCTTTTCCTGTTCAACAGTGTCTCCACTTATCTGTTTGTCTATAAGCAATCTCTTTTGACTGCAGATCAAAGAGAGCACAATGTCGTTCTTTTCTCTATTTGCGTTACTGTTCTTTCCTATGTTGCAAAAATTGTAGTGCTGTTTCTCACCAAAGATTATGTGTTTGTTTTGGCAAGCGGCATTTTTATCACGATCTCTATGAACTGGATCTTCAGTCTCTGGATCAGCCGCAAATACCGTTCTGTGATACAAGTCAAATCAAAACTGCCTAAGGAAGAGCAGAAGGAGATCTATAAGAGCACCCGGGGTCTGATGTGCCACAAAATTGGAAGCGTCGTTGTCAGCAGTACCGATAATATTGTCATTTCTAAGTTTGTCAGTCTTGCTGCTGTTGGTATCTACTCCAATTACGGCACTCTGATCACCTCTATCACCAGAGTCGGTGTCAGTCTGTTAAACGGTATGTTGCCCTCTATTGCCAACTTTACCGCCACCGCATCCAAGGACGAAAACTACGCTATGCTCAAGCGGATCCTGATGCTTAATCTTTGGCTCTCCTGCTGGACTTCGGTATGCCTTTTCACCTTAGTGACTCCCTTTATCACAGTCTGGCTTGGTGAGAGCTTTCTGCTCTCCTACGCAACTGTTGCTGTCGTTTGCCTGCAGCATTATCTTCAGACATCCCGACTGACTGCAAACTATTTTGTGTACAGCGCCGGTCTGTTTATGAAAGATAAAATCCGTCCGCTGATTGAAGCAACCATCAACCTGGGTGTTTCCATTGTTATGGCTATCCATTACGGTATTGTTGGTGTGTTTATCGGCACCTGCGTCAGTGGACTTCTGACCTACTACTGGCGCGAGCCTTATCTGCTGTTTAAGAAACATCTCCAAAGAAGCAGTCTCGGTTACTGGTGGATCCAGCTTAAATGGTTCCTTTTGACAGTAGCTTTGAGCGCCGGACTGTTTTGGCTGTTTACATTCTTGCCCGGCGGACTCGGTTGGTTGATTGTCCGCTTCGCTCTGGCTCTCATCCTTCCCAATGTCGTTATTGTTCTGACTTGTTTAGGCAGTAATGATTTCCGTTACCTGCTCAACACCGCCAAGCGAAAATTCCTGCATAAATAACAACCTATGGAGGTTACTCTGTGAGACTTAGAAATTTAGAATTAAAGGACGCTCCCTTTATGCTGGAGTGGATGCACGACGAAAGTGTTGTGGAGAATCTGCAGGCTAACTTTGCCGCAAAGACCCTTTCCGACTGCGAAAACTTTATCCGCAGCTGCGCAGATCCCACCGAGAATCTGCATATGGCCATCGTGGATGACAATGACGAATATATGGGCACTGTCAGCCTCAAGCACATTGACCGCAATCGCGGCGATGCAGAATTTGCCATCACCATTCGCAGCTGCGCTATGGGCAAAGGCATTTCTGCCTACGGAATGCGCCAGATCATCCGGGTAGGTTTGGAAGAGATGGGTCTCAAAAAGGTCTACTGGTGTGTCTCTCCCGACAATAAGCGGGCAGTCCGTTTCTATGACAAGAACGGTTACCCCCGGGTGGATCTTTCCACATTGGCTCCTCAGGGCTACACCCAAGAGCAACTTGCGTATTACATTTGGTACGCAGTCACCTGATATAAAAGCAATCACCCCGTAATGCTGATGCATTACGGGGTGATTTTTAATTCTTAGAATGCGCCGCGCTTTTGGCGGAGATTGATTTTCTTGATCTTTTCAGGCTCGATCTTAAAGTTACGGTGGATATCCATCAGACCGTTGACCTCCTGCTGGACATCGGTGACCTGGGTGTAACAGTAGCCGCACATATAGGGAATCTGTCCAATGGCATCTGTGACCAGAGCGAAGCGCTCCAGGAAGGCTTCCTTATCACAAACCTTATCGCCATAACCCCAGCCGGAATCATCACCGGTGAAGGCAATGCCGCCATACTCACTGATCATGACGGGCTGCCCCCGATAACTATATCCGTCTGCAAAGGCTTTCTTCAGTCCGCAGAAAGAAGTGTTGCCTGCCAAAAAATCTTCCTTATTGGACATATAGTTTTCCCACATCTTCTCGCCGTCCGGCTCGTAGTCATGGAGTGTGAGAATGTCGGAAACAGTATGCTCCCAGCCATCATTGACAATCACAGGGCGGTTAGGATCGAAGCTCTTTGTCAGGTGGTAAATGCCCTCGGTGAAGGACTGCTCCCGGCAAGCAGTGCGGATCTGGGTCACGCCCCAGGACTCGTTGAAGGGAGTCCAAGTGATAATGCAGGGATGGTTGTAGTTTTGCTTCACGATCTCCATCCATTCGCTGACAAAATTCTTCACTGCGGTGTCAGAGAACTGGTAGGTAGAAGGCGCTTCGCACCAAACCAACACGCCCTTGACATCGCACCAGTACAGGAATCGCTCGTCCTCAGTCTTCTGATGCTTACGCAGACCGTTGTAACCCATAGCCAGGATTTTGTCGATATCCTCGATCAGCGCTTCCTCACTGGGAGGCGTCAGGTGGGTATCTTCCCAGTAACCCTGATCCAGGATCAGTCGCTGGTAGAGGGTACGGCTATTCAGCTGCACCTCATTACCGCTGATACGGATCTCCCGCATAGCAAAGTAGGAGCCAACCCGGTCAGTTGCCCGATCCTTCTCCCGCACTGTAAAGGCTATATCATACAGATAGGGCTGGCCGGGTCGCCACAGCTTCACCGGACCGCCGTAGGTGCGAGTATCATTGACACAGAGATTGATTCGTGCCTTTGCAGAACCTGCAGTGGGCGTCACCGTGACCTTATTGATAAACCGATCCTCCAGCCACACTTCTGCTTCCACAGTAACATCCTGCTTGCAGACACCGGTGGGAATATTGAGGATATATTCCACATCCAGGGATGCCTCGTCCAGGTTGGGGGTCATCTTCACATAATCCAGCCGGACATTGGGGACATACTCGCTCCAAACCGTCTTCCAGATGCCGGTTGTGGGGAAATAGAAGCACAGATAGGGCTCGTCCATCCAGCGCTGCTTGCCACGGATCTGCTGCATATCGTAGGAGTCTTCCACCTTGACTACCAACAGGTTTTCGCCGTCGTTCAGGAGATCGGTCAGGTCGAAAGAAAATCTTGTATAGCCGCCCTGGTGGCTGCCCACAAACTGGCCATTGACCCAGACTTTTGTCACATAGTCACAGCTCTCAAAGTGGAGCATATAACGGTTCTCTTTCAGCTTTGCGGTGTCGGCGGTAAATTTGCGGGAGTACCATACATTTTCGTGCTTATTCACATCACCAATGCCGCTGGCGGGACACTCATAGGCGTAAGGCACGGTGATCTTACACTGGGGTATAAAATCACGGTGCCAACCTTCTTTTTCACCCACATTGTCATCATCAAACCGGAAATCCCACTGTCCGTTCAGGTTTTGCCAATTATCACGGACGAATTGGGGACGGGGATAATCTTTTACATAGCATTTCATAGTCTTACCCTCACTTCGTCAATTTCACAAAACACCAGTTGTAAGCCGGCAGATGCCGGATCTTCAGTTCGCCGCCGTCCAGGCAGCCCTCAGCGCGGAAAAATTCTGCATTCCTGAAGCCTACAGGGATCTTTGCAGTCAGATCATCGATCTCATCGGCAAAGCAGTTATAGAAACCTACCGCCAAGGTGTTGGTGTTTTCCTTGCACAGCACATACAGGTCGGGATGACCCGGACAGCGCACCGGTACGGCGGCACCGCTTTCTTCCAGGAAATCAAAGATCTGTCGCTGCCGCGCGTAGTTGCGATAGATCTCGTTGGCGCAGGCAAAGGCATCCATGCCGTAAACCAGGAACTTTTGACCTGCGACATTTTCATATGTATAGGAGGCGATCAGCTTTTCTGTTCCGCTATGCCACAAACTGCACACCTTAGCGCTGTCGCTGATCTTGATCCGGCTTGCATAGGGAGTCTTGGTACTGCCATAGACAGAACCTACAAACTCATTATAATCCAAATACTCCTCAGCGCCGGGGATAAACCGCTCACCCACAGAGGTAAGACCCACATCCACGCCGTTTTCCTGCAGGATGATCGCTGCGGTGGTATCCAGGATCATCGGCTTTTGGAATGCTTCGGGGTCATCCAGCAATGCCCGGGCATTTTCACCGAAAGCAATACCAGCACATCCTCTGCCTTTATGGATAGCAGGAATAGAATTGTGCGCCAAAAAACGCACTGCCCGGGAGAAGAACTGGTAACGCACTAAATCGTTGTCCAGCAGGTCACGGCTGAAATCTGCATTCTCAATCTTGCGCATTGTCTCATAGATCCGCACACCGGTGTTGTCAAGACCGCCGAATACCTCCTCTACCTTTTGGTAGTCGGGTGTGTTCCTCAGATGTGCGTTGATATAACCGCGCTCGTAATCTGCGCTGGAATTGTAGTCCACCAGGTATTTCATAATACCGCTGAAAGAGCCGTCTGCCCGGAGCGCTGCGTCGAACAGCTCCAGGTGAGAAGCAGGCACAGCGTGACGGGGACGGGGATATGTATCACCCTCAGAGACGATCTCGATATCGTCGCCGTCATACCAGGCTCTTGCCATCCGTTCCAGACCGATCACATCCACCAGGCGGTTGCCGTGGAGGCGAACCTCGTCCCAATACGGTGCGCCGATAAGACGCAGGTAGGGCTTAGTGTTACCGGCCAGAATCTTGCTGATGGTAAAGGAATCCACGCCGTCAGCGTCGAAGGTGGTGATACAGCCGCACTGACCCATGCGAACGGTAGGATCTACAGAATCCACAGCCGCACGCATTCTCTTGGACATGTTGATCAGGCTGTCACCGCAGGCTTTCAGAAAAGCACTGCGCAGAGGGTTCTTTTTGCCGCGGTACATCAGCTTATACAGCTCCTCGGCAGGAGGCACTTCCTCGCCCAGGATCTCTGCCATCTTGGCTCTGTGCAGATCACAGTAGCAGGCAGGCGCATGCATAGACGTAAAGCCAAAAGCGAAGTCATCGTCGAACAGGATCAGGTCTGTACCCAACGCTGCCAGACGCTTGACGTGATTTTCCATAAAAGTCAGGTAGCCTTCATCCAGGGGGCAGTATTTTGCGGTGCTGGTATGACACTTTTCGCCCTGGGAGTTCACCATCACAGTATAATGGGCATCCTTGGTCTCGAACCGGAAGGTCCAGAACCAGACGCCGGTTTCAAAACCGTTTTCCTTAAAATAGGTAATAGCAGAGGCAAGCGTATTATAATAGCTATCCATCACAGATGCATCATGGGAAGAGAAAGGGATTGCCAACAAAACGCGCTTGGCGCCTACCAGCTTCAGATCCTTCATCACCGCCTCACGGTTAAATGTGGGTGCTGTTACCATCACGGGAACAGAAATTTCATACATATCCGAAACGCCTCCTGACAGGTGATATCGTGGAATTGTTATAATCCGCCATTATTTTTCAACATTATAACACCCCACGCCGTTTTTTGCAAGATTTACAAAAGTCTTTATTGAAAAAGTTTTTTGTGCGTGCTGTCGGTATTGCGTCCTGCAATATCCGCCAATTTTCGTGGGTTTGCATATAATCATCCTTGATTTTTCTTAGGGTTTGTGGTATTCTAATGTAAAGTGTGCCTAGGGGTTGCTATGCCCTTTTGCGCATTCTGATAAAATCGATAACACATCTGTTATGGAGGTTTTTATGGTCTTTGCTGTTATTTTGGCCGGCGGTGTCGGCACACGCATGGGTCAGACGATTCCTAAGCAGTATATTGATATAGAAGGCAAGCCCGTTCTCATGCACACCCTGGAAAAGTTCCAAACCTGCGATAAAGTGGACCGCATCGCCATCGTTGCCGACGAGGAGTGGCGTGATCAGATCCGGGTTTGGCTGGCACAATACAACATCACCAAATTCCTGGACTTTGCTACCCCCGGTATAAACCGACAGGAATCCATCTTCAGCGGTGTTACTCTTTGCAAAGATCGGTCTGAAAACGAAAAGGATATTGTAGTGATCCACGATGCCGCCCGTGCACTGGTCACCTCCAAGCTGATCTCCGATATGATTGACGCTTTGGATGGCTATGACGGCTGTATGGCGTACTTACCTCTGAAGGACGCAATCTTCTTCAGCGAGACCGGACACACTGTGGACGAAATCGTTGACCGCAATAAGCTCTTCAGCGCCCAGACCCCCGAGTGCTTCTATCTGCTTCCCTACTGGGACATTAACAACCGCACCGCACCGGAGGATCGCGCTCTGATTATGGGTAATTATGAACTTGCATACCGCTACGGCTGGAAGATCCATCCCGTCCCCGGTGATGAGAACAACTTTAAACTCACCACCCCCGGTGATATGGACCGTATGACCATCATACTCCAAGCCAGCAAGGCGTAATTACAGAATAACGAGGCATTTTTATGTTAAAACGTTTTTCTACGGATATTCGTAAATATTGGGGCTACAGCATGGTCTCTGCAAAAGCGCAGCTGAAATCCGAAGTTGCCAACTCCTACCTGAACTGGATTTGGTGGGTACTGGATCCTCTGTGCTTTATGCTGATCTACACCTTTATTTTCGGCTATGTGTTCGGTTCCAAGGAACCCTTCTTTCCGGTATACATTTTTATCGGTCTGACTATTTGGGATTTCTTTAACCGCACTCTGCTGCAAAGCATCAAGATCGTAAAGGCCAACAAGCCTGTAGTCTCCAAAGTCTATTTCCCAAAATATGTATTGATTGTCACCAAAATGTGGGTCAATGGCTTCAAAATGCTGATTTCCTTCGGCATTGTGGTTATTATGATGATCTTCTATGAGGTCACACTTTCCTGGAATGTGTTTTTCGTGATTCCCATTGTGATGACCCTGGTGCTGTTTTCCTTTGGCTGTGCATGTTTTTTAATGCACTTCGGTGTTTATGTGGAAGATTTGAGCAATGTGACCTCCATTGCGCTGCGCTTTTTGTTCTATGTTACCGGCGTTTTCTACAACATCGAATCCAAGATTCCTGTCTGGGGCAGCATTTTGAATCGAATCAATCCCATTGCGTTTTTGATGACATCCTTCCGCCAGTGTCTGATTTATAAGACCACCCCCAATTGCTGGCTGCTGTTCGGCTGGTTTGCCGTCAGCCTGTTGCTGGCAATCTTTGGCGTGCGGAAGATTTACAAAGAAGAAAACAGTTATGTGAAGGCTATTTAATAGGTATTTTAGCTATGAGTGAATGTGCAATCGAAGTTAAAAACCTGAGCATCAGCTATCGGGGCCTGAAATCCTATTCCATCCGTCACAACCTCTTCTCTTTTAAGAAAAGACGGGCTGTGAATTACCACGAAGCGGTAAAAAATGTCAGCTTCAAGGTGGAAAAGGGCGAGATCCTGGGTTTGATCGGCAAAAACGGCAGCGGTAAATCTACCCTGCTGCGTTCAATCGCCGGTATCTTCTCCCCTAACAGCGGCTCAGTAGATCTGCATGGCAACACCGTTTCCCTGTTGGCCATCGGTATTGGTTTCCAGAAGGAACTTTCCGGCCGGGACAACATCCTGCTGTCCGGTATGCTCCTGGGTTTCACCGAGGCACAGGTTCGGGACAAAATGAATGAAATCATTGACTTCTCCGAACTGGGAAAATTCATTGACTCCCCTGTACGTACCTATTCCAGCGGTATGTACTCCAAATTGGCTTTTTCCATTACCGCTATTTTGGAAACAGATATCATCCTGATCGACGAAGTCTTCAGTGTTGGCGATGCCCGCTTCAAGAAAAAGAGTTACCAGAAAATGAAAGAGCTTATTTCTCACAAAGACCGCACCGTGGTGATCGTATCCCACGACCGGAAAACTATTCTGGATCTGTGCGACAAGGCTTTGTGGCTCAACGACGGCGAAATAATGCAGTACGGTAATACTCAGACCGTAATGGATGCCTACGACGAATTTATGAAATAGAGAGAGCGATATAATGAACATTTTTCGTAAATGTGTGCGCCGGGTTACAAAGTACCCCCCGGTAAAAAAATCCATTATTGCTTGTAAGCGCCTATATTCCCGCGCCCGCAAGGTTCTGACCCTGGCAGCAGCTATGCCTGCTCGCTACTGGACAGCCTACACCTCCAAGGTTAAGAATAACAAAATCATCTTTATGACCTTCAGCCACACCTACTCCTGCAACCCCAAGTATATTTGCGAGGAGATCCTTCGACAGGAACTGCCGGTGGAAATGGTATGGTGCGTGAAAACCGCACAGCTGAAGAGCCCGGCAGCAAGAGCCACCTTCCCCGAAAATATGAAGATGGTTGTCCGTGGTACCAAGCCCTTCTTTAAAGAAATTGCTACCTCCAAGGTCTGGATTGACAACGCTTTCGGCTTCACCTGGAACCCTATGCCCAAGAAGAAAAATCAGTTCTATATCCAGAACTGGCACGGCTCCTTCGGCCTGAAGCGTATGGGCAAGGAAGATGTGAAGAGCCGCCGTTGGGCCTTCTCCGCAAGTCTGAATGCCCGCTATGCGGACGTTTGCATTTCCAACAGCACCTTTGAAACCGACTTGTACCGTAAGACCCACTGGCCCAAAAACAAGATTTTGGAGCTGGGTCACGCCAGAAACGATATTCTCTTTGCTGATGACGAGACCAAAGCACAGATTAAGAAGAAGGTCTTTGAGTACTTCGGTATCCCCAAGGGTGCAAAGGTTGCACTCTATGCGCCCACCTTCCGTAACAAGGATCAATCTGACATCTACGACCTGGATCATTCCCGTTTCCTGGATGCGCTGGAAAAGCGTTTTGGTGGCGATTGGGTGCTGCTGAACCGCTACCATTTCAAGGTCAAGCGCGCCAAGAAACAGTTTGGTAAGGTTATGGCAACAGACGAGAGACTACTCTCCGCCACTGCCTATCCGGATATTCAGGAACTGATGGTTGCTGCAGACGTGGGCATAACCGACTACTCCAGCTGGATCTGTGATTTTATGCTTACAGACCGTCCCTCCTTCCTGTACACTCCTGATTTGAGTGATTACGACCAGGAGCGCGGTTTCTACTATCCCCTGTCCGACACCCCCTTCCCCATCGCTGAGACCAACGATGAGATGGAAGCGAATGTTCTGTCCTTTGATCAGGAAGCATTCTCTAAGAAGAATAAAGAGTTCCTGGAAGCCCGTGGCTGTAAGGAACAAGGCACCGCAGCAAAAGAGATCGTGGAGATTATCAAGCAACAGTGCGGTCTGTCCTGATACATTTGTTACAAAGCCCCCTCTGTATATACAGAGGGGGCTTTTCTTTACAGATAAAGCTGCTGCAAAATTTGTTTTCAGGTAATTTACAAAAGTACTTGACAGACGGACTTTGTAGTGATATGATGACTCTAACATTTATATGCAAAATGCGTTTGAGCAAAAAGAGTAGTCAGAACGAGGGCTGCAGAGAGTTGCCGGATGGTGCAAGGCAATAGCTTGGAGTCTGATGAAGTTCATTTTGCGAGCAGTGTGTTGAACTGTCAGTAGGCACAACGGGTGCGACCGTTACATCGCTAAGACTTTTTAGGCCTAATAAGGATCCTGCCGTAAGGCTGGGTCAAAACAGAGTGGTACCGCGTAATTTTACGTCCCTGTTTTTCAGGGACGTTTTTTGTTTACCATTGTGTTTTTGGCTGCGAAGTTGATAAGATATATCCTGTGAAGGATATATAAAGCAGAGTGGTACCGCGTAAACTTACGTCCCTGTATTTTGATACAGGGACGTTTTTTATTCAACAAACAAATGGAGGAAATAGTTATGAAGAAGATTTTCGCATTGGCACTGGTACTGGTGATGCTGACAGCAGCTCTGTCCGGCTGTGCAGGCAAAAAGGAACTGAATGTTGGCATCTGCCAGCTGATGGTACACCCCTCTTTGGATGAAGCAACACAGGGTTTTACCGATGCATTAACTGCCGAGGCCGAAAAAGCCGGCAAGACTGTCAACATCGACTCCCAGGTCGCCGGTGAAGCTGACCTGTGCACCACCGTAGTCAACACCTTCACCGCAAAGCAGGTTGACCTGATCATGGCAAACGCCACCCCCGCCCTATTGGCTGCCGCCAATGCAACCACTTCCATTCCTGTTCTTGGTACATCCGTTACGGATTACGCCGACACCTTTGCAGGTAACATCCCCGCGAACGTTTCCGGCACCTCTGATGCAGTTCCCTTTGCAGAGCAGGCCCAAATGATGATCGATACCTTGGATCTGGTCTCCGGTGATGTGGTTGGTGTCTTGTACTGCTCCAACGAATCCAATTCCAAGATCCAGTATGAGGCTGTGAAGGCCTTGTTCGACGACAAGGGCATCGTTGTCAAAGCATACACCTTTTCTGAGACTACCGAGCTGCAGGCACTGACCACCGCAATGGCCGGTGAGGTGAAGGCTGTTTACATTCCTTCCGACAACACAGTGGCAGCCAACGACTCTATCGTAGGTACCATCTGCACCGAAAAGAAGGTTCCCGTTTACACCAGCTATGGTGGCACCATCTGCTATGCTTCTCTTTCCATCGATTACTACCAGCTGGGATACGAAACCGGTTTGATGGCAGCCCAGATCCTTTTGGAGGGCAAGTCCCCTGCTGATTTCCAGGTCAAGACACTGACTCCCACCGTTTCCTACAACAAGGATCTGTGTGAAAAGCTGGGCATCGAAGTTCCCGCTGAATAATTTTCTTTTAAGAGGTAATTATGGCTTTTCTGTACGCGCTGCCCGGAGCGGTGGCACAAGGACTCATTTGGGGATTGATGGCCATTGGCGTCTATATCTCCTATAAAATTTTGGATATTGCGGATTTGACTGTAGATGGCTCTATCTGCACCGGCGGCTGTGTCTGCGCGGTATTACTTTCTTTAGGCGTGCCTGCGTGGTTGGCCTTGCTGGCCGCATTGCTGGCAGGTGCATTGACCGGCATTGTCACCGGACTGCTCCATACGGGCTTGGGTATCCCCTCTATCCTGGCAGGTATTCTGACCCAGCTGATGCTGTATTCTGTGAATTTGCTGATTCTGAACGGCAAGTCACTGCTGCCCATTGATCCCCGGGCCAATCATTTGCTGGTGCATATGAGCAACAATAACAGCGCCATGCTCACCTTGGTGATCATAGTTGCAATCACAATTTTTGCCCTCTACAAATTCTTCTATACAGAAGTGGGCTTAACACTGAAATCTACAGGTGACAACCCGGATATGAGCCGGGCACAAGGCGTGAATGTGAACCGGAACAAGGTGATCGGTCTTGCAATCGCCAACGGCATTGTGGCAATGGCCGGTGCGCTTCTTGCCCAATATAAGGGTTCTGCCAACATCAATGACGGCAGAGGTGCCATCGTGATCGGCCTTGCCGCTATCTTCATCGGCTTGTCCGTTTCTCTGAAGATCAAGCCGAATTTTGTGGTTAGTCTGATCGGTGTTGTCGGCGGTGGTATCGTCTACTATATCGTATATAACTTCGTGATTCTGTTGGGTCTTAAAACCGACTATCTGAAAATGCTGTCTGCTATTATTGTGGCGCTGTTCCTTGGTGTGCCCTATCTCAAGGGTAAGTATCTGACCAGGCAAAAAGATCTGCGTCCCGCAGCAACGAAAGGCGGTGACGGCAATGCTTAAGATCACCAATCTGCAAAAGACCTTTAACCCCGGCACTGTCAACGCAAAAACTGCTCTGGACGGCCTAAATCTGCACATTAAAGAGGGCGATTTTGTTACCGTCATTGGCGGCAACGGCGCCGGTAAATCCACCCTGCAGAACGCCATTGCCGGTGTATGGAAGCCGGATTTTGGCACCATTGAGATCGACGGCGTGGACGTTACCAATATGCCGGAACACAAGCGCGCTCAATTCCTGGGCCGGGTATTCCAGGACCCGATGAAGGGTACTGCTCCGGATATGGAGATCGCTGAGAATCTGTCCATTGCTTCCAAGCGGGGTGTCCGGCGGCGTTTAGTACGAGGTGTCCGCAAGGCAGACCGGGAGTATTTCCGGGAACTGCTGAAAATACTGGATCTTGGTTTGGAAGAGCGGCTTTCCACTAAGGTGGGTCTTCTCTCCGGCGGTCAGCGGCAGGCAGTCACCTTGCTGATGGCTTCTATGAATAAGCCTAAGCTGCTCCTGCTTGACGAGCATACCGCGGCATTGGATCCCAAGACAGCAGCCAAAGTGCTGGAGATCACCGATAAGATCGTAACCGAAAACCGCCTGACTACCCTGATGATCACCCATAATATGCGCGATGCCATTGCACATGGCAACCGGCTGATTATGATGCAGGACGGCCATATTATTGTGGATGTGGAGAGTGAAGAAAAGAAAAAACTAACGGTGGAAGATCTTTTGAAGCTGTTTGCACAGGCAAGCGGCCGGGAATTCTCCAGCGACAGAGCCATTCTGGGTTAACTGTCCCTCTTCCATCGTAGAGGTGGCTTTTATATAACAAAAAGGACTATGACAGATGTCATAGTCCTTTTAAGTCAAACCGTGGTAAAAGGATTTTGGAAAGTTCTTATTTCTTCTTATAAATTCCTTTAATTTGGTTGAAATCTGTGGTAAAATTGTGGTAAAACAAGAACATAAAGAAATGGAGGTATGAATAATGGCAAAAGAAAAAATTAACCTACGAGATGAGTTGCGCACTCACAAGTTTGAATTTGATTTGCTGCAAAAAATCCCTTGTGCAAAACAAGAAAATAAGAAATACCAAAAATTGTTAAAGGATGGTGGGACTCTCCCAGAAGGTATCTTTGCTTACGTTTATGACACAGGTGAAACATCTACAAGTGAGTTTTATACAATTTACGAAACAGATTTATCTGAATCTGAAATAAGAGAGTATCTTACATACAAGCAATTAAGTTTGATTAAAACAATTAAAAACTGCGTTTTATTCTTCACTGTTTTAACTATAATCGGAATGGTTGCGTATTTCTTAATTATGATGAATGCATTATAATTCTAATATCGCATGCAAAAAGGACTATGACAGATGTCATAGTCCTTTTAATTTTAGTCCAGGGGCTTCATTGTTGGAAAGAGGATGACTTCGCGGATGGTGTCGGCGCCGGTCAGCAGCATGACACAGCGGTCGATGCCAATGCCCATACCGCCCGTGGGAGGCATGCCGTATTCCATGGCATTGAGGAAATCCTCATCCAGCATCTCGGTCTCGTCGTCACCGCGCTCACGCTGCTCCACCTGCTTCATAAAACGGCCTCTCTGATCGATGGGGTCGTTCAGCTCGGAGTAGGCATTGCCCATCTCGCTGTGGCAGATAAAGGCCTCGAAACGCTCGGTCAGGCGAGGATCCTCGGGGCTGCGCTTGGTCAGCGGTGAAACATCAACAGGATACATGGTGATAAAGGTAGGCTGGATCAGATGCTCTTCTACCTTCTGATCGAAGCAAGCATAGAGCGCATTGCCCCATGTCTTCTCTGCGGCATCGGCCAGCTCCACACCCTTTGCCTTGGCAGCAGCCACGGCCTCAGCGTCGTCGGAAATCGCGCCAAAGTCGATACCCACATACTCCTTAACGGCCTCCACCATAGTCATACGGCGCCAGCCGGGAGCCAGATTGATCTTCTCGCCCAGCCATTCCACCTCGTAAGTACCCAGGATCTCCTTGGCAGCACCGGAAATGATGCCCTCGCAGATATCCATCATATCGTGAAAATCGGCATACGCCTGATACAGCTCCACGGAAGTGAATTCGGGGTTATGCTTGGGGTCCATACCCTCGTTACGGAAGATACGGCCGATCTCATACACCCGGTCCATACCGCCGATGATCAGCCGCTTCAGGGGCAGCTCGGTGGCGATACGCATATACATATCGATATCCAGGGTGTTGTGGTGGGTGATAAAAGGACGGGCAGATGCGCCGCCGGCGATGGTGTTCAGCACGGGGGTCTCTACCTCGATATAGTTCCGGTCGTCCAGATACTTGCGCATAAACTTGATGAACTGGGAACGGATCACAAAGTTGCGCTTGACCTCAGGGTTCACCATCAGATCCACATAGCGCTGACGGAAACGGATCTCCTTATCGGTCAGGCCGTGGAACTTTTCGGGCAGAGGCAGCAGGGACTTAGAAAGCAGCGTCACAGTCTTTGCCCGGACAGAGATCTCCTCGGTCTTGGTCTTGAATACCTCGCCCTCGACGCCTACGATGTCGCCGATGTCGTTCTTCTTGAAGCGGTTGTATTCTTCTTCGCCCAGCTCGTCGATCTTCACGAACAGCTGGATACGACCGGTGCAGTCCTGCAGGTCGCAGAACATCACCTTGCCCTGACCGCGCTTGCTCATCAGTCGGCCGGCAACCTTAACAATCTTGCCCTCGTAGCCCTCATAGTCTGCCTTAATAGCGGCGGAGTCGGCGTTAAAATCAAACTTTGTCTGCAGGAAGGGATCACGGCCCTCGCCCTGGAGTGCCGCCAGCTTTTCGCGGCGGATCTGAGCCTGCTCAGATACAGGCAATTCTGCCTGCGGTACAAACTTTGCCATATTAGCCCTCTCTTGTTACATTGACGACCTTGCGGCGGTAAGAGCCGGAGGGTGCGTTCACGACGAAGGTATCACCAATGGACTTGCCCACAACGGCGCGGCCAAAGGGAGAGTCATCAGAGAGCTTGCCCTGCATGGGGTTGGCTTCCTGAGAGCCGGTAATCTTATAGCTGGTCTCTACGCCGGTCTCCTCATCCAGGACGGTAACAGTGCAGCCCAGGCCGACGCGGCCATTGAGCTCGTTCTCATCCTCGATGATCACAGCGTGGGACAGGATGTCCTCAATTTCAGCAATACGGCCATAGAGCTTTGCCTGCTCATTTTTGGCTGCATCGTACTCGGAGTTTTCGGAAAGGTCACCGTAGGAGCGGGCTTCTGCGATCATTGCTGCGATCTCGCGCTCACGGGTAGTCTTGAGGTAGTTCAGTTCCTTTTCCAGGTCTGCCAGACGCAGGCTTGTAATCTTAAATTCCTTTGCCATATCTAAAATCCCTTTCTTGGTAAAAATTTCGATATCTCATAACATTATAGTAGAACAGTTCCGGATAGTCAAGGAACTTTTCCGCATTTTGGGAACATTTCCCTTAAGGAATTTCCAGCGCCTCCACAGCTGCCTGGATCTGGGGGTCCTCTGCAGGCTTCAACCGACCGTAGCTGTGAAGTTTCACCTGCTCCTCAGTTAATTTCAGCTGTACATCCGGAGTCAGTCCTCCCTGCTCTGCAAGGCTTACGCCGTTGGGGGTAAAATACTTGCCGGAGGAAAGACCAACTGCAGAGCCGTCGTTCAACCGGTAGGTATACTGGTAATAACCCTTACCCACTGTCTGTTCGCCTACAACCGTCGCCCAGTCGTATTCCGCCAGGGCTGCTGCAAAAAACTCTGCGGCAGAATAACTCTCCGCATTGACGATTACCGCCATCGGCAGGTCGATATGATCTGCATCGGACTTGCGAACTTCTTCCTCGCCGCCCCGCTCCTGGCTGCGGAACAGCGCGCCCTCAGGCAGGATATGATCCAGCACCTGACACAACTCCTCCACACTGCCGCCGGGGTTGCCGCGGACATCGAACACGATACCCTTCGCGCCGTCCTCCACCAATTTATCGATGGCTGCGATGGTCTCGGCTGCGCACTTATTGTTAAAATTCTTGATGGTGACCAGGCCGATGTTGCCTTCCAGCATTTCACCCTTGGCCACGATCACAGGGATCATCCGGCGGGTCACTTGAAAGTTCAGCTTTTCCTTACCCCGCTGAACTGTCAGGGTCACCTTGGTGTCTTCCTCACCCAGAATCAGATCTGCAATCTGTCCTGTAGTCATCTCGGTAACATCCTTGCCGTCTACTGCCACCAGAATATCATCCGGGAGCACGCCTTCTTCCACGGCAGAACCGTTGGGATCAAGGGAAACAATCTGGATGCCCTTGTCTGTTTGGGTGATGGTGATACCTACACCTACATAGTCACTGTTATTCTGGCTGCTCATCAACTCTTCGTACTGCTGGGCAGAAATATAATAGCTCCAGCGGTCACCGGTAGCTGCTACCATAGCCGCCGCAGCTGCATCCTCCAGTTTCGTCTCGTCGCACTCTTCCACAAACTCGGTCATGATCAGCTCTTTGAGTTGGCTGAGCTTATCGGTACGATTCGGCAACAGCGCAAACACCAAAATACCGGCCACCAAAAGGGCGGTCACAATATTGCTGGCGATGAAAAACAGCAGCGCAAACAGTTTCTTCTTCATAATTCCATCCCCTTATAAAATGAGACTGTTCCCACAGTCCGGAGACTGTGGGAACGGATGCTTAAATATCGATGTAAAGTGCCGGATTTACAGAACTGCCGTTATAGTAAATACCGAAATGCAGGTGGGGACCGGTAGATGCGCCGGTAGAACCGCAATAGCCGATCACCTGGCCGGCATAGACATAGTCACCGGCGGACACGATGTAATGGGTCATATGCATATAGCGAGAAACAAAGCCGTCCTCGTGGTCGATGTTTACATAGTTACCTGCACCGCCAGCCTCATAGCCAACATAGTTCACAACACCGTTACGGCTTGCGATAATCGGTGTGCCGGTAGGTGCGGACAGGTCCACGCCGTGGTGCATACGCCAGCCGCCGTATACGGGATGCCATCTCTCGCCGTAGGGGCTGGAGAAATAAGTGTAGTTGATAGGAACCACCCAGGTGACTCCGTCCACAGTATTGGGGCGGCCCACATTCTGCTGGGCTTTCAGCCATTCCTGATACTCCCGCTCTTTGGCTGCGTCGTACTCTTCTTTCTTCTCTACGATCTCCAGCTTAACGGTGCTCAGACTTTCCTCGGCCTGCTCCTTCAATGCCCGGAACTCCTCATCCTTGGCCACCATCTCAGCCAAAAGGCGCTCTGCTTCAGCCTGCTTGGGCTTCAGAGCCTCCTGGGTTGCCTGCAGTTCTGCTTCCACAGCTACCAGCTCTGCTTTGCCCTCTTCCAGATCTGCCTTTGCCTGGGTGACCGTCTCCAGTGCAACACAAAGCTGCTCGATGCACTTTTTGTCGCTTTCCTGGATCTCATTGACCATTCTCAGCCGATCCAACAGATCGATGAAATTGTTAGCCTTGAAAATCACAGACCAGTAAGAGAGTTTGCCGTGTTTTTCCATGGCACGCAGGCGCTCTTTATTCTTGGCCTGGAGCGTCTCCAGATCTTTTTCCGCTGCGGACAGTTCCTCCTGCTTATCAGCAATCATTTTGCTGTATGCAGTGATCTGCTCGTTGATAGCATATATCTGCTGACTCAGCAGCGCCACTTCCTGGTCGATATATTCCTTTTCTGCCTTGATCTGCTGGAACTCGGTCATATGCTTATCGATTTCCAGCTTCAGCGCATCTAATTTACTCTGTGCTTCCTGTTTCTTTGCTTCCAGGTCATTGATCTCCTGCTGGATTTGGGAAGAACCCTTAGCTGCTTCAACCGGCACAGTCAGCACCGGCAGGAAGGACACCGCAAAGCCGAACACCATAGCGATGACCAGCAGTGCTGCCAGGAAGGACACAATCCATTTTCTTTTATCCATTATTGCCTCCAATATGCGTGGGTAAACTTAAACATCCATAAATTTCCGGATCGAGGTCCAGCTGCCGCAAACGCCGACAAACAGACCGGCGCCGATAAATGTGGTCAGCATAGGCACCAAAAGCTTACGCTCGGTAAAGGGCACGAAACTAAACAGGTTCAGGGTATCCATATTGCCGATCCGGGCTACCATGCCGTTATACAGCAACCAGGTAAGGAAGAAAGCGACTGCCGCGGAAAGCATACCCAGCACAAAGCCTTCCACCACGAAGGGCAGACGGATAAAGCCGTTGGTGGCGCCCACCATCTTCATAATAGAAATCTCTTCTCTGCGGTCGTACATTGCCAGCTTGACAGTATTGGAAATGATCAGCAGGCTGACGATCAGCAACACACCGATGACCACAAAGGACACCACATGCAGCGCATCCTGCAGAGTGGAAAAACCTTTTGCCAGTTCGTCGAAGGCCACCACGTCCACCACGCCGTCGATGGCTTTGAGCTCCTTAACGGTTTTGCTCAGCTGACGGTTGTCGTGGAGCACCACGATGAAACGGTGCTCAAAGGTATCCGCATCGGTGCCGTCGAAAGCGGCGGGATTATCATACTCAGCAATAAACTCCTCCAGTGCCTCTGCACGGTGCTTGAAGGTGGCTTGCTTGACATTATCAATCCGGTTGATCTGGGTGCCGATGGCCTTTGCCAGATCGTCGGTCAGCTCCTCATCCACATACGCAAGGACCTTATTGGTTTCGTTCAGATCCGCAACCATAATGTTCAGGTTGTGGATCAGAGAAGCAAAGCTGCCCACGATCAGAAGGCAGGCCACAGTGACCAGCACTGCAGCAAAAGACATAAAGCCGTGGCGGAACATTCCCCGCAGGCCTTCTTTAATCAAATAGCCGATATTATTTACTTTCATCAGTAGTACCCATCCATTCCGTCACTGACCACTTGGCCATCGTTGATTGCGATCACGCGCTTATGAAGCTGCCGCACCAGGCTCTTTTCGTGGGTAACGATCAGCATGGTGGTGCCCAGGTTGTTGATCTCCTGCAGCAGGCTCATAATTTCCAAAGAGCGGGCAGGGTCCAGGTTTCCGGTGGGCTCGTCTGCGATAATGGTGGAGGGGTTGTTCACCAGCGCTCTTGCAATGGCAAGACGCTGCTGCTCACCGCCGGAAAGCTCATTGGGATGGCGGCGGCTCTTATTCTCCAGGCCGACCAGCTCCAAAATATACGGCACACGCTCACTGATCTCCTTGGTGCCGGCGCCGATGGCGCGCATGGCAAATGCCACATTCTCATAAACCGTCTTATTCTCGATCAGGCGGAAATCCTGGAATACAACGCCAACAGTGCGGCGCAGGTAGGGAATCTCCCGCTTGCGGATATTCTCCAGAGAATAGCCGTTAACATGGACAGAACCGGAGGTGGGATGTAGTTCACCGGTAATCAGCTTGATAATGGTGGACTTGCCGGAGCCGGAAGGGCCAACCAAAAAAGCAAATTCACCGTCTTCAATCTGCATAGACACGCCTCGCAGCGCGTGGGTGTCCTTGCTGTATGACATATGTACGTCGTTAAATTCAATCATTTCTATCTGCTCCTAAATAGTGTAACCAAATTGTAACATATTTCGGTCTTTATGTCAATGGAAACGGGGGCGAAATTCACTGGAAATTCCCCCCTGAGAATACGACTTTGAGCCGCACTGTCCGTGCGGCTCAAGACAATATTTCATCGAACTTCCCGTGTAGAAAGATATTTATGGACCATCAGCGCCACCTTGAAAACAATGGCGTGGTCAAACTGCCGAAGATCCAGGCCGGTCAGTTTCTTGATCTTCTCAAGACGGTACACCAGGGTATTGCGGTGCACAAACAGCTTACGGGAGGTCTCAGACACATTCAGGTTATTTTCGAAGAACTTATTGATGGTGAACAAGGTCTCCTGATCCAGAGAATCGATGGAATTCTTCTTAAACACTTCGGTCAGGAAGATCTCACACAGGGTAGTGGGCAACTGATAGATCAGACGTCCGATACCCAGATTCTCATAATTGATGACGCTCTTTTCCGTGTCGAACACTCTGCCCACATCGATGGCAGTCTGGGCGTCCTTATAGGAATCAGCCAGCTCACGCAGATGCTCTGCCACAGTGCCAATACCGATCACGGTCTTAATATACAGCTCCTTATGGAGGGTGTCCTCGATCTGATGAGCGATCTTCTCAGGCTTGTCCCCATCTTGCAGCTGACGGACTACCACCACATCGGTCTCGTTGATGCTGATAACAAAGTCCTGCATCTGATCCGGGAAGAGGTTATGCAGCACATCCACCATTGCCACATCGCCGTGGCCCAGCTGACGCACCAAAAATACGGCTCTGGGAGCATCCGTTGCGAAATGCAGCTCCTTGGCCCGGATGTAAATATCGCCGGGAAGGATATTGTCCATAATGATGTTCTTTACGAAAGTGCCGCGATCGTGCTTTTCTTCGTAGAACATTCTCGCATTATTCACTGCCACGCAGGCAAGTCCGCAGCATACTTTTGCATGCTCATCCTCGCCGGTACAGAACACAGCGTACTCCAAAAAACCGGTGCTGCCGATCACAGAGCGGAATGTCCGCTGGCCGAAAGTAATGATCTGGTCGTTGGCACTATTGATCTTCACCAGCACATCACTCCAGCGCTCACCCAACTGAGAAGGGTCGGTACTGGCAATGACATAGCCTTCGGAATCCACCACGCCAAAACCGCGGTCGCTGGTATCGCGCAGCTGCAAAATCACACTTTGGTATACATTATTGGACATCTGTAGGACCTCCTGCAAAATTATGCACAAATGCGTATTCCACAAAAATGTACTGTTATTATATACACCTTTTGCACATTTTGCAAGTGTCTTTTGACATTTTATTGCAAAACCTCTCCGTTTTTTTATGTAAAATACCAACAAATGCCGTGTCGACAAAGGAATTCGTCAACACGGCATTTATGCATTTTACCCATTTACTCTCCGATTCCCTGGATCTGTGCAGTCTCCAGCACCCACTGCCCCTTGGCCGTCAGCGCCATACTTCCCCGCACCGGGTAAGCGCCGTACTGCCGGGGATCTGTGCCATTCAGAGGGCCGTCGTAATCAATGCTGATCAGACCCTTCTTCTCCAGGCACTGCAGTGCAAGACTGGTCTCCTCTCTGGAATCCTCCGGAAACACCGGAATCATATCATCTGCCTTGCGGGCCACCGGCCAAAAAGGGATCTGACCGAACATTTCCAACAATTCCAATTCCCGGTCTGTAACGGTAAGGCTCTTGCCGCAGCCCTCACAGTTTCCACAATTTGCACAATTACACGCCATATTTTTCTCTCCTCTCCCCCATTGCGTCCTTCTAAAGAAGCGGGTATAATAAAGAAAAACACAAAGGAGTGATCTTATGGATATTTTACACGTAACCGATACCAATTATCAAACCTTGGTAGAAGCCGCAGACAAGAAAGTATTGCTGGACTTCTGGGCTACCTGGTGCGGTCCCTGCCAGATGCTGGCTCCCACACTGGAAGAGATCGCTGCAGAGAACGACAGCTTCTATGTGGCGAAAATCGATGTGGATCAGTGCCCGGACCTGGCCCGAAAATTCGGTATTGCCAGCATCCCCACTCTGGTGGTGATGGAAGGCGGCCAGCCCGTGGCAAAGATGATCGGCCTGCGTCCCAAGGATGATATTCTGAAATTGGTCAACGGCTAAGATAAAGGGTGTGCACAAATGCACACCCTTTTTATTTAGTCAATGCAAATGAGTTCGTAGTCTCTGCTGCCAAACCCCAAAGCAGCGGCTGCCTCAATGGTATGGATGCCGTTGCGGCTTTCGATACGCTGGATCAAATGGCTCTTGCCGGGGTCATTGCTGGCGTAAACCAGATCCACACAGGCCTGGTCGATGGCGATGGGATCTTCGCTGATCAGTACACCGATATCAGCGATACAGGGATCCTCTGCCTTGGCGCAGCAGTCGCAGTCCACACTCATATTCTTCATTACATTGATATACACCGCATTGCCGCCGAAATACTCCACCACGGAAGCTGCGGCATCTGCCATAGACTCCAGGAAACTGTCGTGATCCGCATTCCAGAAATCTTCCGTGGAACCGGCGCCGTGGATAAACTTTTTGCCGTAGCCGGAGGCAAAGCCGATGGACAGCTGCTTGATGGCGCCGCCAAAGCCGCCCATGGGATGACCTTTAAAGTGGGAGAGCACCAAGGTGCTGTCGTAGTTCTCAATATCCTTGCCCACGTAGTTTTCCCGGATCACCTTTCCCTGGGGGATAGGCAGCACCAGATCGGGGCCCTCTGCATCCAGCAGGTCTACTGTATACAGGTCGCTCCAGCCATGCTTTTTGAAGGTGGCGATATGCCGCTGGGTAGTGTTCCGTGCGCCCTCATAAGCAGTATTGCATTCCACTACATTGCCGCCCACATAGTCTGCTACCGGCTTCCAGAATTCAGGACGCAGGAAGTTCTGATTGCCCGGCTCACCGGAATGGACCTTCAGGGCTACATTTCCCTCCAGGGTAATGCCCAAAAGCTGATATAGCTTCAAAACGGATTGGGGTGTGATCTGCCGGGTGAAGTATACAGTGGGTTTCATAGGAATACCGCCTTTCTTCGTTTTTTATATTATACCGAATAAAAAAACTCTATGCAATACCAAATTCGATGGATAAGCCCTCCCCTGGGAAACTACAGTAGTAGGGGAGGGATCGTATATGAAAATCCAATGGAAAAAATTATTGATCTGCTTGGCCATCCCCTTGGGGGTGGGAGCCTTGTCGGCCTTGATCTCCGGAGGCGGCATGGCCCAGTACGCCACCCTGGACCAGCCGCCCCTGGCACCGCCGGGATGGGTGTTCCCGGTGGTTTGGACGATTTTGTACCTGCTTATGGGCTACGCCAGCTACCGGGTGCTGACCTCCGATGGGGATAAAGCCGAGATCCGCCGAGGGCTGATCTTCTACGGGGCACAGCTTGCGGTGAATTTCCTGTGGCCGCTGGTGTTTTTTGGGCTGGAATGGCGACTGACGGCGTTTTGGATCCTGCTGGTCCTGTGGGGGCTGGTCTATATTACCATGCGGCTGTTCACCCGTATCGATGAAAAAGCCGGAGACCTGCTGCTGCCGTACATCATTTGGGTGTCCTTCGCCGGCTACCTGAATTTGGGGGTATTTTTATTAAATTAGTACTGGAAAAATGGGGAAGGCTATGCTATAGTGGATTTAGCAAAACTATATAACGGAGGATAACGACATGGCAAATAAATATGCAGGTACCCAGACCGAGAAGAACCTGATGGCAGCCTTCTCCGGCGAGTCCGAAGCAAGAAACAAGTACACCTACTTCGCATCCAAGGCCAAGAAGGAGGGCTTCGAGCAGATCGCGGCCCTGTTCCTCAAGACGGCGGAAAATGAGAAGGAGCACGCAAAGCTGTGGTTCAAGGAGCTGGAAGGCATTGGCGATACCGCCGAGAATCTGTTGGCGGCCGCTGAGGGTGAAAACTACGAGTGGACCGATATGTACGAGGGCTTTGCCAAGACTGCCGAGGAGGAAGGCTTCACGGAACTGGCAGCCAAGTTCCGCCTGGTGGCCGCTGTGGAGAAGCACCACGAGGAGCGCTACCGCAAGCTGCTGCAGAATGTGCAGACCATGCAGGTCTTTGAAAAGAGCGAGGTCAAGATCTGGGAGTGCCGTAACTGCGGTCACATCATGGTCGGCACCAAGGCACCGGAGCTGTGCCCCACCTGCGCCCATCCCCAGAGCTACTTCGAGCTGTTGGCAGAAAACTACTAAGAAAAACGGCCTGTTGCATTTTTGCAACAGGCCATTTTATAGGAAAAGCCCCGATACCGTTGACCAGACGGTATCGGGGTTTCCACGAAAAGAGAGAGGTAAGAAAAACGAAAAAGAAGATATTGCATTTCTTTATCTTCATTATAACGGAGGGAAGCAAGAATTTTCAAGGTAAAATCTATTAAAAAAGTATGAAGTGGATAAAAAAGTGCCCCAGGGTTTTGTGCAAATTGTACAAAACCCCGGGGCGCCGCATTATTCAGAAAACCAAGGGGGGAGGGCAGTAAAGCATCGCTGCTCCTCTCGGTAGGGGAAGGTCAGCCGCCAGGCGTAAAGCATGGGTGCATCGGCGGTGTCCCGGGCGCCGTATTTGTGATCGCCTACCAGAGGGTAGCCCCGGCTGGCAAACTGCACCCGGATCTGATGGGAGCGGCCGGTGTGGAGGCGGATCTTGACCAGGGAAGTCTCACCGGCTGTATGCCGTGTGAATTCCAGTCGCGCGACCTTTACCCCGGTACGCATCCGCTTGACCACGAACACCTTGTTTTTTCTGCTGTCCTTAAACAGCAGGTCCTCCCAGTCACCTTGCTGGGGCGGTGTGCCGTGAACGCAGGCTACATATTCCTTTACCAGAAGCCCCTCCTGGATCATTTTGGAAAACCGGGCGGCGGCCTGCTTGGTACGGCCGTAGACCATAACGCCCCCTACATTTTTGTCCAGCCTGTGCAGGGGGAAGATCTCACCCCCCAACTGCTGGCAGAGGGCGTCGGGCACCTGGTGCTCGGAATCCAGTCCCACCGGCTTGACACAGACAGCGATGGCGCTGTCGCTGTATAGGATCTCCATAGGCTCACATCCTTGCGTTATCGGTAAAAAAGCGGTCCCGACCCTGTTGGGCCGGGACCTGTGGTGCCGGTGACCGGACTCGAACCGGTACGCTGTCGCCAGCGGTGGATTTTGAGTCCACTACGTCTACCAATTCCATCCCCCCGGCAGGTGTGTTTTGCGCTGTATAGATAAACAGCCACCGCTGGCGATCTTTTATAATG